>CALWJT010000018.1 GCA_944381075.1 uncultured Clostridia bacterium
GGGGATGTCATCATCAAAGGAGACGGCTCTGTTACCGTAACCGGGGATATCGAGGGAAGCATTACGGCGACCACCATAATTCGGGAATAACACATGTCATGGAAATCGTAAAACAAGGGGAACGGCAAGCCGTTCCCCTTGTTTCTTTCTGTGCACCGGAAAGCGCCATTCGTGTTCCGAAACGCTGCGGAGCACGGTCCGGCTCTGCGGCAAGCGCCCATACGCTTTACTCCGAATAGAACCGATAGCTTCCCTCCAGCGTATAGACCGAATCCTTCAAAAGATCGGTATTTTGGATGATATAAAAGTAGGCTTTGTCATATGTTTTCGTGAAAATTCCCTGCGTGCCGGCATAGAAACGCCTGTCGCCAAGGTCCACCGCGGGATCGACGCGCATTTCCAGCACATTGCCGCCGCTTTGCAGAACAAGACCCACCGCACTCTTATCGCCGCAGTCGGTCGCCGCCGAAGCGTCGAACATCGCGCGGTTCGTCCCGCCGATATAATGGCCCGTACCGCGCCACGGGGAAAGCGTCGTACACTGGAGGCCATACCATGTGGCGACCGTTACGTCCTCAAGCGGGACAAGGTCCACATGCACAAGGAAGCGCACGCCGTCGAAGAGGAGCCTGTGGCATTCGCGCAGCACCTCGCGTCCCGTCCCGTCGGATTTTTTGGTATTGTACGCCTGCACATAATTGGTCCAGACCGCCTCGATCCGCTCGCAGTAGCCCTCCGCGTCCGCAACTTCCCTGCCGTCGGCGAAAAACTTGAGCTCCGCACAGCGCGCGGTCGGCGTGCCGCCGGCGCCGGTATTGGTATATTCGTGATTGCCGCCGGTAAAATGGCCGGAGCTTACGGCGTCGCCGTCGATATCCGATTTTGCCGCCATGACAAACGGAGAATGCCAGTCGCTCGTCGTCGTGACGGCGATCGTTCCGCCGCTGTAATCCGACGAGACAAACTCCGTCGCATTGTCGATAAACGCGAACTGATAGAAATCAAACAGATTGTTGCCGCCCTTCTTTTTCAGGCGAACGCGCATATCCTTCGCGGCGGAATACTTGTATATGACGTCCAGAACGTCGCCGTCGGCATGATAATACACCGGCTTTGTGAGCCTGTCCACGCGGGCATTCAGCGTTTCGATCTGCGTATCGAGAAAATAGTCGTAGTACCGTTCGTATTCCGTTGGCGCCGTCTCTCCCTTGACAAGCATACACGTCCGGTTGACCTCGAAAAGCGTCAGTCCTTTGTAAATGGCGTAATTGAACCGAAGATATTTCGTGCCGGCGGGCGTCGTAAACGAATTGGAGGTCGTCCCGCTGATATAATCCCCGTCCGCATCGTAGAAAAAAACGCCATAGGAAGCGTCCGCCCACGGCTTCGTGTAGCCGCTCTGCGCCGGTACAAGCCCCAGCCAGTACGCGGTCGACGGCTCCGCCTCGATCTTGGCCGTGCAGTGATAGGAATTGTCAAACTGCGCCGTCGGATACGGTACGCCGTCCACATAGTAATGCGGGCTTATGGTGTCGTCCGTCTGTCCCGCAGGATCATATCGATTCGACGACGTTTTATGGAGAATATGCCCGAACGACGTCTTTTCCGGCGTGATAGCCCCGTCCGCGATCGCCGTTCCGTCTCTCGCGGCGGCGTCGGCAAGCTCATATTCCGTCTGTGTTTTATTGTCAAATATTTTCGTGATTTTCATAGGTCCCTCCATCAGTTCAGAAAGAGCGTCTCGCCTGTCACACAGACAGGCGTACCCGTTTCCAGCGCATCGAATTCCTCCTCCAGCGCCTCCGCCTTGCTCATCGCGCCCGCTACCATGCTGCTGAGCGCTTCATATACCGTAGAGGACGGCGCCGCCGGCGCTGTTCCGTCGCCGTATCCCGATTCGCAGACGAGAAGCGGGGCGCTGTCCGCCGTCATAAGGTCGCCGCCGAAAACGGAGACCTGCCATATGCCCGCCGAAAAAACGGGCATGTCCCCGCTTGCGATGGCGTCCTCCGACAGTACGACATGATACACCGTCTCTCCCTTCCGAAAGATAGCCGTTTTTACAATGCCGTCCCATTCCGGACCGAACGCAAAGGTACAGCCGATGAAATTGCGGCTGCCTGCGACCACGTGCGCATGGTCCACTCTTGCAATATGCTGCCTGTTTACTTGAAATTTGAGATCCATACATCCTCCCTTTCGGCCTTTTGGCCTTTCTTTTTATGAATCACCTGTTTTTTGAATCCAAAAGAAAACGGACAAATGATAAAACATATGTTTGTATTAGAATACCCCAACCGCTTCATGAAATACAAGGAAATCGACTGAAACGTTTTACGTCTGTTCAAAAATTTTTTCAAAATCCTCAAGCGCCATATCGTGGATATAGTGCGCGTTGCGCTCGCTCATGCCACCGCAGCTTTCCGCGACCTTCGCCCAGGTATCCCCCAAAATATACCTTCTGCGCAGAACAGCACGCGCCACCGGATCCTCCATCTCGTCAATCATCCTTGTCGCGTCTAATTTTTTTCTCGTCAAGGCCTGGATCAGCGCCTCTATCTCCTCCTCCCTTTGCGCAATCGCCGGCGATCCTGCATTTCCCGAAGAATCCTCGCCGCTTGACCTCCAGTAGGCAAGCTCCGCCGTTTTTTCCCCGATTTCCGTTCCGTACTGAAGCAGACCTTCCAAGTACTGCTTCCCTCTCATGTCTTCCTTCTTCATGGCTTCTCCTTTCCCATCCCATTTTTTAGTTTTGAACGTTTGTTCGCATATTTTACCACAACCTCCATAATTTGTCAATATTTTTTTGTAAAATAATCCCATCTATCTCTTGTTGAAACGAATTTTTTTCCATTCTTCAGGTTTCTATTCAAAAAAAACGGACCAAGAGAAAAACCTCTCGGATCATCTTCTAATCGCAAATCGCTTTTCCTGGTCGATCAAAATTCTCGTATACAAAACCAATCGTGTGTGCCCTATCGGGAATCAGGACGACCCTGTAAGCAGATTCTCCTCTTTTTCGCATGGGCGAAAAAGAGGAGAATCATTCCAAGTGACCATACAGCGTCGCTATTATGAAAAACTTAATAGAAAGGCACCCACATGATACCCACTGGCCACAACCGCCACCTTCGCTTCTTTACAGGATAAGTAAAAAACAGCTTGATGTATTCAGGTATTTTAGAAAGGTTGGGGGAAAAAGAAATATATTGCCACCAAATATTTTCCATTTTTATATGATATCTTTGTTGACGCCCTCACCGAAAACGGGAAACCAACGTACGGTAAGTTGCCCTTTTCTTTCATAGAAAAATATTCCTTAATTTAACAGCGATAAGGATACTCTACCTTTTGCTGTGATTATCCCTATTAAAAAAATCGTTTCTATGATTGATCATCGTTGACATTGGTAGAAGTTTCCGAACATAAGTGCTCGGCGAGGGATATTTTTTAATATATAAAAAAATGAGAAAATGTCAGACCAAGCTAATGAAATATTTAAGACAACAAGCCAACATCCCAGCAGATAATGATGAAAAATAAAGAAAGGAATAACAAAAAATGATATGAGTAAAACCGGTGATATTAACACGAATAATTTCTGAGATTTTCTTAACCAAACACAATGCTCAACACTAATCGAAAAAGGAAACTTATATACGATTACAGCAGTCTTAATTTTATGCGGTAGGATTAATAGATGAATCGATTCATGTAGAATGGTCAATGTTATTAGCGATACTACTGCTATTAAAACTAAACAGAAAAATAGCTGTATGTTAACTTCTTCGATGTTGAAAACAGAACATATCTGACTTATATTTTTTGCCAAAAGCACCCCAAATGCTGCATACAACACGCAGTTGATTGGCGTTATATATTTTTTATACGCTGTTTTCCAATGACTATATATATTGCAATTCGGATAGTTTTCTGAAACTTTACAAATCAAATTTGAAAAAACATGTTCAGTTATTACTTTCATTTCTCTCTTCCATTTGTTGTTCAATAATGGTAGATAGGTTATCAATATCTCTTATAGATTCCAATATAAGAATTTCGTCGGGGAATGTTATCTTATAAACTTCTTCAAGTTTTACAATGAATGATACAAAAGATATCGAATCGAATGCCACTCTCTGTCGTGCATGGAATACACTACGACATGCCGTACTTTCCATATGGGCAGAAAAGCTTACGTAGCCTCTTTCTTGGAAATCCAGAAGATCGCACAAAATCCGGCGGCTGCCGTCAGGATGCAAAGCGGAATCTCCCAGCCGGTCGGCAAGCCCGGGAAAAGCTCAGGCAGCGACCCAAGGATAAAACCGAAGATCAGAAGATAGGTTCCCATCGGATGACGCCCCATCGCCCGCTCCAAAATTCCCGTCGTGAGAAAAATGCCGGCGAGCGTCCCGATAACGAGAGGAATAAACGACAAAAGCGCCATGAAATCAAGGCTGCTGACCGCTTCGGTCAGCGGCTCATAGATGCCAAGGACCAGAAGCATCTGAGAAACGCTGATCCCCGGCAGGACCAGCGCGACGGCAATCACAAGCCCGCCCACAAGCTGTATCAGAATTCCAAGCAGCAAGGAGAGGAACCCCTCTCCGCCGATCTCAAAAAGTCCGGAGGGGATAAGGGAAATCGACAGCGCCGCCGCGATCCCGATGATCGGATACAGGAAAACCGCTGCGCTCACGCGCTTTACGCCGGCAGAACGGAAAATCATCGGTGCCCCTCCGACGACCGCTCCAAGAAAGAAAAACCGGGTCGGGAACGCGCACGCTTCGTTCTCCAGTAAAAAAGTGATGAGCTTTGAAAACAGAAAAAGCCCTGCGACCGCGCCGAGAAGAAATTTTAAAAGAAAAAGGATGCTTTCACGGCGTCTCTCCTTATGAAAAATGCCGTTGACGGACCCAATCAAGCGGTCATAGACGCCGAGGATCATCGCCATTGAACCGCCGGAAACGCCCGGCACCGTCATGGTGCCGCCGATCCATGCGCCGGAGGCTATCGTATAGATTGTGTTGATTTTCATAAAAGAATTTCCTTTTTGGATTGGAATGTATTGAAATTATAGTTTTTTTCCCTCAAAAAAATGACTGACAGCGATATCCGAGAAGAAAAACAAAGGCTTCCTTGTATGAAGAAGATACAAGGAAGCCTTATTCCGGGATTTTCGGTGCAGGAAAAGGCCGGCCGCACACCCCTTGCGGAAGACGGCAGAAAAGATTCAACGCTTTTCGTTTTCTCTGGCAAACAGCGCTGCCGCACATCCTGCTGCAAACAGAGCGCAGGACACAAACAGCAGCGGCACCGCCCACGCCGTCAAATCGTGTACATACGACGCGCTCGTCACATAATCGATGGAAGCCTCCGTTGAAACCTGACCATCGGCAAGCCGGATGCCCTCCCAGTAAGCGGCAAGCTTCTGGATAAACGGCACCAAAACGCCAAATGCCGCGATTCCCACCGCCGCAAGTCCGCCCGTTTTCATCCCGCGCCCGATACGGTGGATCAAAACAAGGGAAATCAAAAGCATGAAAACGAAGCAGACGGCCGACACGACAACGTCGTCGACCGGGAAATAAAAGGTATCCCGTACACCGAGCGGCGCATCCTGCATCGGCTTCAGCCACTTCTGAAGACAAGAAATCAAAATCAGGATGACAAGATACGCACCGCTTATCGCTACGGCGGCAGCGAGAAGCCTTTTTGCAGTTTTTTTCTTATTCATATTCAGAACTCCATTCTGCTTTCGATATAAGGGACCAGATCCTCGATGCGGATTCTTTCCTGCTCCATTGTATCTCGATCACGGACCGTCACGCAGCCGTCGCTTTCGGAATCGAAATCATACGTGATGCAAAACGGCGTACCGATCTCATCCTCACGACGATAACGCTTGCCGATCGAACCGGCCTCGTCATAGTCCACGGGAAAACGCTTCGCGAGCCTATCGTGGATCTCCCACGCGGGCGCCGCGAGCTTCTTGGAAAGCGGAAGGACGGCGGCCTTGACCGGCGCCAGCGCCGGATGCAGGTGCAGGACCGTGCGCACATCGCCGCCCTCAAGGGGCTCCTCGTCATAGGCGTCGATAAGGAACGCGAGCGCGACGCGGTCGGCGCCCAGCGACGGCTCGATCACATACGGGATATATTTTTCCCCCGTCGCATCGTCAAAGTATTCCATCGACTCGCCGCTGTGATTCTGGTGCTGCGTCAGGTCGTAATCCGTGCGGTCGGCGATGCCCCAGAGCTCGCCCCAGCCGAACGGGAACAAATATTCAAAGTCGGTCGTCGCCTTGGAATAGAAGGAAAGCTCCTCCGGATCATGGTCGCGAAGCCGGAGATATTCACGGTTCATGCCGAGCGAATACAGAAACTCCGCGCAGGTATTTTTCCAATATGCGAACCATTCCAGGTCCGTGCCGGGCTTGCAGAAGAACTCCAGCTCCATCTGCTCAAACTCACGGATGCGGAAAATAAAGTTGCCGGGGGTGATCTCATTGCGGAAGGATTTCCCGATCTGCGCGATGCCAAAAGGCAGCTTGCGGCGCGTGGTCCTGACAACGTTCTTGAAATTGACGAAAATTCCCTGCGCCGTCTCGGGACGCAGATACAGCTCACTCGTGGTGTCCTCCGTCACGCCCTGAAACGTTTTGAACATCAAATTGAACTGGCGGATCTCCGTAAAATCATGGCTGCCGCAGTTCGGACAGGGGATGTCATGCTCCTTGATATAATCGGTAAGCTCCGCGTTGCTCCAGCCGCCCGGGTTCACGGAAAGTCCGTTCTGTACGGCATAATCCTCAATCAGCTTGTCCGCGCGGTGGCGCGTCTTGCAGGCCTTGCAGTCCATCAGCGGGTCGGAAAAGCCCTTTAGGTGTCCGGAAGCGACCCAGACCTCCCGGTTCATGAGGATCGCGCTGTCCAGTCCCACGTTGTATTTGGACTCCTGTACAAATTTTTTCCACCAGGCTTTTTTGATGTTGTTCTTGTATTCGACGCCGAGCGGACCGTAGTCCCAGCTGTTGGCAAGCCCGCCGTAAATCTCCGAGCCGGGATAGATAAAGCCCCGCGTCTTACACAGAGCTACGATTTTTTCCATGGTTTTTTTTGAATGATCCATTGTGATATCCTCTTTATTTTATGTTTGATTTCTTATTTTATCCATATATCCCTGAAGGATCAGCTCCGCCGCAAGCGAATCGACGACCTCCCGCCGGTTTTTTGCGCGGATGCCGCTTTCCGATAGAATCTTGTGCGCGGACATCGTCGTCATGCGCTCGTCATAAAAATCGACCGGGATATCCGACAGCTCACCGATGAGCCGCGCGAGCTCCGTCACCTTTTCCACCTTTTCCCCGCAGGTCCCGTTCATGTTGACCGGCTTGCCGATAACGATACGCTCGATCCCATTTTCCTTTGCCGTGCGGACGATCTCCGCCGCAGTCCTGTCCATTCTATAGCTTTTGATATGCCCGATCCCGACCGCGTACAGTCCAAGCGCGTCGGAACGCGCAAGTCCCGTGCGAGCCTCGCCGTAATCAACGCCAAGCAGCTTTGTCATATCCTTACCCGCTTTCACCCATGATACAAATCGATGCCGTGCTCCGCGGCATAAGCTTCCAGCTCCGCCTTGGACGGAACCCGCTCAAGGCTCCCGAATTTTGCGCGCGTCATGAGACTGACGATCACCGCAAGATGGCAGGCGCGGACCACGTTCTTGCTCTCCAGATATTCCGCGGCAAGCGCGCCCATGAACGTCGGATTCATCCTTTTGCCGGCGTTTTTTGTCACGCTCCGAAGAGCGGCAGGCGCAGTGACCGTCTCGTAGTACTTTCCATCATAAATGAAAGCCGTATCGTCCCCTTGCTGCACCACATAATATTTTGCCTTGATCTTCTGGGAAAGCGCGACAAGCGAACGCAGCGCCTTGTCCGTCGTATTCGGGAAAAAGCCGGTCAAGGCGTAGAGCGCGTCGTCAGAGATGACCAATATTTTGATATTTTCCATTTTTTCGACCGGAAACTTAGCGGTAAACGGCGTATACTGCATAATAAGATCCGTTTTGCGCTCCTGTGCCTTCTGCACAGCATAGTACGCAAGGCTCTCCTCATAGCGGTATTCCGACGTGCGCGGCAGCTCCGGCATATCAGACGCGGACGTCTTCGTCTCAGGATCGCCGGCCTTATCCTCTGTACTCTCCTGCCCGGGCTGCGCGGTGCCTCCGGATGCCGAAGCGTCTGAGGCCGGAGCCATATTCATCACGGCAACGCGCTGCTCCAGTCCCAGCTCCTCGGGAGGGACCAAAAACAGATCGGGCATCGTAATAAAGGCGTCGTCGATCTCCTCCTTGGTAAAATGCTCGGACGCCCCCTTCGACACATAGGTCTCATGGGTCTCCAAATCGCTGTAGAGCGTGATGCTCATGCCGGTTTGCAGGGACTTGTCCTTTTTCATAAGGTCGGTCCTGATCCCGCAGCTTTTATAGTATTCATAAAGACGTTTTCCGTTCGTATCATCGCCGAATTTGGTCCCGAAAAGGCATTCGCCGCCGAGCTTTGCAGTCGTAATGGCCGCCGCTGCCGCCTCTCCGAACGGATGGAACCGGTACTCCCCGCCGAGCGTGATGCCGCCATCCTTTGTTCTGGGATCCGTTTTCATCTGCAAATTCATATAGCTGCCGCCCAAAATCAGAATTTTCCGTTTCAACGAAGCTTCCCTCCCATCGTTTTTCATGCTGCCGAGATGTCGGCGCTGGAACCGATAAAATAATTATACAATAAAAATACGGATTTGTAAATAAAAAAAACACACTTTCAAGAAAGCCGCGCTATCAGCTCTTCCGAGCCGTTACCATCAGCTCTCTATCTCCTGTCACAGGCTCCGCAAAATCCTCCTCGGACGAAACGATCTCAAAGCCGTTCTGTTCCAGAAGCGAGAACACCTTCTCTGACGAAAGCGAAGCATAATGGAACGTTTCCCCAAGCATCGTTCCCGTCACCTTTCCATCTCTTTTTCCATGCGTGAAGAAAAAGCTGCCTTTCGGATTCAAAAGGGAGGAGATTTTCGGATAGATCTCCGCCTGTCTCTCATACGCGATATGCCAGAGGGAATCGAACGCGATCACCGCGTCATAGGTCCGGGCAGGCAGAAACCGCAGAAGATCCACGGTAAGGAAAACGGCGCCTTTCAGCTCCAGCGCCTTCGCTTTTTCTATCATTTTTTCCGATGCGTCGATGCCGGTAAGCGAAAAGCCACATTCCGCAAGATAGGCATCGATGGGATATCCTGTCCCGCATCCGACATCCAGCACGCTCGCCCCATGGGGAAGTCCGCTCGCCCACCTCACGACACAGGGATTCATGCCGGCATGTCTTCTGAAATCCTCCCACAGATCGCATATTCTGTTATAAGAAGCCTCGTCGCCCATGGGAGCCCCCCTTTTCTTATCATTCGGCTGAAAATCGAAAGCGGCATTTCCGGCGTTTCCGTCCGGCGAAGAACGATAGAGCTCTCCATCCGCCGTTCCGGCAGAAAAGCACGGCCCTTGCGTATTCCGGCTCTGCCCGCCGCCCCAGACAGGCCCCGCAGATGCCCCGGCAGACTCTCTTTTTCTTTCCGGCTCGGAAAGAGATGTCCGTCTCTTCTCTTCCACGAACAGTTCGCCCGACGGACCGTCCTGTCCTCTTCCGTTTCAGGACAGGCCTCCGGCAAGCGTTCCGCCGTTTGTCCTTCTTCGAAAAACGATGCCTTACGTCCCCGTACTGCCGAACCCGCCCGTCCCGCGCGCCGTTTCCTCCAGCGCCTGCACCGGCTCGAATTCGACGGCAAGATACGGCATCACGACCAGCTGTGCGATCCGTTCGTCCGGCGTCACGACGCGCACCTTATCCGAATCGTTGTGCAATACGACCATATATTCCCCGCGGTAATCGGAATCCGCGACGCCGACGCAGTTCGCAGGCCGGAGCCCCTCCTTTGCTGCAAGCCCGCTGCGTGCGAAGATCGCGCCGAAATAGCCGTCGGGGACCGCGATGGCAAGGCCCGTTCCGATCTTCGCCGAGCCGCCCGGCGCGATCTCCACCGCATGATCAAGGCAGGCGTAAAGGTCATAGCCCGCCGCCTGCTCGGAGCCTCTCGTCGGGATTCTCGCACCCTCCCGCAGCTTTTGAATCTGAATCTTCATTCCCTGCTTTCTCCTTTTTTCGTTTTTCCCTCGCTCCCACGCTCTTTGCGCAAATATGATCCACATGGAATCTTATGACAGCGGCGTCCTTTGTCATCGAGACAGAAACCGCCCAAGCCTTCTTTGCCGGCAGGATGCCGCATGACAAAGGAAAGCGTCCGCGCTTTCTCCCCGCCGCGACAAACAAGGCCCGCCCGGTTCCGATAACGCCCGCGCAAGCGAAAGGATCCGCGTATGGCGCATCCGCCGGCAGCCGTGCGTAACCGGCACTCAGTTCTCACCGCCGGATATATTCGATCCCGCGCCGCTCAGTTGCGCCGCAAAAGACGCATGGACAGGATATAGAGAAAATCTGCCGGCAGGATATCCTTTCCCCGTCCCGTGCCGGAAGATCAGGGCTGCCCGCCCCTGCTATGTCTCCTCCTCTCAGTTGCGGCTGAAATCCGACAGCGACAGCCCCGGATTTTTCTCCAGCGCCCAGCGGATGTTCCATTCGCTCGTGAAAATCAGAAGATTTCTGCCGCGGAAATCCTGCACCCACTTGGTGTCGGAGGTGATATTGAGCGACGCCGGATTCGTCTCTCCGTCGATCCAGCGGATATACTGATAGGAGAGGTTCGAGCGTCTGACATCCACGCCGTATTCGTTTTTCAGACGGTACTCCAGCACCTCAAACTGAAGTACGCCGACCACCCCCACGATCACGCGCTCCATACCGGCGCCCGGCTCGAAAAAGATCTGGATAGCGCCCTCCTGGGCGATTTGGTTCATGCCCTTGACGAACTGCTTGCGCTTCATCGTATCCACCTGCTCGACCGTTGCGAAATGCTCCGG
Source organism: uncultured Clostridia bacterium (assembly GCA_944381075.1). Lineage (GTDB taxonomy): Bacteria > Bacillota > Clostridia > Oscillospirales > CAG-272 > QALR01. The sequence goes on from CALWJT010000018.1 coordinate 11,029, forward strand.
CGCGAAGGTCGGGATGCCCTCATAGGTTATCTTCATTTTGGAGGAACAGACCGTATCGCCGATGGAAAAAATGCCCGGATCGAAAACGCCGATGGTGTCGCCGGCATAGGCCTCGTCCACGATCTCACGCTCCTGCGCCATGAGCTGCTGCGGCTGGGAAAGCTTGATGCTCTTCCCCTCCTGCACGTGGAAATATTCCGCGCCTCGCTCGAATTTGCCCGAGCAGATCCTGAGGAAAGCAAGCCTGTCGCGGTGCGCCTTGTTCATGTTCGCCTGAATCTTAAACACAAACGCCGAAAATTCGCCGCAGAGCGGGTCGACAAGAACATCTCCCGCCTTTCTCGGAAGCGGCGGGGTCGTCATGCGCAGAAAGCTTTCCAAGAACGGCTCCACACCGAAGTTCGTCAGCGCCGAGCCAAAAAACACGGGACTGAGCTTTCCCGCCCGCACCTTTTCCATATCGAAATCAAAGCTTGCCGCGTCAAGAAGCTCCACCTGCTCGCAAAGCTCGCGGCGGCGGTCCTCGCCGATGATCCCATCGAGCCTTTCCGTATCCGTGATATCGCATTCGATGGCCTCAAGCTTTGTCTGTCCGCGGTTTTTCGCATTGAACACGAGAATGCGGCGGTCCTTTCGGTCAAATACGCCGCGGAACGACTGCCCGCAGCCGATCGGCCAGTTCATCGGATACGTGCCGATCCCGAATTCCTTTTCCAGCTCATCGATAAGGTCGAACGGATCGCGCGCCTCACGGTCAAGCTTATTGATAAACGTAAAAATCGGGATGCCGCGCATCGCGCAGACGCGGAAGAGCTTCCGCGTCTGCGGCTCGATGCCCTTCGCCGCGTCGATGACCATCACGGCGCTGTCCGCCGCCATCAGCGTGCGGTAGGTGTCCTCCGAGAAATCCTGATGTCCCGGCGTGTCGAGAATATTGATACAGTAGCCCTCATAGTGGAACTGCATGACCGACGAGGTGATCGAGATCCCTCTCTTTTTCTCCAGCTCCATCCAGTCGGAAACGGCGTGTCGGTCCGCAGCCTTGCCCTTGACGGCACCCGCCTGCAGGATCGCGCCCCCATAAAGCAGCAGCTTCTCGGTCAGCGTGGTTTTGCCGGCGTCCGGATGCGAGATGATCGCAAAGGTACGCCGGCGCTCGATCTCTTTTGCGTAGTTTTCCAAGTGTCTCTTCCCTTTCTATCAACGTTTTCTATGAACGTTATCCCAGCGTTTTTTTCAAAAACTTCAAAAAATCTGCCGGCTCTCCGCAGGCGACATCCGGACCCGCCGCCATCGTTTCCGCCTTATCTGTCGAGGGCGCCCAAAGCGCTGCGGCGGCGGAAAGTCCCAGCTCATGCGAGTAGGTGATATCGCTCGGTGCGTCGCCAAGGTAGATCGCCTCCTCCGGCCGGATGCCGAATTTTTCTAAAACGATGCCGATGGCCTCCTTTTTTCGGGAGCCGACGGGCGAGCCGTACTCCACGGCGTCGAACGCCGCCTCCATGCCGAACTGCCGCAGCGTCATGTCGCAGGAGGTCTTGTTTTTGCCGGTCACAAGTGCGGTTTTGACGCCTTTTTCCTTCAGATATCGGAAAATCTCATGGATCCCGTCAAAGGGCCTCCCGCACATTTGCGGAAGATAGCCCTCATACAGCATATCGTATCGTCTTGCCGCCGCCTCGTACCGGTCGCCGAGCATGTTTGTGATGATGCCGCGCTCGTTGGGGCCGAGCGCCTCCATAAAATCCTCGTCGGAGACAGGGTGCCCGACGATCGGCTCCACCGCCTCGCGCAGCGCGCGGATCATCAGCGGGAACGAATCGCAGATCGTTCCGTCCATATCGAAAATCACAGCCTTCAGCATCGATTTTATATCCTCTCTTTCTATTTTGCCGCAGCCGGCGTCCTCCGATACCGCAGGGATGCCCTGCGGTATGCGTTTGCCGCCCTACGGACCGCAAACAGGGACAGAGCGGTCTGCCCCGACCGAAAAGTCTGCGGGAGCAAAGCGCCCGCCGGAAAGCCCACGCCGTGCCGTCGCCGGCATCCTTACGCCGTCCGACGCGCCGGATCTCCGTCCGCCGGAAAGCGCTTCCTACGCTGGGCCGAAATCCTTTTGGGCAGATGGGACATCCTATAACCTATACCGTGCGCCGAAAATAATAAAACGTTTCATCCTCGCCCGCAGGACGCATGATGCCCTTCAGCATATTTTGCGATCTCAGGTTTTCCTTATAGCATTTGCCGCGCACCTCGTACATGCCGATGCCATAAAGAGCGTAGTCGCACGCCGCTTTGTAGGCTTCCGCGGCATAGCCGTGCCCTTCATATTCCGCAAGGAGCCGAACGCCGATCTCCGCACCGCCGCGGAAATCAAAATGATAAAGGATCACCTCGCCGATGAAGGTCCCGTCCAGCCGAACCGCAAAATTCATCGCCGTACTGGATCCGAAATCCTTTTTCTGGTCGAGATAAAAATAGTCCTCATCCGGATTTTCACAGTCCTGTCTGTAATCATAGCCCCAATACCGGTTGCGCTCGTCGTCAAGGCACAGCCGGTTATAGGCGGGGATGTCCTCCTCCGTGATGGCGTCCAGCACGAGACGCTCCGTTTCAAGCTCCGGAATCTTTTCCACATGATAAAGCTCATTTTTGACCTTGACCGAATACTTTTCGAGGATTTCGATCGGCTGATACTGCGTTTTGGAGGTCCGCAGCCCGCGGTCTCCGGCATCGTCCTCACGGTTGATATACCGCACGTCGGAAGCGAACATGCGCGCGAAGTCCTGGACCATGGCAGGATAGATGCCCTCATAATCCGGAAGCGCCTTCTCGATATGATCGACAAGCGTATCTCCACATTTTTCGGCAAGACAGAAGGAAATGAGCTCTCCCCGCAGCACATATCCCCCGCAGCGGAACATGGGGGAGCCCACATAGCGCAGCATCCGCCACGCCCGTTCCAGTTCGTTTTTCGCACCGTAGGAGTTTTTATGGAACTCCTCCGTAAAGCGCTCGCGGAAAGCATGAATAAGCTCTGCATCCTCCTGCGTCAGCGCCCGGAAAACCGCGTCGGGATACGCCGCGCGGAATTTCCGCACATGATTGCGCTGTCCCGCATACCGCTTTCCTGCAAACTCCGCAAAATCGGATGCGTCATACAAATAGTCGTTATAATTGCGGAAAACTCTCGTTTCCACGTTTGGATACCGCTCAAGAATCACATGGACATATTCCCGCGGCACTGCCGAAAATTCAAACGGAAGAAAATTTTCCGAGCAGAAATCCGCCATATCCGACAGCGCCGCCAAAATGTCGGCATCCTTTTTCACCGCGAACGGATAGTCGAACGCATACCGTCCGCGGATCTTGCTGCGCACGACAAGGCAGCCGTGAGCTACCGTATATTCCGAGCCCAGCATATACCGCCACATCATTTTCAGTCCAAGCGAATAATCGCTGATGCGGTACGGACACAGAGAATAATAGGAAGCAAGCTCCTCTGCGTTTTTTTCATCGATGGGTGTAAAGGTCAACATAAAAATCCTATCATTTTTTTTTAGTATTCTGGTTTAGTATAGCATTCTTCTTTTCCTTTTTCAACCTATTTCCCGAAAAAATCTATTCTTTTCAGCCGGCCTTGATCGTTTTTCAGCCCCTGCCCTCCCTCTCATAGCGGTTTCGCTTTCTGCCGCTTTGAAAAGCGGCAGGAAAGGCATCGAAAAACGGGGGATCGGGATTTCCCCTGATCCCCCGTTTTTCGGTCGGGAAGCCTTGACCTCACTCTGCACCTAAAAGCGAAGGCTCGCGCTCCTCCAGTCCCAGCAGATACCCAACGGTAACGTCCAGCACCTCGGCAAAATATTTTAATTCGTAATCCAGCACTACCCTATCTCCCGTTTCGATCCTGCTGACTGTCTTTTGCGTCATGCCAAGTCCGATCAACTGCAGCTTCACCGCCAACGCATTCTGAGAAAGACCTTTCTGTTGTCTGATTTCGCGGATCCGACCGCCGCATGAGTTCACCTTTCCGTTTTGTCCCGAAATTTTCATGATTACCGTCTCCTTTTGATATTACATATATTTACAATATCATAAGGATAGCAGTAAAAATATTCCAAAAATGACCAATTTTAAATTGTTGTGCGAAAAACAAAATGAATTTACTGGTTTTTACTGAAATTGCTCAGTAAATTTTTAAATCAGGAGGAAGGGAAAGAACCAGCGGAGAGAAAGCGGAGAAACTCCTTCCGCTTTCCGAACCGCGCGCCGCTTACCTCTCGCTCTATTTTAAAAAGGAAGTAAAAAAATAGAAAAGATCAAAAATAAAATGAAATTCGACATATTTCACTTTTATTCTACAAATCAATTGTATTATTATAAAATAAAAAATATATTTTTAACAAGCAGGAGTGATGTCATGTCCATCCATATCAAGAACATTTCAAAGTCGTATCGGGACAAAAAGGCCCTGCAAAACTGCACCTTGACGCTTAACGCCGGGATATATGCCTTATTGGGTCCCAACGGAGCCGGAAAATCCACCCTGATGAATATATTGGCGGGAAATTTGCTGCCCGACAGCGGTGAAATCTTATATCAGGACGGGCAGGCGCCAGCTCAAAATATTCTGAAAATGGGGAAAAATTACAGATCAAAGCTGGGATTTATGCCTCAATATCCGGGAATGTATCCTAATTTCACAGTAGAATATTTTATGAAGTACATGTACTATCTCAAATGCGCAGACAAAGAAAATAAAAAATCCCGGACCCACGGCGGAGCTCAGACAGAAATCACGGAAATTTTAAAAGCGGTAGAATTATATGACGTGCGCGATAGAAAAATACAAGCCCTGTCCGGCGGGATGAAGCAGCGGCTTGCCCTCGCGCAGGCGGTTTTAGGGGAGCCGTCCGTTTTGATTCTTGACGAGCCAACGGCCGGACTCGATCCCAGACAGCGGATCTCCATCCGAAATTATATTTCTCAAATCGCCCTGGATAAAATCGTCCTGATCGCTACCCATATCGTAAGCGACATCGAATGGATCGCACAAAATGTCATTCTACTGAAGCAGGGGGTCGTCGTCGACTTTGGCTCTCCTCATCACCTGATCTCCAAAATGGATGGGAAAGTATGGGAGCTCAAAGCGGAAAAAGAGGATTTAACCGAGATACAAACCCATTTCCGGACCGTCAATCTGACTCAAGATGAAAAAGAAGAAAGCATCGTCTGCATCCGCGTTCTTTCAGACATACGGCCCGCAGAGAACGCCGTATGCGTCGGGCCCTCTTTGGAAGATTATTATTTATATGTTTTCGGCACGGAAACATGATCGTCATCGTTATGAGATATCCCAGGCATCTGCGTATCCAGCGGGCGCTGCCGGAAGGAGGAACCCATGAAATATGAAATCAAAAAGCTGTCAACCTCTAAATTTTTCATCCTTCTCCTGATCTGCCTTCTCGCGAATCTGTTTTTTTGTTATACCGGCATACCGGAACTCCCCGCTGGAAAAGAAGAGATGGACCGCTATCTGGCGCTCTACATAAACGACTATGAAAGCTTTGAAGCGGCGTACAGAAGCCTCGGTCCGATCGACGACGGTATCGACCCTTCCCGTCTCCCGTCGGACGCCTATTGCATGAAAACCATCGCCGAGCAGGCGATGTATCTCTCGCGATACCGCGAGGAGCTGTCCGCAACGCTCTTTCAGGCCGAGGTCAACCTGTCAAGGCTTGATCCGCATACGTTCATGTACCGCTATCAAAGTCAGATCTTGGAGATCTATCCAAGGCTTGCCGAGCAGCCGATGGAGGTCAGCCAGATCCGAGGCTGGGATTTTTTCTTTGAATATCATACCTCGGACATTCTATCCGCTATCTTCATCATACTCGCCGCCGTCCTTTTATTCATGATGGAAGAAGAATGCGCCATGACCCCCATCCATCAGACCTGCATCAGAGGAAGATTCCGGCTTTCCGTCAACAAGTCGCTTGTGATACTGTTCCTTTCAGCGCTGATCATCGTTTTGCAGACGGTCCTCACACTGCTCTGCCTCCAAATCAAGACCGGACTGACAGGACAGCAGCTTCCAATCCAAATGCTTCCGCCGTTCGAGTTCGCCCCGTATTCCCTGTCGATCGGAGGCTTTGCCCTTTTTCAGCTCCTTTTCAAAATCGCCGGCGTATTTCTTCTCGGACTTGTGACTGCCGCCGTGACAAAATTCACAAGAACGCCGATCTTTTCGTTCGCTTTCTCCGTTCTTCTCCTTGTCATAGAATCCCGTATCCTGCCCGACGATACCCTGCAAAATGCGTTCGGAAGATACATCAACCTGTATCAGCTCCTGTGTGCGGACGATATTTTCCGGCGGTATGTTGCGCTTAACCTGTTTGGATACGCAGTCGATGCCGTCGCCGCGCTCATTTTCTGTTTTCTTTTTTGCTGCGGGGCGCTCTATTTTGCCCTATACCGGATGTGTCAAAAGGTCCCAAGTCAAAGGCCGCGCATCCTTTCCCGCATCCGAGGAATCGGCAGACGGCGGCGCGGCCCCGTACTCCCCGCCTCCTATCCTTTTTGCGAAATTCAAAAGCTTCGCGCGAAAAAATGGATGCTCCTGCTCGCCGCCCTCTTGATTGTTTTCAAATGCTACAGCGTCTACGGAAGCGTCTCCGATATCGACGACACGGTATACCGCAATTTTCTCGCACAGCTTGAAGGCGAATATTCCGCGGAGAAGGATGCGGACATCCAAGGCATCCGGCTTGAAATCGACGAAATCCTGCAAAGAAAAGAGCAAATTGCCGCCGCATACCGGGAAGGGGAGATCGACGAGCGGACCTATGAGAGCTTTATGGAGCAATACTGGGATTCCTATGTCATCGACCGCGAATTTGAGAAGGTAGAGGCCCAGAACGAATACCTGAAGCAGCTTCAAGCAGAAGGAAAAACGGGATGGTTTCTTTACGATACGGGCTTTTCCATCCTTTTTGGGGGATCCGCCGACTGGCTCTTCTGTCTTTTTCTCTTCCTGTTGACCCATTGGCTTTTTCTTGATGAGAACAGCCTCAAAATCACGCCTATCCTCAAAACGACACGAAACGGCAGAACGTCCTTTTTCCTGCAAAAAATCGGCTTTGCCCTTCTCCTTGGCGCTTTGTCCGCTGTCCTTTTCTCCGCCGTCGACTGGATCATGATGACCGCCTGCCTCCCCTCCTCTGCCTTGCAGGCGCCCGCCTACAGCCTGCCGTTACTGGAAGGCATACAATCGGAAATCACCATCCTTCAAATGTATATCGTCTGCTTTCTTCTCAGACTGGCGACGGCCTCTCTGTCAGCCGCCTTCTTTGCTTGTCTCGGACTTTATTTCGAGCGATTCGTAAGCCTTGCGACGGGCGCCTTGGCCTTTCTCTTCGTCCCGGCATTGCTGGGGAAAAATATTACGTTCTTTGCGTATATCGACATCACCGCCTTCCTGTCGGGCAGCCGCGCCGTCGTTCTGTCCTCACAGGTCCCTTTCCTATCCGGATGGGGCATCCTATGGGTCCAGATTCTTCTGTACGGTGCGCTGTCGCTTCTCTTTTTCTACCGTGCAAGAAAAAAATGGTGTCAACCATCCTAAAGAAAGGAGTTTTTCATGAAAACAAAGCTCATTTGCCTCATTCTCGCGTTAACATGTCTTTTGACCGCCTGCTCCCATAATCCGCAGCCGGGAACGCAGAGCACCAAATCCTCCGGCACCGTCATGCCGGAAGACGAAGACTATGGGAAAGACGGGACCCTATATGCGGACGTAAACGGCGTTCTCTACCAGTACAGCATACAAAACGGATATGCGACCCCCTTATGCGGAGATCCGCTTTGCAAGCATAACGACAGCAGCTGTCCCTTTTACGGAATCGGAGAGGATTTCTATCGGATCGGCAGCGCCATTCTCTATTCCAAGGGGAATTCGATCCTGAAATATGATACCGAGACCGGAGATATCACAACGCTCGGCACGGCAGACGGGCAGATCTATTATATGACCCTGATCGAAAACAGACTGTATTTCAACGCCCTGAACTACGATTTCGCCCCGGACGCCGAGCATACGGTGCGCGTCGGTCTGTTCTATATGGATCTCGCGGACAATTCCATCACAAAGCTGAATACGGAGCCTTTATATGAGATGCAGGATTTGTACGGATTGGAAAACGGCCGCCTGCTATGGTATGATGTGGGACTTTGGACCTACTATACCTCAGACATGGAGTACCGCGATATCGTCCCGGCCGACGGTGAAGAACCATACGGGATCCACGCAGGCGGGCATTCGTACCGTCTTGAGGTAAGCTCCGCTGCGCCTATGAGCTTCAACCTGTACAATACCGTAGACGGCGAAAAAAACATCGTCCTGCGCGATATCGTTTCGATCAAAGGATACGGGGACGCCTTGTTTGCGACCTATAACCATGAAACGGGCAAGTACATAGGTATGCGGCTGTCGGAAGAGGGAAAAGAAGTCCCCGTATATGACTATCAGGGGCGGGAGATCTATCGGTACGATTCGGAGGGCGGCAGCGAAGTCCTTCTCTGCACGCTGCCGGAGGACTGCATCATCGATTCGCTGGGCCAGGGCGTATCCGCCATGTCCTCAGGCAATTATATCGGGATCCCGCTCAGAGAATACGTATTCGACTCCCGCGGATATGTCACGGGCTATCAGACTGCCAAAAACATTGTGATCGTCAACTGCGTCACGGGCGAATATATCGTCACCAGAACCAGCTGATCCATGCCGCCCCGCCCGCACGCGCCCTGTCCGCGGTGCGGACAGGGCGTGTGTGGGGGAGCGCATGAAGAATGCGCAAAGCCAAAGGCCTCCCTAAGAGAGGACGCTGATGCGTCCTCTCTTAGGGAGGCCCTGCTTCTATAGGAAATGCGCCTTTATCGGAGCGCCTCCTTCATGGATCTCACATATGCTCCGATATGGGCGGGCGCGTCCTTGCCATATTCCGCAAGCAACCGGACAATGGCAGAACCGACGATGACGCCGTCGGAAACGGCCGCCATTTCCTTTGCCTGCGCCGGCGTGGAAATCCCAAAGCCAATCGCGCACGGAACATCGGTATTCTCTCGGATCACACCGACGATCTTTGCAAGATCGGTTTGGATCTTCTTCCGGACGCCGGTCACGCCGAGACTGGAAACCACATACACAAAGCCCTCCGCCTCCCTCGCGATCATCGCGATCCGATTCTCGGAGGTAGGCGCGATAAGCGAGATAAAATCCACGCCGTATTTCCGGCAGACAGGCTGGAACTCGTCTTTTTCCTCAAAGGGAACGTCAGGCAGGATCAGCCCGTCGATCCCGATATCGCGGCAGGCACAGAGGAAGCGTTCCGGTCCATAAGAGAACACCACATTGGCATAGGTCATAAATGCCAGAGGGATGCTGACGTCGCGGCGAAGCTCTCTTACAAAGGCAAAAATGCTGTCGGTCGTGACACCGCCCTTCAGAGCGCGCAGGTTCGCCGCCTGAATCACGGGCCCCTCTGCGGTGGGATCGGAAAACGGGATGCCGAGCTCGATAAGGTCCGCGCCATTTTCCGCCGCGGCGCGCACAGCGGCTGCCGTCGTCTCAAGGTCCGGATCGCCGCAGGTAAGAAAGGCGATGAACGCCTTGCCGTTTTCAAATGCTTTCCCAAGGTTACTCATGGATATCCTCCCCTCTGTAGCGGGCAATGGCAGCGCAGTCCTTATCGCCTCTGCCCGAAATGGTTATCACAACGATATCTCTCTTATCCATCGCCGGCACCAGCTTCATGGCATATGCTACCGCATGCGCCGATTCGATCGCGGGAATGATCCCCTCCGTCCTTGCCAGATATTCAAAAGCGCAGACGGCCTCATCATCCGTTACCGGAACATACTCCGCGCGTCCGATGTCATGCAGATAGGCATGCTCCGGCCCGACGCCCGGATAGTCCAGTCCCGCAGAAATGGAATAAACGGGCGCGATCTGGCCGTATTCGTCCTGGCAGAAATACGATTTCATCCCATGGAAGATGCCGAGCTTTCCCGTATTCACCGTCGCAGCCGTCTCAAACGTATCGATGCCCCGTCCCGCCGCCTCGCAGCCGATGAGCCGGACGGATTTCTCCTCAATAAAATGATAGAAGGAGCCGATCGCGTTGGAGCCGCCGCCCACGCACGCGATGACCGCGTCAGGAAGTCTGCCCTCCTTTTCCATCATTTGTTCCTTGATTTCCTTCGAGATCACTGCCTGGAAGTCTCTGACGATCGTCGGGAACGGATGCGGACCCATGACCGAGCCAAGACAGTAATGGGTGTCCTCGATACGGGAGGTCCATTCCCGCATCGCCTCCGATACCGCGTCCTTGAGCGTTGCCGTGCCGCTTTTCACGGGAATCACCTCGGCGCCGAGCAGACGCATCCGGTATACATTGAGTGCCTGGCGGACGGTATCCTCCTCCCCCATGAATACCACGCATTCCATGCCCATAAGGGCGGCGGCGGTCGCCGTGGCGACGCCATGCTGACCGGCGCCGGTCTCCGCGATAAGGCGGGTCTTGCCCATCCTCTTCGCCAGCAGCGCCTGCCCCAGCACATTGTTGATCTTATGGGCGCCGGTATGATTGAGATCCTCGCGCTTGAGGTAGATCTTCGCGCCGCCAAGCTCCCTTGTCATTTTTTCCGCATAATAAAGACGCGAGGGCCTTCCCGCATATTCATTCAAAAGCCTTGTGAGCTCCCGCTGAAATCCGGGGTCGTTTTTATAATGGTTGTATGCTCTCTCAAGCTCGATGACAGCATTCATCAGCGTTTCGGGAATATACTGTCCGCCGTGAATGCCGAAGCGTCCGTTCGGATTTGTCACCTTCATCCTTCCTTTCTGACCGCGGCAACAAAAGCCGCCATTTTGTTTTTATCCTTGGCTCCGGCGGTCTCGATGCCGGAGCTGACATCCACCGCATAAGGGTGAAATCTCGCCACCGCGTCTCCGACACATGCGGCGTCCAGCCCGCCCGCGAGGAAATACGGCCTTTTCACCGGCCGGATCCAATGCCAATCGAACGCCGTTCCGGTTCCGCCGCCCGAATCGAGCAGGACATAATCCGCGCTGCATGCGAGCGCCCGTTCCACATCCTGCGCGCCGGTAATGCGGAACGCCTTGATCAGCGGTTTTTCGGTATAAGACCGCAGCCGCCGGATGTCGTCCTCCCCTTCCGACCCGTGGAGCTGTACGATATCGATGATTCCGTCGTCGAGCAAACGGAGGATCGTCTCCGGATCTTCATCGACGAATACGCCGACCACCTCGATCCCCGCACGGAGCCGGTTTTTCAGATAGGCCGCCGTTTCTGCCGAGACCGCACGCCGGCTCCCCTTGGCAAATACAAAGCCGACGTATTCCGGACGCAGCTCGTTCGCAGCTTCGATCTCGCTGATCCTCGTCAGTCCGCAAAGCTTGATTTTCGTCATACCCCACCTCGAAGCTCGGCAAGCTTTGCCTTTTTATCGACAGCCCGCATCAGCGCCTCGCCGACCAGCACAGCGTCGACACCGAGCGCACGCAGAGCCGCCACATCCGCAGCGTCGGAGATGCCGCTTTCGGACACGAACAAAACACCGTCCGGAACAAGATGCCGAAGCCGCATGCCATTTTTCGGATCCACGGTAAAATCCCTCAGATCCCGGTTATTGACGCCGACAATCCGCGCGCCCGCTTCCACGGCAAGTCTTACCTCGTCTGCGTCACGCGCTTCCACCAGAGCAGAAAGGCCGAGCGCGTCGCAAAGGACCATAAATTCCCTTAGCTGCTCTTCCGTCAGAATCGAGCAGATCAGCAGTACCGCCGACGCGCCGAGCGTTTTCGCCTCGCAGATCATGTATTCGTCCACAATAAAATCTTTGCGCAGGCAAGGGAGCGATACCGCAGCCGCGATTTCCTTCAAATACGCATCACGTCCGAGGAACCATTTCGGCTCGGTCAGTACGGAAATACAATCGGCGCCCGCCGCCTCGTATTCCCTCGCGATCTGCAAATAGGGAAATTCGGGAGAGATGACCCCCTTCGACGGAGAAGCCTTTTTGCATTCACAGATAAAGGCGATCCCGTCCCTTTTCAAGGCTCGCTCAAAGGGAAATGCTCCTCTCGGCAGGGAGAATGCCTGCTGCCGAAGGACCTCAAGCGGCACGCGGCGCTCCGCTTGCCGTACCCGCTCTCTGGCATAACCGGCAAGGGAATCCAAGATCGTCATGCCTCCCCCTCCGGACGGCCGCTCATTTCGATCAGTTTCTGCAGCGTGTCATACGCCTTGCCGGAATCGATCAGCTCCGCCGCAAGCGCTATGCCGTCCCGCAGGCTCTGCGCCTTGCCGCCGATATAGAGCGATGCACCCGCGTTCATCAAGACTGCATTTCTCCTGTGTCCCTTCTCCGCGCGAAGGACGTCGAGCGTGATCCTTGCATTTTCCGCAGGCGTCCCGCCCCGAAGGTCCTCTCTTGCACAGCGCGAGAAGCCGAAATCCTCCGGCGCGATGGTGTAGGTCTTGAACCAGCCGTCCTTGCATTCACAGACGGTCGTCGGCGCACTCATGGAGATCTCATCGAGCTTATCCTGTCCGTATACGACCATCCCGCGCTTGACGCCGAGACTCATCAAAACCTGCGCGAGAGGCTCGACCAGATACTCGTCGTACACGCCGAGCAGCTGCAGGGATGGGCTTCCGGGATTTGTGAGCGGGCCCAAAATATTGAAAACGGTACGAAACCCCAGTTCCTTCCGGATGGAAGCCACATATTTCATCGAGGTATGGTACTGCTGGGCGAAGAAAAAACACATGCCGACCTCATGCAGCAGCTCCCGGCACCGCGCAGGACTTTGCCGGATGTTCACGCCGAGCGCCTCCAGGCAGTCCGCCGCTCCGCACCGTGAGGAGGCGGCGCGGTTGCCGTGCTTTGCGACCTTCATCCCGCCTGCCGCCGCAACAAGCGCGGCCGTGGTGGAAATATTGAAGCTGCCGGCGCCATCGCCTCCGGTGCCGACGATTTCAAACAGCTCCATATCGGTTTCCACGCGGATCGCGTGCGCGCGCATCGCAGCCGCGCATCCTGCGATCTCATCCGTCGTTTCCGCACGCGCGCTTTTGGTGGAAAGAGCCGCGAGAAAGGCGGCATTCTGCGTCGGGGAGGTCGTTCCGCTCATGATTTCATTCATGACGGCGTATGCCTCGTCATAGGTGAGATCCTCTTTGTTTACGATTTTGACTATGGCCTCTTTGATCATATCGCTTCCTCCTTTATAAAGTGATACAGCATCTGCCTTCCATTTGGCGTCAGGATCGATTCCGGATGGAACTGTACGCCCCAAATGGGGTACCTTTTATGCTCCACCGCCATCACTTCCCCCTGCGCAGTACGCGCCGTCACCTTCAGGCAATCCGGTATGGTATCGGGGTCCGCAGCAAGAGAATGATACCTTGCCACAGGAGCCGTTTCAGGACATCCGCGGAACAGCCGGCATGTCGTATCGAAGCGTACCTCGGACTGCTTGCCGTGCATCAGGCATCCCGCATAGGTGACAGAGGCGCCGAACGCTGCCAAGATCGCCTGATGACCGAGGCATACGCCAAGAGTCGGGATGAAGGGTCCCAGAGCCGTCACGGCCTCCATCAGGATCCCCGCATCCTCAGGCCTGCCCGGTCCCGGCGAAAGAAGTAGGCGGCGGGGGGCAAGGGCCCGGATCTCCTCTATGGTTATCGCGTCGTTGCGGACGACGCGGATATCCGGATCGATCTCTCCCACCATCTGAAAGAGATTGTAGGAAAAGCTGTCATAGTTATCGATAAGCAAAATCATAAATCCTCCTCCTCAGCCTGCTTCAGGGCATTCAGGACCGCTCTTGCCTTGTTCAAGCACTCCTCGTACTCCTTTTCGGGCACCGAATCCGCAACGATCCCCGCGCCGCTGCGGACATACACCCTTCCCTTTTTCTTGTAGGCAAGCCGGATCGCGATACAGGTATCCATATTCCCCGTAAAATCGATGTATCCGACAGCACCGCCGTAAATCCCGCGCCTGCTGTTTTCAAATAGGCCGATGAGCTGGCAGGCACGGATTTTCGGAGCGCCGGAGAGAGTCCCCGCTGGGAGCACCGCTTCGATGGCGTCCAGCGCGTCCCTGCCGTCCGAAAGCTCCCCCCTTATCGTGGATCCGATGTGCATGACATGGGAATAGCGCTCGATCGAATGCAGCGCCTCGACCCTCACCGTGCCGAACCGGCTGATCCTTCCAAGGTCGTTTCTGCCGAGGTCGACGAGCATATCGTGCTCGGCAAGCTCCTTTTCGTCGGAGAGAAGCTCCGTCTCAAGCGCCCGGTCCTCCGCCTCCGTCGCGCCCCGCGGCCGCGTACCGGCAAGCGGAAAAGTGTGAAGCACGCCGTTCTCCAGCTTGACGAGCGTTTCGGGAGACGCGCCGGCAGCTTCCATATCCGTTCCCGAAAAATAAAACATATAAGGGGACGGGTTGATGGTCCTGAGAACACGGTAGGTGTCAAACAGACTTCCCTCAAAGGGAGCGCTCAGCCGGTTGGAAAGCACGATTTGGAAAACATCGCCCTCCCGGATATGGCGTTTCGCCCTTTCCACCATCGCACAATAGGCTTCTTTGTCGAACAAAGGCGTCACCTCGCCGGTGATGCGTCCCGCCGTTTCCCTTGTCCGCTCGCCTGTGCGCAGCAGCGTACAAAGACGGCGCAGCTCCAGTATCGCCCTGTTGTAGCTGACCTCGATATCACAGAGCGGCATGTTGACGATCAAAATCATTTTTTGACGAAAATTGTCAAAGGCGATGACCTTATCGAACAGCATGAGGTCCGCATCCTGAAATTCCTCCGGATCTTTAGCACCCGAACGGACCGTGGGCTCGCTGTAGCCAAAATAATCATAGGAAAAATATCCGACGAGCCCTCCCGTAAAGGGCGGAAGGAAGTCCAGCCGCGGGCTTTTGTACTCCGCAAGGACCTGCCGCATCACGTCGGACGGGCGCTCTGTCTCAAAGCGGATACCGCCCGCCGTCACAACGCCATCCCTGCACGTGATCTCCATCTTCGGATCAAAGCCCAGAAAGGTATAGCGCCCCCACTTTTCCCTTTCCGCGACGGATTCCAGCATATAGCAGTGCATGGATACGTTTTTTAAAATTCTCATCGCCTCAATCGGCGTTATCCTGTCCGACAATATCTCACAGCTCACAGGAACCGCTTTGTACCGCCCTGCCGCCGCGAACGTCTGAATCTCTTCAAGGCTCGGCCGAATCTGCATCTGTTTTTCCTCCCGCAGCAAAAAAAATTCCTCCGGCTTCTGCCGGAGGAATACGGCGGGAAGACTTTCCCGTCCCAACAACAAAAAATCCCCGACAGAACCCATTTTCTGTCAAGGACGAATAATCATCTTATCCGCGGTGCCACCTTGATTCGCATTCTTCAAAGAATGCGCCCTTGCAGGATACCAACATATCCCCGGCAACTGACGTATGCCTCCACGTTGCAGAATACTCGGAAAGAAGGCATCGGCCTCCTTCTCCTTTGACTGCACCCTCCGCGGTCCATTTGCCAAGCAGTTTCTAACCCGGCTCTCAGCGCCGCGGGCTCTCTGTATAGGCTTGCATGACGTTATCTCCGCTTCAACGGTTTCTGAATGGTGCCATTGTATCACAAGATTTTCATCTTGTCAATAGCTTCTTCCGATTTTTTTCTTCGGTCGGCGTTTCCTTTTACAAAGGCATATCAGGATGTGGCTTCCCTATGGAGCCGGCTCCCTGCCCCGCTCTGCCGGAATCCCCGCCGCAGCCCCAAGGGGACTGCCTCTCTTTTCTTGCGCGGAATCCTCTTTGCAGTCATGGAAAATCTGCTGCAAGGCTCAGGATTTTCCTTTTCCCCCCGCCGGACGGCGCAGGATCAAAAGAGCTCCCCCGGGACCATGTCATTTTTCAAGCTCTTTCCCTTTCAACGGAGAAAGGCGTTTTGTTCGTTCCTTCTCCGTTCTGATTTTGAGCCTCTGTCCCGCGGCGAAATGCACCTTTCATCCCGCGCCGGAACCGCATCCTGTGCTCACGACGCGCCGCACGGACGTCCGACCACGCAGAACGCTTTTTCGAATCTCCCAGGGATCGGCGCCGGACGCGCTCCCTCCCCGACCCGCATCCCATAGGCGCCTCCCCGCTCGTTGGCGCAGACGGCAAATCCGCCGAAAAGCGCGAAATCCCGCGGAGACACGCCGCCTGTCGGCATGGAATAAAGGTATGCAAGCCGTCCGCCGTCAGCTTCAAAGACGGAAATACGGCTGTCGGTCCGGCTGGCCGCGTATACCCGCCCGCTTCGATACCGGACAGCGGACGGCATGCCCCCGTCCAGCGGGACGCTGCCAAGATAGGCAAAATTTCCGTTTGCATAGGACAGCGCGGAAAGCGTCGACGAAAGCTCGTTCACGCAATACGCAAATGCGCCGTCCTCGGAGAACACGAGATGCCGGCAGCCGCAGCCGACGGGCATACTCAGCCTTGACACCTCATGCAGCGCAGGATCATAGGTAAAGATCGTATCCATTCCAAGGTCCGCGCAGACAAGATACCTTCCGTCAGGCGTCGGCGCGATGTAGTGCGGATGCGCCATATCCTGCCTTGCCGGATCCGCGCCGGCGCCGTGATGGACGACAAGACGGCTGTCTGTCCCGTCTTGCGGCAGCCGGATCACGCTGCCGGAAAGATAATTCGCCGCATATACCGCGCCGAATGCCGCGCAAAGATGACAGCCGACCGCGCCCTCGGTCGGAACGATATCCGACGCCGCGCCAAGGGCTCCATCCGCCCCAATGGGAAAAGCGCAGACGCCGCTGCTCTCGTTTTCCGCGAACGGCGCACGCAGCAGAGCATAAAGCGTGTCCCCGTCGAAAGCGAGATACATCGGGCGGTCGGCGGGCGTCTTTCCGATTGGAGAAAGCGCGCCGTCCGAGTCCATGATATAGTGAAAAATCCCGCCTGCGGGATACGGCGAGCAGTCCGCAATGTAGAGATGCGTCATAAGAATGTCCTCGTTCTCAAAGCGCGCTCTGCGTGTCGTTCGGGTCGCCGTTTCGCGCGAGGTCATACTCACGGGACCAGTCGAGATCACGGTACTTTTCACCGCGCGGGTCATTTTGGATGAAATCCATGAGCATGTCGAGCATTTCCTCGCTCCATGTATTTTTATCGATCTGCGCCGTGGTAAATTTGCCGGCCGTGATCATTTCAAAGCCGAAATCGTCCTTTACATGCGTCTTCGCTGCGCCGTCCACGACCTCCGGGACCAGATGCGCAGGGATGAACAGCACGCCGCCGCCCGCGCCGAATACGATATCGCCCGGCAGGACCGTCGCCTTTCCGATCCGGGTGATGCCGTTGAAGTCCTTGATGATGAATTCCCGGATCGGAGTCGGGTCGATGCCGCGGTAGTAAACCTGGACGCCCTCCACCTTTTTCATCTGCTCCACGTCGCGGATGCCGCCCCAGATGACGGCGCCGCCGTTCCCCGTGCGTTTTTTGATCGCCGTTGTCAGATTGCCGCCGAGAAAGGTCCCCTTGTAGATTTTGTCGTACATGTCGACGACCGCGACATCACCGTCCGTCAGCGAATCCACGACCCATTGATTGAAGGTCCCTTTCCGCCCCTGCGCAGCGCCTGCCGCCATCGTGACGTCGAAAAGGTCCGGCCGCGTCGGGACATAGGTCGCCGTAACCGCACGGCCGATCAGCTTTCTTCCGTCGTCGTGGAGCGTATGCAGATCGCCCTCAAACTGCGTGATATACCCCTGCGTAAAAATCGGCTTCCAAAGCTCCTCGAGCGTCATGCCCTTCATCGCCTCAAGATACTTGTCCGGGACCCTCGGCCTGCCGTCCGGAAAGCGCTCGCCGTGCCAAAGCGGGGTGAGCGCAAGGATCTCTTCTCTGTCGCTGAATTTCATATCCTATCCTTTCCCACGGCGTCAGAGCGCCATGCCTCCGTCCACCGTGATATCCGTTCCCGTGACGTATCTGCCCTCGTCGGAGCAAAGAAAAAGTGCCGCGCAGGCGATATCATAGCTGCTGCCGACATATCCGCAGGGGATGCCCGCAAGGACTTTTTTTGAATACGCCGCATCGGCAAGCGCGCCGGCGTTGCGCGGCGTATCGATAACGCCGGGGGAAATGTTGTTGACCGTGATCCCATATGGCGCTTCCTGCTTGGCGATATTGCGCACAAGGCTCATCACCGCGCATTTTGTCGCGGCGTAAACCGCCATGTCGGCGTGCGGCCGGTACTGCTGGACGCTGCCGACGGTGAGGATCCTGCCCTTTCCCTTTTCCCTCATCGAGGCGGAATACCGCTGCATCAGGGCAAGCGTGCTGCGGAAATTCACCTGAAGCTGCGTTTCCAGCTCGGGATCGCCGATCTCGTACCATTTGGTACGGTACTGCACGCTTGCGTTGCAGACGAGGATATCCACATCGCCCGTCTTTTCATAAAGCGCCGCGGCCGCATCCCTTTCGGAAAGGTCACAGACGCACCAAAGCGGACTGTCCAGCGCCTCCGCCGTCTTTTTCGCCTTTTCCGCATCTCTTGAGCCGTGTATCCAGACGCTTGCGCCACTTTTCAAAAAAACATCCGCGACCGCACGGCCGATGCCCTGCGTGGAACCCGTGACAAGCGCGGTCTTTCCCGTTAAATCAAACATAGAATCCCTTCCTTTGTCCGTTTCGCTCCGCCGGAGCGTTCAGCTCCATTCTCTGTCGTTGGACCATTCGCCGTCCCATTCCTCCGTCGGCTTCCATGCAACAGGATGCTTGGGATGCAAATGCTCCGCTATTGCCTCTTCGTTCAGCTCATCGATGCCGAGTCCCGGCCGATCGGGAACGGCAATAAAGCCATCCTCGACAAGCGGATTCGGAAGCCCGCATACAAGCTCGTTCCATTTCGGACAGTCGGCGGAATGGAATTCGACCGCGAGAACGTTCCGAATCGCCGCCGCGCAGTGTACTGCGGCCATGCAGCCGACAGGACTTTCCGCCATGTGTACCGCCATCGAAACGCCGTATCGATCGCAAAGACCGCCCAGCTTTTTCATCTGCATGGCGCCGCCTATGGTCAAAACGTCGGGATGGACCACCGATACGCCGCCCGCCGCCATGAGCGGCTCAAAATTTTCGGCAAGATAGATATCTTCGCCCGTGCAGATCGGGACCGTCGTACTGCGCGAGATCCGCGCGTATTGCTCCGTATACTGCCACGGGGCAACATCCTCCATCCACGCAAGGCCATACGGCTCAAGCCGGCGAGCCGCACGGATCACATCCTCCGGCGCTATGTGGCCGAGGTGGTCCACGGCAAGCGGAATCTCATACCCGATGACCTCCCGGACCTCTCTTACATAGTTTTCCAGATAATCAAGCCCCTTTTCCGTGATGTGGATGCCGGTGGCATAGTGCGGGATCGTAAAGACCTCATAGTTTTTACCAAGCATGAGGCTTCGGTCGATGGAACCGCTCTGGTGCGTGATCGCCTTCATGGAATACCGCTTATAATCCTCCAGCATGCCCGCCGGTGCGCAGAGACAGCCCTCCTCGTCAAACATAAGCTCAATCCCAAGATCCATTTTAAGAAAGGTAAAGCCCATCTCCATGCGTTTTTTCAAGGCGAGCCCCATATCATGTCCGGTGTGCCTGCCGTCGACGTCCGTATCGCAGTATACGCGCACGCGGTCCCGATATTTGCCTCCCAGCAGCTGATAAAGCGGGATACCGTAGGCCTTGCCTACGATGTCGAGAAGAGCGATTTCGATCCCCGATACGCCGCCGCCCTGCCTGCTGTGTCCGCCGAACTGCCGGATGCGGTGAAAGAGCTTTTCCACATTCAGCGGATTCTCGCCTAAGATCCTGCTCTTGAGCACGAGCGCATAGGTCGCGCTCGAGGCGTCCCGGCATTCGCCGTAGCCGACGATCCCCTGATTGGTATACAGCTTGAGCAGGATGCAGCGCTTGGGAACGCCGTCGATCTCCGCTACCCGCATATCGGTGAGCTTCAGCTCGCTCGGAGAGGAATAGGTGTTAAAAGCCATTTTTCTCCTCCTTTTGTTTTTTCTTTCATTGTACCATCCGGAAGCGGCCCATACTACCATTATATTATGAGATTTGCAAATAATATTATGGCATCGGTTGACATCCAAACCCCTTCCGCGTTATAATGAAAAGAAAAGGGGGAGACAAGCAATGGCCGAGAACGAATTTTTGCATATATTCCGCTCCCATGCGGCGGCAAGAAACGGTTTTTTCCGCAATCACCGCCACAGTGCGTTTGAAATCTCCCTGATTCTGTCCGGAGAGGGAAAATACAGGACGGATAACCGGATTTTCGATATCGAAAGCGGCGACATTTTCCTATATCATACCAACGAACCGCACTGCATCACGGATATATATGGAACGCAGGAAATGGAAATTTTAAACATCCACTTTGAGCCGCGCTATCTGTGGACCTTTTCCGAGGACATGAAATATCTGCAAACAATATTCCGCCGCAGTACGCGAGCCGACAACCGGATACCAAGCGGCGATCCGCTAAATTCCGAGGTCTGCACGCTCATGCTCGATGCACAGCGGGAATACGAACGGCGGGACGCAGGATACGAACGTCTCCTGCACGGCGATATCCTAAAAATTCTGATCCTGCTCGCAAGGAATGAAAACGCCGTCATCCCGGAGGGGAGCACCGATTCCGAAACGCTTTCTAAAATCAACGGATCCATGGATTATATCTGCGAGCACTTCTCAGAGCCGATCACGCTCCGGGATATCGCGGCGACCGCCGGACTTTGCCGAACCTACTACTGCTCCGTATTCAAGGAGCTGAACGGCATGACGCCATGGGACTATGTGAGCATCAAGCGAATCGAACATGCGATGCACCTTCTAAGGGAAAGCGACAGCACGATATTGAACATCGCCCTGCAAAGCGGCTTCAACAACACGGCAAATTTCAACCGTATCTTCAAAAACGTCACCGGACTGACCCCGCGGGATTACCGAAGAACGAAAAGAGGCGACGGGGATCCTGCAAGCGCCGGCGGAACACACAGAAGAAAGGGCGTTTTGCCATGAAAAACAAAAAAAGTCCGGAATCGAATTCCGGACTTTTTTTGTGCTTGAACGGGACGGCTTTCTACGGCAGATCGTTTTGGGTCCGAGCAGGCGGACGCTGCCCGACGCCTCACAAGCGACGATGGGACCGTACCCATCGGAGAAGGGGGCGCCGTGCGAACAATCTTAAGCCTAACAGATTTTCCGATAACAGCAGACCGGCCTCTTAAGCGGCGGAAGCGGCGGCGGTATCCGCCGCACTGCCGTCGACCGGCTCCTCCGTCTCTTCCCCGTCGGCGCCCGTAGTATCGCTCGTCTCTGTTTCGCTGCCGTCGACCGGCTCCTCCGTCTCTTCCCCATCGGTGCCCGTAGTGTCGCTCGTCTCTGTTTCGCTGCTGTCGACCGGCTCCTCCGTCTCTTCCCCATCGGCGCCCGTAGTGTCGCTCGTCTCTGTTTCGCTGCTGTCGACCGGCTCGGCATCATTCCCGCCGGCAAGCAGAACAGCGCCAACGACAAGGCCGACAATCAAAAGACAGGGGATAACCGAAATCAGCGCGATTTTCATTCTTTTTTGCTTGGTCTTCTGCTCAAGAGGCACGGCGGCAGATTCCATGGCAGAAATCACCGCAGATTCTATTGCCCGTGTCACCATGCAGCCATCCTGCGCCTAGTGCAGCATCTTATGGTACTCCGCTACGGAAAGCTCCGTTTTTCTTCCGGTTTTTTGATAGAGCCCATCGAGAATCCGCGTTAGATTTTCCTGTTCCGCTGCAAGCGCATCTTCAATCGTTTTCTCATTCGTATACATCGACTTCGCAATTTCCGCAGAAGGCCATGCGAGAAGCGTGCTCGTTATGTAAATAAATCGGTGCAAAGACGGCAAGTTCGCCAGCACCTGCTCACACAACGTTCCTTCCGTCATGATATTTTCGGTCTCAAATATCCCGACAAAGTTCCTGCCTGCGGGGATACGGAATGCCTTATTGTTCTTCTTCAAGATCTTTCTTTTGCACCAGCCGACGGCTTTTCTTTCCATACATCTTAAAAAATCCTCTTCCGACGTCATACTTTCATCGAGCAGGCAGCTCCAAGCATTTTTGAAAATATGCGCACAGGCGGCATCCGCTTCTTTCGGATCGCATAACAGCACATTGCAAATATAAAGGACCCTCTGCTTGCTGGTATGGTAAAGGGCCGCCATCGCATCCCGATCGCCTTTCCGGGCTTTTCTCATCAACGGTGTCATATTTCCCTCCTCAATAAGCCGCGAGGCAGTCCTCGGTGATGGCAGCGGTGACGGTCTGCTCTACGCCGTCACGTACGATCACGATGGAAACGGTATCCCCTGCACGGACGTCAAGCATGGCATCGGTCAAATGATGCTGACGGGTGACGGTAACGGTCCGGTCGCCTATGGTAACGCTTTTGATAATATCACCTTCTTTGAAAATATCCTCTCCGAGGCTGCCCGGCGTGACCTCGCAGACACGTATCTCCTCGCAGCGGATAAGCAAGCCGGTTTCGATATCGTATTCGGCGGAGCAGGCGCTGACTTCAACGGTGATGCCGAGTATTCCGCGCATCACGCTCTCGCAGTCCTTGCCGTAGCAGTAGTCGATGATATTATCCGCAATCGCGCGGGCCACATTGGAGGGGATGGCATATCCGATGCTCTCAACGCTGCTGCCTGAGATTTTGGCGTTCACAATACCGATCAGCTCGCCCTCATCGTTGAACAGACCGCCGCCCGAATTTCCGGAATTGACAGGAGCATCGGTACGGATAACGCGGAAGGTCACTTCGCTCGAATCGTCGCTTGCCGTCATGGTAATGTATTCAGAGTCGACGCTGACAATTCCCCGCGTCACCGAAATCCCGCCGAGATCCGTATCGGAAGCAGAGGGATTGCCGATGGCAATCGCCGTCATACCCGGGACAACCTCATCGGAGTCGGCAACGGTCACAGCCGCAGCAGCCCCCATTTCGGCGGCATTCTTCAGTATCTCGCTCTGATCCACGCGCAAAACGGCTATATCATAATTTGCCGAACCGCCGACATAGGTCGCGGGAATCGCATACGCCTCGTCTTCCATCCCGTAGAGGTAAACATAGATTTTGTCGCTTACCCGGTTTTCCGTGTCGCTGTCGCTGTCATATACAACATGATGATTGGTCACAATAAATGCGCTCCCGTCATCCTCGAGCCGATAAATGACTCCCGAGCCTGCCGTGTAATAGGTCTGCGTGGTAGGCATAGGATCCCAAGGAGACGTACCACCGTAGGTAGTTTCAAAGGTGCAGTAAATGCTGACCGACGACTGAAGTCCCGACGCAGCCGCGCAGGCGATACTGTCCGTATCTTCACGCGTTATCGTGTCCGTATCCTCTGCTATCCCCGGCGCAGTATCCGAGTCGTCCGGTTCCTCTGTGGAATCGGTTTTTTCTGTAGCTTGAACGGTGCCGTCGGTATCGGTCGGGTTGGCCGTCAGACCGCATGAGGCCGCTGCCATCCCCGAAAAAAGAACGCAAAGAAGCACGAGCAAAGAGGTCAGCTTCGTTATTTTTTGTTTCATGGTTTTGATTCCTTTCTATGAATTTTTGTCCAGCGCATCCTCCGTTTGACAGAATAATGCCCCAAAGCCCCTATATTCCAGTTTCATTCGGGAAAATTCCCGACGCTTTCCCTTCGCCGGATACCGCATGAAATTCAGAGACTATGCAAGGCATCAATCGGTTGGAGCCGTGATGCCTTGGCTGCCGGATATCCGCCGAATGCGATCCCGATCACCGCACAGAATGCGATGGCAGCTCCGCCCGCCGTCCAATCCACGGCAGCAGAGGCTCCGGCGATCAAATTATAAATCTGAATGCCAGCGAAGGAGAGCCCCAGGCCGATAAGACCGCCGAGGACGGAAAGAACGCATGCCTC
Source organism: uncultured Clostridia bacterium (assembly GCA_944381075.1). GTDB lineage: Bacteria > Bacillota > Clostridia > Oscillospirales > CAG-272 > QALR01. The sequence goes on from CALWJT010000018.1 coordinate 35,114, forward strand.
GCATAAAAACTGGAACATAATGTGCCTGCGCCTTGCGCCAACGGCTTTCCGGATCCCGATCTCTCTTGTTCTCTCCGTTACCGATACAAGCATGATATTCATAATACCGATCCCGCCGACGATAAGGGAAATTGCCGCAATGCCGGCAAGAAGAAGCGACATCGTATTGTCGACCTCATCCATCGTTTCCAGCACGCTCGACTCATGGCTGACAGAGAACGCCTCTTCATCTCTTGTCGCCTGCAGCAGGAACGCCTCGGTGACATTGATCGCCGTATCCACGGTCTCGTCGCTCGACGCCTTAATATAGAAAGCCGATACCGAGCTTTCACCTGTCATACGCGCCGCGGTGGAATAAGGGATCAGGATCGAGCTGTTGCTGACGCCGGCAAGACTTGAGCCCTGTTCTTCAAGAACCCCGACCACCTTATAGATCCGCTCGCCGATCGTGATCGTGCCGCCTACGGCATCCCACGTCCCAAACAGGTCGGTCGCCACATCTGTCCCGATCACGCATACGCTTGTCGTCCATTCGATATCAGAATCCACGATTCGTCTGCCGCGCTGAATCTCTACATCCTGCACAGTGAAATAGTCCGGCGTAATGCCGTAAACAGCGTAGCTTCCTGTCGTCGTGCCTTTCTTCACGGTTTTGCTGATCGAGACGACAGGGGCGACACTGTCGATCATGCTGTAATCGGCAAGCTGCTCGATCGTTTCCACGGAAAGAGCGGCGTCCGAGCCCGACAGGGTCGCCTTGATCCTGTCAGAGCCCATATCCGAAATGCTGCTCGTAATCCCCTCGGTCGCTCCCTGCGTGATGGATACCAGGATCACAACCGCCATAACGCCGATAATGATGCCGAGCATGGTCAGGATGGACCGCAGCTTGTTGTTCCAAATGGATTTGATGGAAAGCTCCAATATTTTGCGTGTCATGCGCCCGCCTCCCTTTCCGTGAGGCGGCCGTCGCGGACGTAGACCTTCCGCTGCGCTTCGTCCGCTACACGGATATCGTGCGTAATGAGGACAATGGTGTGCCCGTCGCGCCAAAGTCCCTTGATGATATCCATGATCTCTCTGCCGGAGGCGGAGTCCAGATTTCCCGTAGGCTCGTCGGCAAGGATGATAGACGGCTCTGCGGCAAGGACGCGGGCAATGGCTACACGCTGCTGCTGACCGCCGGAAAGCTGTGCGGGCTTATGATGGATCCGCTCCGAAAGACCCACCTGTGCAAGCGTTTTCATAACACGTACATGCCGTTCCGACGGGAGTATATTGTGATAAAGGAGAGGCATTTCCACATTTTCATAGGCAGTGAGATCGGGAAGCAGATTGAACTGCTGAAAAATAAAGCCGATCTTTTCGCCCCTGATATAGGCAAGGTCGTCCTCCGTGCAGGTATCGACGGATTCGCCGTCAAGAATGTAATCTCCTTCGTCGGCAACGTCAAGGCAGCCGATAATATTCATCAGCGTAGACTTGCCGCTGCCCGACGGACCGAGAATAGAGACAAACTCTTTGGGCTTTACATGGAGATTGATATCCTGAAGCACAGGCACCGCCTCATCCCCAAGCATATAGGATTTATAAATATGTTTTAGGCGTATCATTTGAGCGCCTCCATCAATTCCCGAAGGGGAAGCTACCGCCAAACTGGCTCGGATCGAAATCTCCGAAGTCGAAATCCCCGAAGTCCAAGCCATCCGGCAGGCTGCCGCCGGGGAAGCTTCCCATTCCGCCGCTTCCCGAACTGTCAGAGCCGGTCAAGGAAGAGGTTATGGTGGTGGCCACGATAAGATCTCCCTCTTCAAGCTCATCGCTTTCAATTATAATGTAAGTGCCGTCGGACATGCCTGTTTCTACAGTTATCTTAGTGAGCTTGGACGTATCCAGCTCTTCCCCGTCATACGCATCGCCAAGAGAAACGCCATTCGGTGCAAGGTATACATAATTGGTATCTCCGGAGGTATAAACGGCGTCCACCGGAACAAGCAAGCCATCGCCGCTGTCCTCGATCACGATCTCAGCGGCTACGCTCATGCCGGGATAAGTGCCCTCCACATAATCAAAGGCCACCTCGATCTGATAGGCAGCGGTACTTCCGCTTGTGGAACCGTTATAAGAAATATCGGTAACGGCACCGGTATAATCCCCGCCGACGGCATCGATCGTGATATTGACCTCCTGGTCGAGCGCGACGGACGAAATGTTCAATTCATCTACCGATATATTCATCGTATATCCATCTGTTCCCATGAACATGGCTACGCTTGTGCTGTCGGATACGATATCCCCTTCGTGGAGGTAGCATTCCAAAAGCACCGCATCATAGGGAGCAATGATATCCACTGTACTTTCATCTTCCAACACGACCACCGCAAGAATATCGCCCATCTCAACGGTATCGCCTACGCTGAAATTCAGGCTTTGGACAGTACCGCCGGCAATCACAGGAGCGTCTGCGCTGCCGGCATCGGTATCCGGCAATGCGGAATACGCCGCAGCATCGTCCTCACTCGCTGCCGGATCGCCGTTCTCCTCATCATCTGATGTGCCCTCGCTCAGCAAATCGATCGCCGTCAGCGTTTCTTTCGTAACAGGAATAAGCGTCCCGCTCCCGCTGATGGTCGTGCTGACGCTGCCGTAGGAGATCTCGTCGACGCTGTAGGTCGTGGTCCGCGTCGTGTCGGATCCGCTCGTCTTCCTTGCCGCTATCACAATGGAAGCAAGGATGACAATGACCAGAACGGCAGCGACCGCTGAAACGATAATCGTTCTTTTCTTTTTCTCCGCGGCCTTTCTGCTGATTTGAGATCTGTCGCCCGTTCGAATGTTCAATTTCTTGGAATTTTGCGTCATTTCCTTTGAATCCTTTCTCGCTGTGCCAGCTCCGGCCTCTCCGCCGGAAAAATAACAAATTTTATAATAGTCTTGCTCCAAAGCATGGAGGAACCGCTCAGACATGGATATCGCATCAAGAAGCCTCTTCGCTCCCCCTCTTCTCCGAGAGTGCGCGATACGGTCGGCAAGTGCCTCCGGCTCCAGCGGCGTCCCTCTTTGCCTGCGGAAGCACGTCCAACCGATCCCATATGCAGCCGGTTTGTTCTGTCAGCTTTCCGAATGGGTCCGACAGAGCAAAAGCAAATGCCGCCCTTCTCACGGATGACCGGGACAGCGCTTTCTCAAAAGCTGGAGCCGCAAAGCGCATCATGCTTTTCTGGATTTGCCCCAAAGGGGGGAGAGAGCCGCCGCAGAGCCCATGCCTTCTGGAATATCCATCGTGTCTGCATCGCCCTTTATCTTTTTCGATTTACAAAGTACGTCATAGAAGCTTACAAAAAAATTTGCCGTTTCTATTTCACCACTGCCGTGACCTCCGTTTCTTGGATGATGGCATTATTGTAGCAGGCCTCACCAAATTGATGCCAAAGAAAACGGTGAACGAATCGTGAAATTTCCGCAGAAAAAAGCGGAGAAATCCCCAAAACCGGGATTTCTCCGCCTCAAGATATATTCAATGCTTCCATATCACCTTAAAGCCGATATGCGCGCCATCCCTTCGATATGCGGTAATTTCTCCATGATGCTTTTTCGCAATGGATTGGGCAATAGAAAGCCCTATGCCAAAGCCTCCGCCAAAGGTTCTTGCCTCGTCCGAACGATAAAAACGGTCGAACAGCTTATCAAGCCTGATATCGTCGACGGACCGACAGCTATTTTCCACCGTCAGAACAATCTGCCGCCGATGCCTGAGCGTAATTTTGATCTCCCCGCCCTCGTCGCAGTATTTGACCGCGTTGTCAAGCAGGATCGATAGGAGCCTGCGAAGCGCTTCTTCGTTTCCCATGCAAGAAACATCCGGCTGTACATCGCTCTCCATATGCTTTTTGTGTTCCTCCGATAACGGTTGAAATTCAGCAATGGCATCCAGCACGCATTCACTGAGATCGACCTTGGAGACCGCCATAATCTGCTCGTCCTCGTCCATGCGCGAAAGCGTGACAAGCTGACCTACGAGCTCCGTCATCTGTTCCCCCTTGCGTCTTATCCCATCAATCCATTCGTTTTCCCCGAGCTGTGACTCCAGGATCTCTAAATTCGTCATGATCAAAGTCAGCGGCGTTTTCAGTTCGTGGTTGACATCCGTAACAAATTGCTTCTGCTTTTCATAGCTTTCCGCGATAGGCCGTATGGCTCTTTTGGAAATAAGAAGGATCAAAATCAACACCATAGCGGCCGTGGCAGTCAAAATAAAACCGATCGTACCAATAAACCGGCTGCTCATCCCGCGGTACATGCTGCCATCCACAAATACGATGGAATACCCCATTTTGGCGTCGTATATCTTATATCGGTAATCCTCAATCCATCCGCGTTCCTTCCCCTTGATTACCGCGCTGCGCGCATAATCTTCGGCATCTTCTTTGGCGACAGAGGATATGGATTCGATATTGGTTGCCACAATCTCATCCTCTTCATTCAACCATACGGTAAAAAAGCGCGTTGAAAAGGGGGTCTCCTTGTTAATAAAAGACGGAAAAAGATTCGAGCCCTGCATAGCAGAAGGAAGGCTGCCGGAGTTTTCCGGGAACGTACCGTCATTTTCCGAAAGGATATCGGTCAAGGTATCCAAGGTTTGATTGACGGAGGATACATTCAGCAGATAGGCGATCACAAAAATCAAAGCAAATATCATACAAATCACGGCCGCGCTGATAGCGATAAAACGCTTTTGAAGCTGTTTGATCACGTTTCTGCCTCCAGCACATAACCGGCGCCTCGGATATACCGTATGCGGATCGGAGCATCGATGGCCTCCAATTTCTTTCGGATATTGGAAATGTGCGCCCAAATCACGCTGATATCTACATTTGCGTCCCAGCCCCAAATATGCGTGATGAATTGCTCAGAACGAATGATCACCCCCGGCGCTTGCAGCATCATTTCCATGAGCTGAAATTCTTTGCCGCTGAATACCTGCGTCTGCCTTTTATATGAAAATTCGTAAGTCGAACGGTTGAGCACCGTATCGTTGTAGGTAAGCAAATCTGGAGTAAAATTGTCCTTGCGCCGAAGCATCGCCCGAACCCGTGCGAGCAGTTCCGCCGTCGAAAAAGGCTTGGGCAGGTAATCATCCGCACCCGCATCTAAGCCTTCGACCTTTTGATAGGTCTCAGTCTTTGCGGTGAGGAACAGCGCAGGCGTGGTAATTCCCATCTGCCGCAGCTTTTTCAGCACAGATACGCCATCCATCCCGGGCATCATGATATCAAATATCAAGCCGTCATATTCATCTGTCACAGCGTAATCAAAGGCATCATTCCCGTTTGAAACGCCGTCGACGATATAGTGCTTGCTTTCAAATATAAACAGCAGGCTTTTTAAAAGCTCTTTGTCGTCCTCCGCAATTAAAATCCGCATGGAAACCGCCTCCGTTAACGTGATCGTTTATATGATAGCATAATTGCCTAAATCGGCGCCAAAGGATAGTGAATGGATGATATCATAAAAATCATGTGCATTCAAGCATCCCTTTGTGAATTTATAATTTTGCCGGTAGGATCCGTAAATTACAGTTCCAAGATTCCAGTCCTGTAGGTCCAAAAAAAGCTGCATGGTAATGTAAAGATAAAAAGGAAAGGTAAAAAAGCGAAAAAGCCTTATCTCATAAGGCTTTTTCGCTCTGGTTGCATTTTTATTAAGTAAAGGTGGTGCGGGCGACAGGACTTGAACCTGCACGGTCGCCCACTGGTTCCTAAGACCAGCGCGTCTGCCATTCCGCCACGCCCGCATTATGATATGATTATAGCATAACCGTCTCCTGCTGTCAATGTAAAACCTCCGGTTCTTGATAAAAATTAGGTGTCAGACCATACAGCACCGCACATCCCGGCCGATCACTGCGGCGCCCGCAAACAAAAAGGGGACCTTTCAGTCCCCCGCCATGGCAGAAAGCCGCTTTTCCGAAATACCGCGCGGTCTCCCCTTCTACAGAACCTTGGACAGAAATTCCTTCAGCCGCGCATCCCTCGGATGCTCAAAAAATTCGGACGGCGTGTTTTCCTCCTTGATCTTTCCCTCATTGACGAAGAGGACTCGCGTGCCGACCTCGCGGGCAAAGCCCATTTCATGCGTGACGATGACCATCGTCATCCCATCCTCGGCAAGTTGCCGGATCAAGTCGAGAACCTCGCCCACCATCTCAGGGTCGAGCGCGGAGGTCGGCTCGTCGAACAGCATGACCTCCGGATTCATCGCAAGCGCGCGAACGATGGCAATTCGCTGCTTTTGACCGCCGGACAGCTTGCTCGGATAGACATCCCGCTTATCGGAAAGTCCGATGCGCTCCAGAAGCTCGAGTGCCCGGGCCTCTGCCTGCTCCTTGGTCTGGAGGCCGAGCTGCGTCGGCGCGAGCGTTAGGTTCTGGAGCACGGTCAAATTGCCGAACAGATTGAAATGCTGAAAGACCATGCCCATTTTCCGGCGCGCCAGATTGACATCGATGAAATTGTCGGCATAGATCTTTTTCAATAGGGCGTCATAGGCCTTTCCCTCATGCTTTTTCAACAGATCCTCTGCTTTGATTTTGCGAATGGCCTCTGTTTCCGCCGCCTCCTCCGAAGCAGCGGGAGCTCCTGCTTTTATGCCGGCAAGAACGCTCTGATAGGTTTCGGAAGCGCGGATCACGTCAAAATGCAGATAAGGATCCGGCTCCGTAATGAGCTTCCCGTCCAGCCAGACCTCGCCGTAGGTTGGCGTTTCGAGCAGATTCATGCAGCGCAGAAGCGTAGACTTGCCGCTGCCAGACGGACCGACGATCACCACCCGCTCGCCTCTTTCGATCTCGCAGGAGACGCCGTGCAGGACGGCGACGTCCCCGAAGTTTTTATAGATGTTTTTAACGCTTATCACCGGAACGCAGCCTCCTTTCGATTTGCTTGATGGCAAAGGTGAGCGCATAAACAATGACAAGATAGAAAAGCGCCGCCACCGTCATCGGTCCGAGGTAGCTGGCAAGATTGTGTCCGCTGCCGATGTTCTGCGCCGCCGCTGTCAGGTCGAACATACCGATCATGCTCACAATCGAGGTTTCCTTGATCAGCGCGATCAGTTCGTTTCCGATCGCGGGAATCACGTTTTTGATTGCCTGAGGAATGATGATCTTGCGCATGGTGATGCCCTGTGTCAGTCCCAGCGCACGCCCCGCCTCCGTCTGCCCGATATCGACCGACAGGATGCCGGCGCGGATATTTTCCGCCACATAGGCACCGGAATTGATCCCAAACGCGAGGATCGCCGTTATGATCTTCGGAAATCCGCGGATGGCAAATATAATAAACGCCATGATGAAAAGCTGAAGCGCCATCGGCGTTCCGCGGATTACGACAAGATAAACGTTGCAGACTGCACGCGGGATCTTCATCCAGCGGCTTTTTCCGCTTGAAAGCCTGACAAGCGCGACCAGCGTTCCGAGGAAAAGCCCTATAATGGCAGCTCCAACGGATATGGCAAGCGTTAGCTTCAGTCCCTCAAGCAGCGCGGAAAAATATTTTTCATTGGTAAAACACTGGGCTACGTCGCTAAAAAACTTCATTCGTATCCATCCTTTTCCTATGCCCCGACATCAAGAGGAACTGCATATTTCTATGCAGTTCCCAGAGCTTCTATCTCAGAACTCGCCCGAATATCATTCCAGTCCCATGTGTTTGCGGATCAGCTCCTCCACACCTTCGGTGCCGAGCTCCTCGAGGACCTCGTTGATCGCATTCAGCAGCTCGTCATTGCCTTTTGTGACACAGATCGCGTAGGATTCCTCCGTCGGACTCGGAGCCTCGCCCTCCGCGCCGGCGTAATAAAGCGCCGCGCAGGAGTATCCGTCGTTTTTATCCACGATATAGGAGGCGGGGAGCTTATCGACGACCACGACGTCGATCTGGTTCGCGCCGATGGCGTCCGCCGCCACCTGCGCGTTGTCGAAGCGGGAAATCTCCGCGCCCGTGCCCTTCAGCACGCCGTCAAAGCCCTCGTCACCGTTTATCTCGCCGGCCACATAAATATCGCCGGTCGTATCCTTCTGAACGCCGATCTTCTTGCCGGCGAGATTATCCCAGAGGATATACTCGACATCGCCGTCCTTGCCGTCCGGCGTCATGGCCCCGTCCTTATAGATGACATACTGGACAGACGTAAAATAGGTATTGGAAAAATCCACCTTCTCCTTGCGGGCATCCGTCACCGTGATCCCCGCGGCGCCGGCATCGCAGACCTTCCCCGCAGAGACATTGTCGATGATGACGGAAAACGTCGTATTTTCAAATTCTACCTTTTTGCCGAGCTTCTCGCCGACAAGGTTCATGATGTCGACGTCTACGCCGACGATTTCCGTGCCGTCATAATACTCGAACGGTGCGAAATACGCATTGGTATGTACGATGATCGTGTCCTCCTTGCCGCAGCCGGCCATAAGAAAACAGCCGAGCGTCAAGGCAAGCGCGAGCGCGAGCGAAAGAATTTTCTTCATTTTGAAGTTCCTCCAAAGTGTTATGTATTTTTATGCCGTCATTATACAGCATCGTTCCGATTCTGTCAACCCTTTTTTGAAAAAATATTCAAAATTTTTGAATATTTTTTCACATTCTTACATGTGAGATGAAAATTTATTCATTTTTATCCAGAAGGTCCGCCAGATGGTCGACCGGCCCCGCGCCCAGGATCAGGACCGTATCGCCGGAGCGCGCCTCCTCTTTTATCCTTTCTGCGGCAAGCGAATAAGAGGAAAGATAGGCTCCGCCCGGCGTCGCGCAGGCAAGCGCCTCCGATGACACGCCGCAGAGGTTCTTTTCTCTCGCCGCATAAATATCCAGAAAATATACAGCGTCGGCGCCCGCAAAGCAGCGGGTAAAGCCGTCCCACAGCGCTGCCGTGCGCGAATAGGTATGCGGCTCGAAGAAGCAAAGGAGCCTTCCCTTCGTCATCTGCCGCGCAGCACGGATGGTGGCTGCGATCTCCCGCGGATGATGCGCATAGTCGATGTAGACGCGCGCGCCGTTCACTTCCCCTTTGTATTCAAACCGGCGCCGAAGCCCCCGGAAAGAAGCGAGCGCCGAGGAAATATCAGAGGCGGAAATCCCCAGTCTGTCCGCAACAGCGGCGGCCGCAAGCGCGTTATATATATTATGGTAGCCGTACACGGAAAGCTCGATATGCGCGAGCTTCTTTCCGTCCCCCATCAGGTCAAAGGACGGCTTCCCGCTGGAAAGCTCGATTTTTTCCGCAGTATAGTCGGCATCCTCACGGATGCCGAACGT
>CALWJT010000019.1 GCA_944381075.1 uncultured Clostridia bacterium
TGCTGAGGCGATTTGCAGGTCGAGAGATTGTCGGTGAATTCCGGGAAATAGTGCTCGCAGAATTTGATCCAACCGGGCGAGCAGGAGGTGATGAGCGGCAGGTTCTTGCCGGTTTTCATTCTTTCCAGGAATTCCGTCGCCTCCTCCATGATTGTGAGGTCGGCCGTCAGGTTCATGTCATAGACGCCGTCAAAGCCGAGACGCTTGATAGCGGCGACCATTTTGCCTTCGGTATCCGTGCCCGGCTCATAGCCGAAGCATTCGCCGATGGTCGCGCGGATGGAGGGCGCTGTGCAGATGGCGACGTGCTTGGTCGGGTCGTTCAGCGCTTCCCAGACCTTGTCGGTGTCGTCTTTCTCATAAAGCGCGCCGACGGGACAGGCGACGATACACTGTCCGCAGGAGACGCAGGAGGTTGCGGCGAGCGGCTGCTCGAACGCGGAGCCGATATGCGTGTCAAAGCCGCGGTTGAGCGCATCGATGACGCCGATGCCCTGCATGTTCTTGCAGGCAGCCACACAGCGGCGGCAGAGAATACACTTATCGTTGTCGCGCACGAGAAAAGCGGTGCTCTCATCCTTCGGATATTCGACGTTTTTGCCGGCGAACCTGTCCTCTTCCGTCACGCCGAGGTCACGGCAGAGCTTTTGCAGCTCGCAGCTCTGGCTGCGGATGCAGGAGAGACATTCCTTTTTATGGGTGGAGAGGACAAGCTCCAGATTGGTTTTTCTCATTTCACGGACCTTAGGGGTATTCGTGAAAATCTCCATGCCCTCGGTAACGCCCGTGACGCACGCGGCCATAAGACCTCTTGCGCCCTTGACTTCGACAAGGCAAAGGCGGCATGCGCCGATTTCGTTGATGCCCTTGAGATAGCAGAGAGTAGGAATTTCGATCTTTGCGATTCTGGCCGCGTCGATAATCTTGCTGTCCGCCGGGACAGAATAGTCGCGGCCGTTGATTTTGATATTTACCATTTCCATGGGATACGGCTCCTTTCTTATTCTTTGACGATCGCGCCGAATTTACAGGTGGTGATACATACGCCGCACTTGATGCATTTCTCGGGATCGATCGTATGCGGAGCCTTGATGGCTCCCGTGATGGCGCCGACCGGACATTTTCTCGCGCAGGCGGTACAGCCCTTGCACATGTCAGGGAGGATCTTGTATTTCATCAGATTCTTACATACGTGCGCGGGGCAGGTTTTGTCCACGACGTGCGCGACGTATTCGTCGCGGAAATAACGCAGGGTAGAGAGGACCGGATTCGGCGCGGTCTGCCCGAGCGCGCAAAGAGAAGCGGATTTCAGATATTCGCTGAGCTCCTCCAGACGGTCGATATCCTCGAGCGTGCCGTTTCCGGAGGTGATTTTTTCCAGCGTTTCGAGCAGTCTCATCGTACCGATGCGGCAGGGTGCGCATTTTCCGCAGGATTCATCCACCGTAAATTCAAGGAAGAATTTCGCGATGTCGACCATGCAGGTGTCCTCGTCCATAATGATAAGACCGCCGGAACCCATCATCGAACCGATGGCGATAAGGTTGTCATAGTCGATCGGCGTATCGATAAGCGATGCGGGGATACAGCCGCCGGAAGGACCTCCGGTCTGCGCCGCCTTGAATTTCTTTCCGTTCGGGACCCCGCCGCCGATTTCCTCGACGACCTCGCGCAGCGTCGTGCCCATCGGGATCTCGACAAGACCGGTGTTCGTGATCTTGCCGCCGAGCGCAAATACCTTTGTGCCCTTGGATTTTTCGGTTCCCATCGATGCGAACCATTCGGCGCCGTTGAGGATGATCTGGCAGACGTTGGCGAGCGTTTCCACGTTGTTGATGATGGTCGGCTTGCCGAACAGTCCCTTGACGGCGGGGAACGGAGGACGCGGACGCGGCTCGCCGCGGTGTCCCTCGATGGAGGTCAGCAGCGCCGTTTCCTCGCCGCAGACAAAGGCGCCGGCGCCAAGCCGAAGCGTGATTTTGAAGTTGAAGCCGGTCCCGAAGATATTCTCACCGAGAAGTCCCATCTCCTCCGCCTGCTTGATGGCAACCTCGAGTCTGTGTACGGCGATCGGATATTCCGCGCGCACATAAATGTAGCCTTCGTCTGCACCGATGGCGTATCCTGCGATCGCCATGGCTTCCAGCACCGCGTGCGGGTCGCCCTCCAGAACGGAACGGTCCATGAACGCGCCGGGGTCGCCCTCGTCGGCGTTGCAGACGACGTATTTCTTGCCGGCGGGCTGCGCTTCGGCAAACATCCATTTTCTGCCTGTCGGGAAGCCGGCGCCGCCGCGTCCGCGAAGTCCGGAGTCGAGCACGACCTTGATGACCTCCGAGGGCGTCATGGTGGTGAGCACCTTCGCCAGCGCCTGATAGCCGTCGACGGCTATGTATTCCTTGATGCATTCGGGATCGATGACACCGCAGTTGCGAAGGGCGACGCGCTTTTGCTTCGCATAGAAGGGCGTTTGGTCAAGTGCGAGAATCTCGTCGCCCTTGACGGTTTCGTGATAGAGCAGATGGCGCACGGGACGTCCGCCGACCAGATGCTCCTTTACGATTTCGGGAATATCCTCGGGCTTTACCTTGCTGTAGAAGGTGCCCTCCGGATATACGATCATGATCGGTCCGAGCGCGCAGAGTCCGAAGCATCCGGTCGTGACGACCTTGATCTCGTCCGCGATCCCCGCCGTTTTGAGCTCGGCAAGGAGCGCGTCTCTGACGCTCATGGAGCTCGAGGAGGTGCATCCCGTACCGCCGCAGATGAGCACGTCCTTGCGGATGCCGTCACCGGCGTCGACAAAATGACCGTGTCCGTGACGCATCGCCACTTTAGGCTCGTACTCTTTTTTGACAGCGTTCAGTTGTTCTATGGTAATCATTGCTGTGTTTTCCTTTCGTATGTATTATCGGATCAGAGATATTTCGCGATGATGCCCTCGACGTCGGCGGGGGTGATCCTGCCGTAAACGTCGCCGTTCACCGTCATGACAGGCGCGAGCCCGCAGGCGCCGATGCAGCGCGTCGCCTCGTAGGAGAATCTGCCGTCCGGAGAAATATCGCCGGCGCCGATTCCGGTGATCTCCATACATTTTTCATGGAGCTTGCCGGAGCCCTTGACATAGCATGCCGTTCCAAGACATACGGAGATGGCGACCTTGCCCTTCGGATTGAGCGCGAACTGAGAGTAGAACGATACGGCTCCATATACCTCGGACAGGGAAAGACCGAGTCCATCGGCGATTTTTTTCTGCACCTCGATGGGCAGATAGCCGTAAATTTCCTGCGCGCCCTGCAGCACGGGCATGAGGCTGCCTTCGACGTCCTTGTATTCGGAGATGAGCGCATCCAGCTTGCTCGCCTTTTCCGGCGTGTCTTCAAATACAACTGTCGTGAGTTTCTTTTTCATAAGGGAAAATTTCCTCCTTCTAACCTTTATGGTTTCCGATGCATTGCACTATCAAGATCGTAAATTTCGCACCGTATATTTTTGACCAAAACATATTATACATCATTGTTTTGAAAAATGCTATACTTTTCGATAAAAAAATATCGAAAAAATGAAAAAATCACCTAAAAATTTTAACCTGTCCGGGCAAATTATGTGAGAATTGACATGTCGATTTGTATTGACATTCCATTTTGAGAATATCGGGGAACAAGAGGAAAAATCCACCGCCGGGGCCTTGCAGAAGACGCAGCCCCGGCGGTGGATTTTTCGGCTGAAAATACGCTTATTTTTTCACAAGATGGAAGGCGAAGCCGCCGATTTCCTCTTTCAGATAAATGAATTTCAAATTGCCCTTTTCGTCGTAGGTTGCGGTGTCCTCGTCGAAAACGACGCCCATACGTTCCAGGTAGGATTTAGCGCGGTCCGGGAAATTGCAGCCGATGGCGATGTGGCCGTTTTTCCCGCGGAACGGCGTTTTCATCACCTCGAATTTGGTGCCGGCAAAAATCGCCTTTGTACGCACGTCCGGCGTGAGCAGGAACAGCCGGCAGAGGGCTTCCGCCGTTTTTCTGCATTCCTCTTCGTTTTCGGAATTGATCCCGACGTGGACGATCTCAAAGCCGTGCATGAGTGCGACGGCATCTCTTGTCAGGCGTTCGATCTCTGCAAAGTTGCCTTCTTTGATGAGGGCGTCCTTTACCATGAAGCTTCCGCCGCACGCGAGAATCTTCGGGAAGCTCAGATAGGAAAGCAGATTGGTTTCGTTGATGCCGCCGGTCGGCATGAACTTCAGGCTGCCGTAGGGCGCGGAAACCGCCTTGATGACGGAAAGTCCGCCCGCAGCCTCAGCAGGGAAGAACTTGACGACGTCGAGACCCATTTCCATCGCCTGCTCCATTTCGCCGCAGGTGGAGCATCCGGGGCAGACGGGAATGCCGCGGTCGATACAGTGCTTTACCACCCTCGGATTGAAGCCGGGGGATACGATGAACTTGGCGCCCGCCTCCACGGCGCGGTCCGCCTGCTCGGTGGTGAGTACGGTCCCGGCGCCGACGAGCATGTCGGGCATGGCGCTTGTGATGGCACGGATCGCGTCGGCGGCTGCCGCCGTGCGGAAGGTGACCTCCGCCGTGGGAAGTCCGCCGCGAGAGAGCGCTTCGGCAAGGGGGACCGCTTTTTCGGCGTCTTCGATTTTGATGACGGGGACGATGCCGAAATCCCCGAGCTTTTTCAGGATGTCATTCATGGACAAAACCTCCGATCACGCCGGATTCGGCGTAAAATTGCAGTCTTTGCCGGACCGCGCGGCGAATGAGACGCGCGCCGGCGGGCAAAGAATAAAATATCCGGCTATCATTATACAATAGGGTGTTGCATTTGTAAAGCTTTTGGTATATAATTTACTTTAGATTACAAAAAAACTTTTGTCGTGAGCGGGAATTCGTGCAAATCGCGCCCGCGGACAGCATCGCGGGGACCCCTGCGGTGGGAAAGGAATCGGTAAACGTTATGAAAGCCTTTATGGATGAGGATTTTCTGCTGGACGGAGAGGTCGCGAAGGTCCTTTATCATCACTATGCGGCGCAGATGCCGATCATCGACTATCATTGCCATGTGAGCCCGAAGGAGATTTTGGAAAACCGAAAATATGAGAATATCACCGAGGTCTGGCTCGGCGGCGATCATTATAAATGGCGCGCCATGCGCTGCTTTGGGCTCCCGGAACGGGTGATCACAGGGGACGCCACCGACTACGAGAAATTTGCGGCTTATGCCTCGGTGATGCCGTCGATGATCGGCAATCCGCTGTATCACTGGTCCCATCTGGAGCTGAAGCGGTATTTTGACTATGACGGCATCCTCTCTCCGGATACCTGCGATGAGGTCTGGAATCTGACAAAGGAAAGGCTCTCCCAGGACGACATGCGCGTGCGGGAGATCCTCCGACGCTCGAATGTAAAGCTCATCTGCACGACAGATGACCCGGCGGATTCGCTGGAATATCATATCGCGCTTTCTCAGGACAGCTCGTTTGAAACGAGAGTGCTTCCGGCATTCCGGCCGGACAAGGCGATGAATGTAAACGCCGCGGATTTCGCGGCCTATATCGCAAGGCTTTCCGAGGCGAGCGGGATGGAGATCACGGACATCGTTTCGCTTTGCGATGCGCTGGAGCGGCGGATCGAATTCTTCGACGCGCTTGGCTGCCGGACGGCGGACCATGGCTTTGACGATTATGTCGCCTTCGATAAGACGAAATCGGCGGCGCAGTGTCTTGCCATTGCGGATGTGACGCTCAAGCGCGCGCTCGCCGGCGAGCGGATCGACGATGAGATGACGGAGATCTATAAGAGCGCGCTGATCCGTTTCTTTGGGCGCGAATATGTCAAACGGGGATGGGTCCTGCAGATCCATTTCGGCGCGATGCGTTCGCCGAACACGGTTATGCGCGAGCGGCTCGGCCCCGACACCGGCTACGACGCCATCAACGGGACAAACTGTATTGCAAAGCTTGCGGCGCTGCTGGACGCGCTCAATACGGAAAACGCGCTTCCGAGGACGATCCTCTATTCGCTCAATCCGAGCGACAACGCGGCACTTGCCGTACTGTGCGGCAGCTTCCAGTATACGAGCGACGAGGCGGAGGGGCTTTTGAACATGCCGAGGCTCCAGCATGGCAGTGCATGGTGGTTTAATGACAACATCCGCGGGATGCGCGAACAGCTGGAAAATCTTGCAAGTCTTTCCGTGCTCGGCAAATTTGTCGGGATGCTGACGGACTCCCGCAGCTTCCTTTCCTATACGCGCCATGAGTATTTTCGCCGCGTGCTGTGCAGCGTACTGGGAGGCTATGTGGAGCGCGGTGAATATCCGCTCGACATGGAGACGCTGGCACAGATGGTTTGCGATATTTGCTACAACAACACGAAGGATTTCTTCGGATTTAAATTGATGTAACGGATTTATTCTTTTGTATAAAATATTTTATATAGTTGTATAAATAAATATAAAAGCCGGAGATTCCGGAATAAAACAGAGGCCGGCCTATGCCGGCGGACAGGAGAAAATCATGATAGACGAAGAAAAAGAGATAGAAGGCTGCACCCACGACTGCTCGACCTGCGGCGCTGCGTGCAGCTCAAAAAAGGAATCGATGTTCGAGCCGATCAATGCGATGAGCATGGTCGGAAAGGTGATCGGCGTTGTCAGCGGCAAGGGCGGCGTCGGCAAATCGCTTGTCACGGAACTTGCCGCCGTGGAGCTGCGGCGCCGCGGCCTTTCGGTCGGCATCATGGACGCCGACGTGACGGGGCCGTCCATTCCGAAAGCGTTCGGCCTTTCCGGTATTTGCGAGGCGGCGCCGCTCGGCGGGATCCTGCCCAAGGAGACGAAGACCGGAATCAAAGTCATGAGCGTCAACCTGCTGCTTGAGGATATTACTTCCCCCGTCGTATGGCGCGGGCCTATCATTGCAGGGACGGTCAAGCAGTTCTGGACGGATGTCATCTGGGGCGACCTTGACTGCATGCTTATCGACTGCCCGCCCGGTACCGGCGACGTCCCGCTGACGATCTTCCAATCGATCCCGCTGGACGGCATTGTCGTTGTGACAAGCCCGCAGGACCTCGTTTCCATGATCGTCGCCAAGGCGGTGAACATGGCGAAGCTGATGAACGTTCCGATTGTCGGGATCGTGGAAAACATGAGCTATGTGGAGTGCCCGGACTGCGGCAGGAGGATTTCCGTATTCGGCGAGAGCAAGATCGACGAGGTGGCGAAGAGCTTCGGCCTTCCGGTGCTGGCAAAGCTGCCGATGAGTCCCGCGCTCTCCGCCATGTGCGACGCCGGCACTATCGAGCTTTGCGAAAACGGAATCGCGGCGTCCATTGCGGATGCCATCGAGGCGCAGCCGCAGAGAGCCGTCTGAATGATGGAACGGAAAAAGAAAGTTCTGTTCGTGTGCTCCGCCAACACCTGCCGCAGCGCGATGGCGGAGGCGATCCTTCGCGAATACGGAGGCGGCCGGTATGAGGCCGCCTCCGCCGGAATTTTTGCGCATGGCGGAGAGCCGATGATGCCCGAATGCGCGAAAGCGCTATCAAAGCTCTTCCCGCGTCCCGTAAGCTACACCTCTCATTTTTCCAGAAGACTGACGGCGGATATGCTTGCGGACAGCGACATTGTCTGCGCGGTTTCGGAGGGATACGCTTCGCTTTTGCGGCAGTTCTATCCGGAATATGCGGACAAGATTGTCTTTTTCCCAGAAGGAATCTCCGATCTTTCCCGCCTTTCCGGAGAAGCGCTTGTAAGCGGGACAAGGTCGCTGCGGGATCAGATTTTTCGGATGTTTTTGTGTGATGGAAAACAAAATTGAAATTTTATCTATGACAGAGTCCGAGGCTGCGAAGGCCGCGGCGCTGGAACGGCTTTGCTTTTCCGCACCGTGGAGCGAGAAGGCGATAAGAGAGGCCGCAGAAAGAGACGATACGGTGTTCCTTGCAGCCTATGCGGACGGCGAATTTGCCGGATATGCCGGCATGCTTTGCGTGCTGGACGAGGGGCATATCTGCAATGTTGCGGTTATGCCGCAGCTTCGCAGAAGGGGTGTCGGACGCACGCTGATAGAAGCGCTGAAAGAGGAGGGAAGACGGCGCTCGCTTGCCGTTCTCATGCTGGAGGTCCGTGCGTCGAATACCGCGGCGCAGGCGCTGTATGAATCGGCCGGCTTTGTCCGCGTCGGCGTGCGCCGCTTGTTTTATGCGGCCCCGCGCGAGGATGCGTTTCTTTATAATTTTTCCCGGTAGGAAGTCGATTTTTGTCTTTTCATGCAGAAGTCGGAAGGGGCCGCGCGTCCCTTTGAGTTTAAAATAAAGGACGCCGTCCGGTCGCGTTTTTTGCAAAAGCCGGACGGCGAGGGTAGGATATGCGAATTTTTGCTTTTGAAAGCTCCTGCGACGAAACGGCCGCCGCTGTCGTGGAATATAAGGATGGGCGGTTTTCGGTTCTTTCGGATGTCGTGGCGTCTCAGGTCGCTGTGCATGCAAGGTTCGGGGGCGTCGTTCCGGAAATCGCAAGCCGCGCGCACTGCGAGGCGATCTCCGGCATTGCATATGAGACGCTGAAGGGTTGCGGGCTTTCCGTAAGTGAGCTCGATGCTGTCGCTGTGACAAATCGGCCGGGCCTTATCGGTGCGCTGCTTGTCGGCGTAAATTTTGCCAAAGCCCTCGCTTATGCTTGGGGAAAGCCTCTTATCTCTGTCAACCATATCAAGGGACATATCGCGGCAAATTATCTGATGAACACAGGCCTTGAGCCCCCTTTCCTTGCCTTTGTCGCCTCCGGAGGCCATACCTCGATTGTCCGTGCGGACGGATACCGTGAGCAGACGGTCATCGGCGGTACGCGCGACGATGCGATGGGGGAGTGCTTTGATAAGGTCGCGCGCGTGATGGGGATGCCATATCCCGGCGGCGCGGCGCTGGACAAGCTGGCGTATGAGGGGAAGCGTCCGGTTGCGTTTCCATCGGCGGCGATTCATGACGACAGCCTCGATCTGTCGTTTTCGGGACTGAAAACCGCGGTCTTGAATCATATCAACGCGCAGAAGCAAAAGGAAGCTCCGCTTGCGTGCGCCGATATTGCAGCGGGATTCGTACAGAGCGCCGTGTCGAGCGTCGTCCGCAAGCTGGAAATGGCCTTTGACCGGAACCCAGAGCTGCATACGCTCGTTCTTGCCGGCGGCGTTGCGGCAAATTCCCACTTGCGCGCGGCGCTGGAGCGCTTTGCCGCGGAACGCGGGCTTTCCTTGTTTATGCCGGCGCTGCGATACTGCGGAGACAATGCCGCGATGATCGGCGCTGCCGCATGTTTGGAATACGAAGCGGGAATTTTTTCCGATGAAGCTCTCAATGCATATGCTTTTTCGATGTGAAAAAGCGGCGAAATATAAAAAAATTCATAAAATTTTCCTCCGCCCATTTGGTTATTTTTTTTGGAGAAAACTGGGGTTTTTTTAGGTAACATTCGTATAAAATGAGAAATCCAGTTTTCCACATACGGTGGAAAGAAAATTTTAAAATACGATTGTATAAAACTTAAAAAACCGGTCAAATGGGGAGTTTTTCACAAAAATCAGTGGAAAACTCTGTGGGAAATGTGGATAAGAGAGGCAGGTTTTCCACAGAAAAAGCGGTGGAAAACCACTTGAAAAACCAGTCGTTACCTTTGCGGTAAAAAGAGCTTACATTTCCGAAAAAATATTTATTTTGCTAATAAAATGCTAATTTTATACTTGAGCCAGAGGAGGGAGACGATCCTTTGAAAATCGAATGGCTTTACGGCGGCTCTGTCCTTTGTCTTCCGGGCCGCGCTGTTGAATTTTTGTCCCGCGCCTCTGCGGACGAGCTGCGAGTCCTGATTGCCATGGCCTCCGGCTGCGCGGATTCCGCGCGGCTTGCAAAGATGAGCGGGAGCTCTGAGGAAGCGGTTCTTGCCGCGGTCCGTTTTTGGGCGGAAGCGGGCATGATCTCGGCGGACGGGATTGCGGCGCCGGAAAGAAGGGAGACGTCCCGCCCCTCCTATTCCGGCGAGGAAATGGAGCGTATCTGCGGGGAGGGCGACATGCGGGAGCTGATTGAGGTGTGCTCTGTCATTCTCGGAAAAACGTTCACGCCGGCGGAAACGGAATCGATCCTTTACCTGCACGACGGCCTGCGCCTGGATTTCGAGTATATCGTCAAGCTCTGCAAGCATTGCCATGACATCGGCAAGCCGGCGCTCCGATACATAGAAAAGGTGGGAATTTCTCTTTACGACAGCGGCGTCGTGACTGTCGGCGCTCTCGATGCCTACATCGAACGCGAGAGACGCAAGCAGGATATGGAATACCGTATCCGCAGTCTTTTCGGCCTTGGAGAGCGGGCGCTGACGCCGAAGGAGCGGGAATATCTCGAAAAATGGACAATCGAATGGAATCTTTCGTTTGAGCTGATCGAGCTTGCCTATAACGATATGATGGCGGCCATCTCTCAGCCGAAGTTTTCTTATGAAAACGGAATTTTAAAAAAATGGGTGGAAGCGGGATGCCGGACAAAAGAGGACGTTGCGGCTTACGCCGAAAAGCACAAAAAAGCGCCGAAAAGTGAAAAGAAGGAAAGGGAGATCGGCTTTGACCTTGATGAGTTCTTCGAGGCGGCGACGCGCAGAGGCGCGGCGAGCTCTGTGAAGGAGGAAGATCCTAAAAAATCTGTTTGACAGGGGACCAGCGTATGGCGTACAACGCAGAAAATTATAAGAAAATCGCAGCGCAGTTCAAGGATAAGAACCTGCGCGCCAAGACGGCGGCGGAGGCACGCCGCGCCGAGCTGCATCAGAAGCTGCCGCAGGTCGCGGAAATCGACCGCGCGCTTTCCGCGACGGGACTGCGCATCATGCGCGAGGCAATGGAGGGCGGTGAGGATTTGCAGGAACGCATCCGCAGACTGGAGGAGAGCAACAATCTGCTGCTGGAGGCAAGACGGGAGATCCTGCGTGCAAACGGCTATCCGGAGGATTACAGCTCGGTCAAGTACGAATGCGACGTGTGCCAGGACGTCGGCTTTGTAAATGGGAAGATGTGCAAATGTATGCGCCGGGCGCTGACGCTCGCGGGATATGAAAGCTCCGGCGTGCTGAAGCTCATCGGAAAACAGAATTTTGACACGTTCGACCTTTCCTATTACCGCGGCGCCGAGCGGGACAACATGGCGTATATCCTTGGCGTTGCCAAGGAGTATGCCGCCGCCTTCGACGGCAAGACCATGCGCAACCTGCTTTTCATGGGAACGACGGGACTTGGCAAGACGCATCTTTCCAGCGCCATTGCCAAGCAGATCGTGGAGCGCGGCTTCGACGTGGTATACGAGAGCGCGCAGAAGGTCTTTTCCGATTTTGAAGCGGAAAAGTTCGGACGTGCGCCGCAGGGGACAGCACTCACAGAGCGCTATCTTGCATGTGATCTTCTGATCCTTGACGATCTCGGCACGGAAATGCAGAGCCAGTTTACGGTATCTTGTCTCTATAGTCTTATCAACACCCGCTTGATTTCGGAAAAAAGCATGATTATTTCGACGAATGTGACAAAAGAGGAGCTTCTTGCCAAATATACGGATCGGATCACCTCAAGGCTGTTCGGAGAATTCAAGGTCTGCGTATTTGCGGGAAAGGATATCCGCCTGCAAAAAAAGCTGGAACAGCGGTAACAGGTTCGGCTTAGCGGCCTAATGTAGCCAATATGGATAAAAAACCCCCTGTCGGTTTCCGACAGGGGGTTTTTATGGATGTTGTGACATTACGTCCAGTATTTCCGGTCGAGCGAGCGAAACTGAATGGCTTCTGCGACATGCGGCGCAAGGATGAGCTCGCTTCCCGCAAGGTCCGCGACCGTGCGGGAGACGCGCAGGATCCGGTCGTATCCGCGGGCGGAAAGCCCGAGTCTTGAAAAAGCGTTTTTTAGGAGATCCGCCGCGGCGTCGTCCATTTTGCAGTATCTGCGGATCTGAGAAGGCGAGAGCGCGGCATTGCAGTAGAGCTTTTCCTCACCGGCGTAGCGGGTATGAGCGAATGCCCTTGCCTTATTGACCCGCTCTCGGATGGCGTCGGAGGACTCGGCCGTCTCTGTTTCTTCGCCTGCGACCTCCCCGTAGGAGAGCGAGGGCATTTCTACCTGGATGTCGATGCGGTCGAGCAGGGGGCCGCTGATTTTGGAGAGGTAACGTCGGATATCGCTCTGTGAGCAGGTGCATTTTTTGGTCGGATGCCCATAGTAGCCGCATTTGCAGGGATTCATGGCGCACACGAGCATAAAACGCGCAGGGAAAGTAGCTTTTCCGCCGACGCGGGTAATGGTGATGGTCCCGTCCTCCAGCGGCTGGCGCAGCGCCTCCGTCGCCTGGATCGAAAATTCCGGCAGCTCGTCGAGGAACAGCACGCCGCCGTGCGCAAGGGAGATTTCTCCCGGCTCCGGGATTTTTCCGCCGCCCGCAAGACCTGCCGCGGACATCGTATGATGCGGCGCGCGGAAGGGACGTTCCGTGACGAGCGGCGCGCCTGCGGGAAGCGTGCCGGCGACCGAGTGAATTTTTGTGACCTCGATTGATTCATCCAGCGTCATTTCGGGCAAAATAGTAGGGATACGCTTGGCGAGCATGCTCTTTCCGGTCCCGGGCGGACCGATGAGCAGAACATTGTGGCCGCCCGCCGCTGCGACCTCGAGCGCCCGCTTGGCGCGGCGCTGTCCCTTGACGTCGGAAAAATCGAGTCCGGCATATATTTTTCCTTTTTCCAATATACTTTTATCAAATACGGCGGGCGTGATCTCGCGTTCCCCCTTCAGATGTGCCACAAGCTCGCGCACATGACGGACAGGGAATACGCGCATATCCGAGACAATGGCGGCTTCGGCCGCATTTTCGGCGGGAAGATAAAGCTCTGTTTTTCCGCTCGCCCTGGCCGCCATGCACATGGAGAGCGCGCCTTTTACCGCGCGAAGCTCCCCGGACAGCGACAGCTCTCCGATAAAGCATTTCCCGTCGAGGGAAATTTCAGGGGCGATCGCGCCGGCACATTTCATAATGGAAATGAGGATCGCCAAGTCATAGGAGGAGCCCTCCTTTTTCTTGTCGGCAGGCGCAAGATTGACGGTGATTTCCGCGTCCGGAAAGAAAAAACCGCTGTTGATGACGGCGGCCTTGATACGTTCCTTGGATTCCTTGATGGCAGCGTCCGGAAGGCCGACGATGCCAAAGGCGGGAAGCCTGTCGCTCGCGTTGCATTCCACGGTGACGATATAGCCCTCGATGCCGGAAACGCCTGCGCCGAAGATTTTCGATAACATATCACACCTCCAGATGGAGTAAATATCTGCAGGTATTATACATTAAATAAAGATAAATTGCAAGATTTTTTTCTATTTTTGAATAAAATCATAATCTTTTTTGCGCTGATTAAAATCTCGCAAAAATAAAATGGAGGAACCCGATTCATGCAGAACAAATTTACGGCGACGGCGAAAAATATTTTGAAGCAGGCGGCAAACGAAGCCGGACGGCTTGGGCACACCTATATTGGAACGGAGCACCTCCTGCTTGCCATGCTGGGAGACCGGGACAGCGTTGCCGGCAATCTTCTTTCGGCAAGGGGGATTTTTTATGCGCCTACGCGGGAGCTTGTCGAGGAGCTTTCGGGGACGGGAGAGGAAAACGTCCTCGACGCCGGCGATATGACGCCGGGACTGCGCCGCGTCATCGAGGCGTCGTCCTCTGTTGCCGCAAGATACGGCCATACGCTGATCGGCACGGAGGACCTTTTGCTGTCCCTCGTGACGGAGCGGGAATCCGTCGCCGTAAAGCTGATTGTCGCGCAGAACGTAAGCCTCAGCGAGCTGCAGAACGATATCGTCGCCTTCTTCGGCGATATGGGCGCCGAGGTGGAAACGCCGCAGGGAAAAACGGTAAAGACGGGAGGCTCGGGTCCCTCCGCCGTCGGACAGTATGGCAGGGATCTTACAACGCTTGCCGTCTGCGGTCTTCTGGACCCGATCATCGGCAGGGAAGCGGAAACGGAGCGTGTGATCCAGATCCTGTCGCGGCGGACGAAAAACAATCCGTGCCTCATCGGAGAACCGGGGGTCGGAAAAACCGCCGTCGTGGAGGGACTTGCCGCCAGGATTGCGGCGGGCGCCGTTCCCGATAACCTTGCCGATAAGGTCGTCATCACGCTGGATATCGGCGCGATGATCGCCGGCGCCAAGTACCGCGGCGAATTTGAGGACAGACTCAAAAAGGTCATGGATGAGGTGATGAAAAACAAAAATATCATCCTGTTCATCGACGAGATCCATACGATTGTGGGAGCGGGCGCGGCGGAGGGCGCTGTGGATGCGGCCAATATTTTAAAGCCGGTGCTGGCCCGCGGGGAGATCCAGGTCATCGGAGCGACGACCATTGCGGAATACCGCAAGCATATCGAAAAGGATGCCGCGCTGGAACGGCGCTTCCAGTCGGTTTTGGTTTCGGAGCCGGATGAGGAACAGACCCTTGCGATCCTGAAGGGGCTGCGTCCGAAGTATGAGGGACATCACCATATCATCATCACAGACGAAGCGCTTTCGGCGGCGGTGACGCTGTCCGCACGGTATATCCCCGATCGGTTTCTTCCGGATAAGGCGATCGATCTTGTGGATGAGGCGGCCTCCAAAAAGCGGATTGAGAGCTACGGGAATGCGCCGCAGCTGACCGAATATGAAAACCAGATCAAGCTGCTGCTCGAGAAAAAGGAAAACGCCATCCACGAGCAGAAATTCGAGCTTGCCGCCGAAATGCGCGACCGCGCCGCGGCGCTGGAAAAGCAGTACCGTGCGGAAAAGGAGGCGCTGCGTCGGGAAAGGGAACGTCACCGAGAAAAAATCGACGCGGGCGATATTGCAGACGTTGTCACCGCGTGGACGGGGATCCCCGTAAGGAAGCTCGCCGCAACGGAGGGGGAGCGGCTGCTCCATCTGGAGGCGCTTCTGCGCGAGCGCATCATCGGGCAGGACGACGCCGTCTCCGCCGTCGCCCGCGCGATCCGTCGCGGCAGAGTGGGACTGGGAAATCCGGCAAGGCCGATTTGCTCTCTGCTTTTTATGGGACCGACCGGCGTCGGAAAGACGGAGCTTGCCAAGGCGGTCGCCGACATCGTATTCGGCTCGGAGAGCGCACTTATCCGATT
>CALWJT010000020.1 GCA_944381075.1 uncultured Clostridia bacterium
ACCCCTCCACGGGGCGCATACCGCCTTTTCTTGTTATCCAGCCCTCCGGCTGTATTGGTTGAGCAAAAGTCAGCGTGGGATTGGTGTGGTATCTTTATCTAAGTGAACCCCCCGTTTCCCATTTGGATACGACTTTGTCGGAGATATTTAATTTTTCAGCGAGCTGCTGCTGCGTCAGTCCTAACTCTTTGCGCTTTTTTGAAATGATGTCTTTCATCGGACTCCCTCCTTGATTTTTTTTTGATATTATATCAAAACTGCGGCCGCTTGTAAATCCAATCCGCTTGTCTGCGTCTCTACGATATGGAGAATGGCCTATTCAATTGATAGAAAATGGGATTTTTGTATCTGCACGCTCTGCCGCGGCAAATCCGTGTGTGCCTTGAGAGGAGCTGAAGGCGAATGGAGAAGGGAAGCGAACGATAAAGCGCCGGACCTATCCGTCCTCGCTTGCAAAGGTCGGAGCGTTGGTCCTTGGCACTGAGCACTGAAGGGAAAACAACCATTCTTTTTAAGGTATAGTAATCCCCCTCTTTTTGTTTTGCAAAATCAGCATCGATAACAAAACCGATCTGCAATTCCGCCGGCTGAAGATAACTGCCATCCCAATAGGGAATTTTTTGATTGCAGTAAATGACGATTTTAATCAAAGCTTCGCCATGAACGGATTCCGTCTCTAAAAATGCATTTCCATTTTCATCTACATCAATAGACTTTATGATTCCCTCATAATGATAAGGTTTTTGCGTACCATGATGGATCATGCAGGCAATCCGTATGGCGGCCGCTAAGAATACGATAAAAACTGCAATCTTTTTTTCACGATTTCACCCCCT
Source organism: uncultured Clostridia bacterium (assembly GCA_944381075.1). Taxonomy (GTDB): domain Bacteria; phylum Bacillota; class Clostridia; order Oscillospirales; family CAG-272; genus QALR01. Next base: position 837 of record CALWJT010000020.1, read on the forward strand.
CTTTCAAATTACATTTTTATGAATTCTTTTCATTTCCAAACCCATCTTATCATAAAAAGGGAAATATATCAATAAAAAACCCCGGACCTTTATGGATCCGGGGTTTGACGAATTGTCCGTTCTTATTTTACAACGACGCTGACGCGCTTTCTGTCGCCGCCGAAGCGTTCAAACTTCACGACGCCGTCCGTCAGCGCAAAAAGCGTATCGTCTGAGCCGATTCCGACGTTGGTTCCGGGATGCACGTTCGTGCCTCTCTGACGCACGATGATGTTGCCCGCCACGACCGACTGGCCGTCCGATTTCTTCACGCCAAGTCTCTGCGCGCGGCTGTCGCGTCCGTTCTTTGTGGAACCGACGCCCTTTTTATGTGCAAAAAACTGCAAGCCAAGTCTCAACATACTGTGTTACCTCCATCCTTTGATTGTAGCTGCGGCATAGCCGCCCGCGCCGTCTGGACATACGCGGCGCTCATATCTCTTTTTCTTCTGCGTCGACATCCAGGTAGTCACTGTAATCCTCCAGCATATCCATGAGCTGATAGTAGTAGCCCTCGATAAGTCCGGAGGCTGCATACTGCTTTTCCCTGGAAGCGGCATATTCCGGCAGGGCCTCTTTGATCGTGACCGTGATATCTGCGGTCTCGTCCTCGATTTCATAGGTCACATCGATTCCCCACACCGTTTCGGCGGTATTGATGATCAGCATCGTCATCGCCGAAAGGGCGGAACATATGACGTCCGTTCCGAACTCGCCATAGCCCGCATGTCCGATCTCATGGAAGCCGTAAAATACGCCGTCCTTTTTATAGAACACTACCTTTGTCATCGCCTATCAGCCAAAAATCTTCTCGATCTGCACCTTCGTATAGGGCTGTCTGTGACCGATCTTCTTCTTTTCGTTCTTTTTGGCTTTGTACTTCATGACGTGAATCTTTTTGCCCTTGCCGTTTTTCAGTACGTTGGCCGTTACATAGGCGCCCTCAACCTTCGGCTTGCCCGCGACAAACTGCTCGCCGGAGACCGCGAGGACCTCGTCGAATCTCACCGTTTCTCCTTCGGCGGCATCCAGCTTTTCTACGAAAACAACGTCGCCTTCCTGAACCTTGTACTGCTTTCCGCCTGTTACAATGATTGCGAACATCGGAAAACACCTCTCTTTCCTTATGACTCGCTAAGCAAGGCAAACACCCTGTGTTTTTTCATGGACCTTGACATTATGCGGCATTTTATTTTATCATAAATAGAAGATCTTGTCAAGTATTTTTTTGTTTTACGTGGTTTTTTGCCCTTCTTTTCTGCTCAGAAAAAAGCAAAACTTAATAAAATAAAAAATTGCGATGAAAAACTTGATTTTTTTAGAAAAACATGCTATAATTTTTATTAAAGTATAATTTTGTTTCATTTCAAATCAAGAGAAAGGAAATCAAGCATATGAAATACACCGAACGCGTGCTCTCCGAGCTCCAGACAAAATACCCGTATCAGCCGGAATTTCTTCAGGCGGCCAAGGAGGTCCTCGATTCCATCGCGCCCGCCGTCGAAAAGAACGAGGCGCTTTATGAAAAAGAGGCCTTGCTCGAACGCCTTGTAGAGCCGGACCGTCAGATCCAGTTCCGCGTGCCGTGGGTGGACGACCGCGGGCAGGCGCGGGTCAACATCGGCTACCGCGTACAGTTCAACAACGCCATCGGCCCCTACAAGGGCGGACTTCGCCTGCATCCGAGCGTGAATCTCAGCATCCTGAAATTTCTCGGCTTCGAGCAGATCTTCAAAAATTCCCTCACGGGACTGCCGATCGGCGGCGCCAAGGGCGGCGCGGATTTTGACCCGAAGGGCAAATCCGACAGGGAAGTCATGGCGTTTTGCCAGAGCTTCATGACGGAGCTCTACAAATACATCGGCGCCGACACAGACGTTCCTGCCGGCGACATCGGGACGGGCGCGCGGGAGATCGGCTACCTGTTCGGGCAGTACAAACGCCTGAGCGGTCTTTATGAGGGCGTGCTCACCGGGAAAGGCCTTTCCTACGGAGGCTCGCTCGTTCGCAAGGAAGCGACCGGCTACGGGCTTCTTTATATGACGCAGGAGCTGATGCAGGACCACGGCGATTCTATCTCCGGCAAGACCGTTACGGTCTCCGGCGCCGGGAATGTCGCCATTTACGCGGCGGAAAAGGCGCAGGCGCTCGGTGCGAAGGTCGTGACCATGAGCGATTCGACCGGCTGGATCTATGATAAAAACGGGATCGATCTCGCACTTGTCAAAGAGATCAAGGAAGTTCGGCGAGGCAGGCTTTCCGAGTATGCAGGGAAGCGTTCGGATGCCATTTACACCGAGGGACGCGGCGTGTGGAGCATTCCGTGCGACATTGCGCTTCCTTGTGCGACGCAGAATGAGCTGACGCTTGCCGATGCAAAGCTTCTCCGTCAAAACGGCTGCAAGGCCGTATGCGAGGGCGCGAACATGCCCACAACGCTCGAAGCGACGCAGTACCTTGCGGAAAACGGGATCCTCTTCGTTCCGGGCAAGGCGGCCAACGCCGGCGGCGTCGCCACCTCCGCGCTGGAGATGTCCCAGAACAGCGAACGTCTGAGCTGGAGCTTCGAGGAGGTCGATTCGAAGCTGCAAGGCATCATGCGCGGCATCTATCAAAACATCTCTCGTGCCGCAGAAGCCTACGGCATGGCCGGCAACTATGTGGCGGGCGCCAATATCGCCGGCTTTGAAAAGGTTGCGGACGCGATGCTTGCTCACGGCATCTGCTGAAAACTTTTAAACGGGCGAGACCGTTTAGAAATAGAGCGGAGATCCCCTCCGGACAAAGCAGGCCTTCCCGCCATGGCGGGAAGGCCTGCTTTTGCTGTTTCAGGGAATGTGTCCTGCGCGCATAGAATCCGTTTCTCTCCTGCGCGCCGACGGCATGCGCGCGCATTGTGAGCTCTCTCTCCGGGGGAATGCTCCATTCTTTGGCTTGGAACCGTGAGAGGACCTGCATCCCGTTTCCAACGGCGACACCGGCGGGCTTTTCCGACGGTGACAGCGCTATAGAGATATTCGGGAAAAGGGACCGTTCAAAACCGACGTGTCCGCTTCGGATACAGACGGTGGGCGCGGCTAAACCTCCTTTTCAGTTTTTGCGCCTTTTTTGAGATACACCTTGCTTTTGGATCCGAAATGTGCTAAGATATAAGAAACGACCGGAGGTTATGATGAAAAAATTGATTTCATATGTGCGCTCCTATCTTGGACATGTGGGCGCCTATTTCATGTTTACCATGCTTCTCTTCATTCTTTTTTCCATGGCGTTGGGGCTGCCGTCGAGCACGTTCAATACGCCGCTTGTCTGGACGTCGCTTTTATTTTCCGCTTTGGTCGGGATCGCGGATTCCGTGTTTTTCCTCCCCATCTCCTATTTATTGCGGCTTGTCGTTCACGGTGTGCTTTGCACAGCCGCATTCGGCCTGTCCTTCGTCGCGGTCTCCGGCCTTGTGGAGCGCGGCAGGACCGGACTTTTCGGCATTCTCGGATTTCTTGTGTTTTATATCGTGCTTGCGGTCATCCGCGGGGTTTATCATTCGGTAACGGAAAGGAAAGCGCGCGAGGATGCGGGCTACTCCAGTCTCTATACGCCGAAAGATCTTGACAGGTGATTATCTGCTTTACAGAAAAGGGACGTTCCTCCCGGAAGGGGGAGCGTCCCTTTTCGATTCCCAATGAGCGACGGTCTTATCTTTGTTTTAGGGGGATTTATCGGATGAAATTCAAAACCTGCTGCACGCTGCCGGAGAAGGCGCCGTTTACCGGGAAAACGGCGAATATTACGCCGTCGGTCCCAGCCCGGATTTTTCCATTCCGGACTGAAGCGGATCCGCGCATACCGCTCTGCACGGCATGCCTGCCGCCCGACTCTCCGGCGGCTTTGTAAGGCATAAAAAAGTACCGCGGGCGCCCGTTCAAAGAAAGGAGTGGGATGGGGATCTGTTTGAAAAAAACCAGACGCCCGCGGCATAAAGAGGATGTTAGCTGTTTTTATCTATATAAACTGAGACCGGAGAACAGAAGTTGC
>CALWJT010000021.1 GCA_944381075.1 uncultured Clostridia bacterium
CCGGGCGGAAATCCATTTCATCGGAACGCTCCAGAAAAACAAAGTCAAATACATCATCGACAAGGTATCGATGATCGAATCGCTGGACAGCATCCCGCTGGCCGAGGAAATCGACCGCCGCGCCGCAGGGTGCGGACGCCGCATGCCGATCCTTATCGAAATCAATATCGGACATGAAGCCTCCAAGTCAGGCATCGCGCCGGAGGCGCTCCCATCCTTTCTCGACGCGCTCCGGCGCTTTGAAAATCTCATCCCGTCGGGACTGATGACCATCGCGCCGGCCGGCGCGAGCATGGAGGAATACGGCGGCTATTTTTCGCAGATGAATCGGCTGAGGGATACGTTTGCAAAGCAGTTCCCTCAGGTTTGTGCGCCGCTCTTATCTATGGGCATGTCGGGAAGCTATCTTCCTGCGCTCCAAAACGGCTCCGATATCATCCGCATCGGCGAGGGGATCTTCGGTAAGCGGCAGGGTGCTGTAAATATATGACAAAAAGACCAGCAATTATATAAAAAAATTCTCTTTTTTTTCAAAAAAAGAATTGCATTTCCGGTCTTGGTTATGTTATAATGACATAAAGGACAATCTATCCTTTTTTTATGATTGTTTGAAAAAGCAAATTATATAAAAGTTATTCTGGAGGTACAAAATGGGCTTGCTTGATAAAATCAAAGGAATGGTAAACACCGATGATTCCTATGGAGACAACTACGGGCTCGACGAAAATGAAGGCGATGATATCATTCCTACTCGTTCCGCGGCGTCAAGACCCGGAATGAATATATCGGGACATGACAACACGGTCGCCATCGAACTCAAAGTAGTAAGGCCGGAGACCTATGCAAGCGTGACGGAGATCGCGGACCATCTTCTCAATCACCGCACCGTCGTGCTGAATCTGGAAGCGACCAACCGCGAGGTCGCAAAAAGACTGATCGATTTTCTCGCGGGCGTTGCGTATTCCATCGACGGACAGCTCAAAAACGTCGCAAACAATACTTATATCATCACGCCCTGCAACGTAGATGTGGCAGATTCTCAGATTCGGACGGCGGAATCCAGACATTCGACGGTGCAGCAGCCGGCTCCCGCTGTGAATCTGACAAGTGATACCCTGTTTTAACGCAAAATAAAATAACCTTTCAGACGGGGCATATTTGTCCCGTCAAGGTTTTATGCGGGAATGCGGGATCCAGCGCCGGATATCGGGCACGATCCAGAGGAAAATTTGATAAACGAGGAAATTTTCATGGCACCTATCACACCCAAGGCGCTCTCCGAGCGGGAATTCACCAAAACCATACGCGGCTACAGCACCTCTGAGGTAGACAGCTATATCAACCGCGTCGTCGAAAATTACGCTTATCTTTACAGAGAGAATATCGAGCTTGCCAAGCGCCTTTCCGAAGCTACCTCAAGACTGGAAAGCGTCAGCTCTGAAGAAGAGCTGGTCAGACAGACCCTTCAAACGGCAAAAAGAGCAGGAGACAAGATCATCGAGGAGGCTTATGTCAAGGCGGACGATATCCTCGCCTCGATCAAGTCGAGCTGTGACTCCATCCTGCGCAATTTTCGTGACAAAATCGAAGCGCAGAAAAATGCGCTCGCGGAAATACAGCAAAACATCCTTACCTTCAAGAATGAGCTTTTTGAAAAATATCGTCTGCATATCGAGCTGATCGAGCAAATCTCTCCCGTATATGAATATGAAGAGGACCTCACACCGGACGAATACGTGGACCGTGTCGTCACCGACTTGAAGCGGGAGGTCGCCGCGCAGTATGGGATTTCTCTGGATTCCTTGTCCGCCCCGGACGATGCGCAGACAAAAGTTGCGGGAGATTCCGGCGAGCTTCCGCCCATCGCTCCCGAGGACAAGCCGCCGATCGTCGAGGTGGAAGCGCCTGCTCCGGAAAAGCCCTCCCCTGCGCCGAAAAAGAGAAAGCCCCGCGCCGTTCCCTCCGTCATGGAGCTGCTCGATGAATATGAGGACCCGGAAGTGCTCCGCGAGGCGAAAGCCAAGCAGCCGCGCGCAAGACAGTTTATGCTCGATATCGACGGCAACAGCGATAATGCAGAGCTGGTCCTTTCCGGCAAATAAAGGAGCTGCCCTATGCTGTTATGGAGCCTTGTAATCCTCGCTTCTGTACTCGTTGATCAGATCACGAAAATCATCGTCGCCGGAAATATGGCGCTTTTCGACTCGGTGACGGTCATCCCGCACGTGTTTTCCTTTACCTATATCCACAATTACGGCGCCGCATGGGGGATACTAAGCGAGCACCGGTGGATCTTTCTCGTCCTGACGGGGATCGCCATCGTCGTGCTTCCGATCCTGCTCTACCGCTACCGCCATCTTCCCTTTTTGTTCGGCTTTTCGCTGTCGCTCATCATCGGCGGCGCTGTCGGCAATATGATCGACCGGCTGCTGCGCGGATATGTGATCGATTTCTTTGAATTCACATTCATCGATTTTCCCGTCTTCAACGTCGCGGATATCTGCGTCACCGTCGGAACGGTTCTGATGTTCATCTATATCGCCTTTATCGACAAAACGCTTTTCGCTGACAAAAAAAGGGAGCCGGCTGCATCGCCGGACGGAGAGGAAGCAGAACCGAATGCCCAAGACCATCCAAAAAACGATACCGGTCACAACTGAAAACATCGGACGCCGTCTCGACCTCTTTCTTGCAGAGTCGGACGGCGATCTTTCGCGTTCCCGCATCCAAGCGCTGATCGAGGACGGATGCGTCACCGTCAATGGCAGTCCCGCCGCAAAAAATCACAAGCTGCGGGAAAAAGACATCGTGACCCTGTGCTATCCGGAGCCCGTCCCCTGTCGGGCGGAGGCGGAGGATATCCCGATTTCCGTCGTCTATGAGGACGAGGATATCATCGTCGTAAACAAGCCGAAGGGCATGGTCGTGCATCCCGCCGCCGGAAATTATACGGGGACGCTCGTCTCCGCCCTGCTCCATCACTGCGGCGGCAGCTTATCCGGCATCGGCGGCGTCATCCGCCCCGGGATCGTACACCGCCTTGACAAGGACACGAGCGGCCTTATGGTGGCCGCCAAGAACGACCTCGCTCACCTTTGCTTGGCGGAGCAGATCAAGGCACATCAGGTATCCCGCATCTATGAAGCCATCGCCATCGGAAAAATCGACGAGGACAGGACCCTTTCCTATCCCATCGGCCGACATCCGACCGACCGGAAAAGGATGGCCGTGACGGACCGGAACGCAAAGCCGGCTGTGACGCATATCCATATCCTGGAGCAGTTCCCTTCGCTCACGTATCTTTGCTGCGTCCTGGAAACCGGCAGGACCCATCAGATCCGGGTCCATCTGGCTCATATCGGGCATCCGCTGCTCGGAGACGCCGTCTACGGCAGCTTGAAGCTGCCCATGAACGTAAAATACGGCAGGCTCACGGCCGGCCAATGCCTGCATGCGGGAAAGCTTTCCCTCACGCATCCCAGAACAGGGAAACGGATGGAGTTCACCTGTGAGCTGCCCGATTATTTCAAGCAGGTTCTCGAGCTTATCCGTCATAACGAATCCAACAGCGAAAGGTGACTTTGAAATGAAAAAATTCGATTCGACCCTCATTCTCTCTGACATCGACGGGACCGTCTGCTGGAACGGCGCCGCCATTTCCCCGCGGAATGCCGACGCCATCCGGTATTTCACCGAAAACGGCGGACATTTTTCCTTCTCCTCCGGACGCAACCACAGAGATATTTATTTCGTTCTGCCGACCCTCAAGGAGCTTGCCAATATGCCCTGTATCCTGTGCAACGGCAGCTATCTTTATGACGCGCAAACAGGGGAAATCCTCAATCCGCATTATCTCGAAAAAGAATACACCATCCATCTGCTCGCACAGGTGCGCGAACGGTTCCCCAAGGCCGGCTTCCGCGTGACGACGCCGGACGGCTTCTTAGTTCCCGAAAATGACGCCGTCATGATGCGCCAGCTTGCGGAATGGGGGATCGCGGACCTCGCGACCATACGAAAGCAGTCCGAATTCGACGGCGTACGGTGGTTCAAGGCGGTATTCTTGTCGGACGAGTCAACGCTTTCTCATGTCGCCGACTACATACGGACCCATTACGGAGACCACTTCACGCTCACAAGCTCCAGTCCCACGCTTCTGGAGCTTCAGCCGCTCGGCGTATCCAAAGGGTATCAGATCCCGTTCCTGCGCGAGCGGTATCCGGGCTCCCGCCTTTTCGCCATCGGGGATTTCGACAACGACGCGGAGATGCTGCGCTGTGCGGACGTCGCCGCATGTCCGGAGAACGCTTCCGACGAAATCAAAAAAATCGCGTCGGTACACGTCTGCCACTGCCGTGACGGCGCGATCGCCGACCTTATCGAAAGGATCGAGAAGCATGACGCTTTCCCTTGCGGACGCCTATAATCTCTTGAAAAAGGAGCTGTCCTGCGCGGTCCTCCATATCGCGAGCGGCGATTCGCTCGCGATGTCCTTTCAAGCGTCAGGTCTGCCGGAGAGCGGCGACGCGCTTCTCCCTTTCCGCGAGGCCATGTGCGACGGGACGGCGGCGGGCGCGCCGTTTTCCACGGAATTCCAGCGGACAAGAGCCGCTTCCCTTGGCATTTCCTTCGATGAATACCGGACGAAGGTGATGGGACCGCTTGCCCCATTCTTAGAGGCGGCATATCCCGCCGTCGCCCTGTGGTTCGGCGCGGATATGTTCTGCATCGCCAATCTCATTTCCCTTCTGGCCCGTTTGGACGACGCCCGCTTTGGCGGACAGGTATTCCTTATCCCCGTAGAGGAGCGCATCCCCGAAACGGCGGCACCGCCGGTCCTCCTTCCGGCGCACGGGTTCCGGCCAATCTATGACGCCCTGCTCTGCCGGCACGAAATGCCGGAAGCTCTTTCTGAGCCATTTCTCACAGGCGCGCGCCTGTATCTCGACTATCACGACCCGAACGGCGCCTTAAACGGATATATCCGCGCTCATATCGGCAGGAACGCGCTTTTATCCCATCTGCTGTCCCGTTTTCCCGAATACGGGCTCGGAGACACCCAATATCAAAAGCGGATCGATGAGATCCGGCATGAAAATGGGCGTTAGGTCCGTGCCGAAATTCCGAATATCCATGCGGAGAAGCCAAGAGACGGCTTCTCCGCTTTTTTTCTGCGGCATACGGGAACCCCTCACACAGGGAAGCAACCGTTTCCCGCCGCATAGCAGCAGCCGGACGGTCATGGGGCCGTCCGGCTGCTGCTTGTCCGTCCCGCAAAGGAACGGAGCCTCTATTTTTCCCGTTATGAGACAGTGCCGCGGGCGCCCGTTCAAAGAAAGGAGTGGGATGGGGATCTGTTTGAAAAAAACCAGACGCCCGCGGCATAAAGAGGATGTTAGCTGTTTTTATCTATATAAACTGAGACCGGAGAACAGAAGTTGC
>CALWJT010000022.1 GCA_944381075.1 uncultured Clostridia bacterium
AGTCGACGCCGAGACCGGAGCAGCCGCAGACCTATGAATTTCTCGTAGAAAATGAAGGCGCACAAATGTATGTGCTTCAATGCGGCGAGCGTATGAAGCGCAACATTGAGCAGATGATCCGTAAATATTGCCCGGATTATACCTATGACCAGCTGGAAGCTGACCACGAGATGACAGGTTATGAGGGCGATGAAAAGGAACCGCCGCTGTTTAGACTTGCCGTAGAATACACCATCGACGAAAACGGCCTTACGGCAAGCATCCCTGCGAAGAGCATCCGCTACAATGAGACCAACTACGCTCTGGAATCCATCGTGCTGCTCCCGTATTTCGGCTGCACGACGCTGAAGGAGACCGGAACCGCGGACGGCGTCGGAATGATTACCAGAACGGGCGGCTATATCTTTATTCCGGATGGCAGCGGAACGCTTCTCACTTACTACAACGATGACGGTACGGTAAAGAGCGGAATCCAGGGCGGCTCCATGTATGGCTTTGACTATGCGTATGAATCGCTCGACGCGACCAACGTCAATGCGGAAACCTTCCGGATTCCGGTGTTTGGGCTCACCGAATATTATGATGTGACAAACAGCGTATCCAGAGGCGAGGGTACACCTGCCGTTGGAAACAAGCTTGTGACGGAATCCTATGAAAGAGGCTTTTTTGCAATCATTGAGGAAGGGGACGCTTTCGCTTCGATCCGTGCCAACCTGAGACAAACCGGTTGGGCCGGTGCGTCCGGTACAACGGAATACAGCACCGTATATGCTTTGTTTACGGTCAAGCAGGCCGACTCTGTCGATGTCGGCGGCTCTATTGGTTCGACCAATTCGTCGATGTCGACGACGAGCGACACCAAGTACACGGGCAATTATACCATTCGGTATATCATGCTTTCCGATCCTGCGCTGGCGGAAGAAAATGGAGTATCGTCCTATGATCCCTCTTATATTGGAATGGCAAATGCTTATCGGGATTATCTGATCCGCATCGGCGCAATCGATGAGCTTTTGACCTCTGAGGTGGAGAGCTCTCTCCCGCTTTATATTCATTCCTTCGGTGCGATTAACGCACAGGATACGTTCCTTTCGTTCCCGATCACGGTGAACAAGCCGCTCACGACTTTTGAGGATGTCATTACGATGAGCGAGGAATTGAAAGGCGCCGGGATAACGAATGTCAATTTCATTCTGGAAGGCTTTGCGAACGGCAATATGTCGAAGCCATATTATCCGTCTTATGTCAAATGGTCATCGGTGGTAGGCGGCAAAGATGGCTTGGAAGAGCTTTTGACGTATGCCGAGGAGAACGGAATCGGCATTTATCCTGAATTTGATTTTGCCAACATTGCTTATAAGAAAACATTTTCCGGATTTTCCTTCAGCAAGCATGCGGCTCAGACCATGAGCGGAAAATATACGACCAAGAGAGAGTATGACCCGATTTTCCAGGTGATGAAGGACTTTGGACTTAAAAATGTCGTTTCCTCCGGGGCATATGCGGATTTGTTCGCAATGTTTGCAGAGGACTACGATAAGTACGACATCGGCGCTATCTCCGCGATGTCTCTGGGAACGGATCTCAGCTCTGATTTCAATGAGGATTATCCGCTGACTCGCGAGGATTCCAAGGAGAATACCGAGGATGTCTTGAAAACCATGAAGGACAAATACGGCAAGGTCCTGATTGAGGGCGGCAATGCCTATGCGCTGGTGTATGCGACCGATGTCGTCGGCCTTCCGTTGGACAACAGCAAGTATCAGATCTCCTCTTATTCCATTCCTTTTATTGGAATGGTGCTCCACGGTTATATGAATTATGCGGGGAATGTCGTCAATACAGAGGGCGACATCCAATATGAGGTGCTGAAGTCTCTGGAGAACGGTGCGGCCTTGTACTTCATGCTTTCCTATCAAAATACGCTGGACATTAAAAACTCTTGGGAGATGGGCTTGTCCGATAACTACTCCATTTCCTTTGATACGTGGAAAGAGGACGTGATCCGGTATTACAACATGCTCAATGACGCCGTAAAGGATTTGCAGACGGCCACGATTACCGACCACAGCTTTGTGACGGCTTACCGTTTGGACAGCGAGGATGCGAACTTCCTGTTTACCCAGTATAATACGACGCTTGCTTCCTTGGCTTCGTCAAAAGAGGCATACTATAACGTAATGGACGAGGTAGACGAGCTTCGCTTCAATTCGCAGGAATCGGAAGCGTCGCTGCTGATCTATGGAAACCCCAACGACCCGGACGATCCGATCAACGACCGCTGTGAGGTTACCCTGCGTGACCTGTACAACGCGGCAGTCGAAAGAACGGAGCTGGCAGAGGCGTTTAACCTGAAATACACCGTAGATGGCGTTGTTTCTGTCACCTATACGACCGATGCGGGGGAGGATACGGTATTCTTTATCAATTATAACAGCTATGATGTGGCCATTGAATATGAAGGAAAGCTGTTTATCCTTGCTGCCGAGTCGTTTATCGATGCCGAAGATATTGAAGCCATTTCTGTAAGTGAGCTGACATACGAGGTGGTGACCGCTTATATGCCGTCTTCCGGACAGCTGAGCAATTACCAGTCGGCGCAGGAAAACTACAATGCTGCTGTCGCATCGGGAGATGCTGTGCAGATTTCCCGTGCCGAGGCTGCTTTGGACAGAGCGATTTCTGCCATTACCAGAACCACGACCAATGTAGTGAAGCTTACGGACAGCAATGGAACCGTCGGCTACTTCAATTACACGACTTCTAATGTGATTTATGAGGTCTCTGAAAACCAGTATGCAGTGCTGGCGTCACAATCTTATATCATCGATTGATTGAGGGGAGAGGTGAAATATGACAAATGAAATAAAACTGCAAAACGCAACTGTGTCTGCTCCCAAGAAGAAACACAGGGGTGCCTCTCTGAATGCAAAAAAAGCGCGAATGGGATGGATTTTTATCCTCCCGTTCGTCATAGGCTTTGTCTTTATTTATGCTAGCGTTATTTATGAATCGTTTATTTACAGCTTTGCTCAGTATAATACGATTCCGGCGATTCGAGGCGGCGGTTATTCGCTGACCTGGGTCGGGTTTGACAACTTTGTTACTCAGCTTGTAGGTACGACGGTCGACGAGGAGGGCAGAACCTTTCTTGAGATGATGTTTACAAGCTTTGGACAGCAGGTTTTGGACGTTGTCATCATCATCATGTTCTCTCTGTTCATTGCTGTGCTTTTGAATCAGAAGATGGTAGGACGTACGGCATTCCGCGCGATATTCTTCGTTCCGGTCGTTGTCAGCGCCGGCATTATTGCCAAGATCGACAATACGGCAAGCGCGATTATGGACTCTATGGCGAGTATGGACGGAATCGATCTCGGTGAGGTTAGCGGCGGCGGGCTCAATGCGCTCGTCAGCGCGATGGACTTCCAGATGATGTTCCAAAATCTGGGCGTGGGATCGGGCTTTATCACGATGATTACCAATCTGGTAAGCAACATTTATGACATTGTCAGCCGGTCCGGCGTACAGATGCTGATATTCCTTGCCGGGCTCCAGTCGATCTCACCTTCCATCTATGAATCGTGTCAGATGGAAGGCGCGACCGGATGGGAAACCTTCTGGAAAATCACCTTCCCGATGATAAGCCCGATGATCTTAGCCAATTCGGTTTATACGGTTATCGACTCCTTCACAGCGGAATCCAATGAGGTCATGCAGGCGATTCTGGATATTTCGCCGAACGGCGTGCCGAATGGGCAGCAATCTGCCGCTGCTTGGACCTATTTCACGATTGTGATTGTATCGCTGGGGCTGATCGCGTTGATATGCAAGAAGTTTGTATTCTATCAACGCCGAAATGACTGAGAAGGGAGGGGAAATCATCATGAATAACAATCAGAGTGCGCCGCGCATATTGAAGGAATCCAAAAATAAGATCCGAGTCGATTTTGAGAGAACTTCCCGCAAGGAAAGACTGAAAGCCAAGTATCTGAACAAAAACTTCTATAAAAAGGTCTTGGTCGTGATTTTTAGACTCCTGCTTCTTATCGGTATTTCTTATATTATCCTGTTTCCGTTTTTCTCAAAGATTTCAGCCTCCTTTATGAGTCCGATCGACTTTATTCAGAGCGATGTCAAGCTGATTCCGAAGTATCCGACACTGGATACCTATCGATATTTGATTACGGAAAATCACTATTTTAAGGCCATGCTGAATACGTTTATTCTATCGTTCAGCTGCGCGGTGATCCAGACCTTCATTTGTGCGTTTATCGGCTATGGATTTGCAAAATTCAAATTCAAGGGCCGCGGCATCATGTTTGCACTTGTCATGCTGACGATGATCGTACCGCACCAAATATTGCAGTCCTCCTTTGTACAGAAATTTATTTATTTTGACTTCTTTGGCTTGTTCAAGGCGACAGGACTGTATTCGGCGCTGGGCTTCACGCAGGGAATCTACAATACGTATGTGCCGCTTATTTTGCTTTCTCTGACGGGGCTTGCCTTTAAGAACGGACTGTTTATTCTCATCATGCGGCAGTTCTACCGCGGCGTCCCGGATGAACTGGAAGAATCGTCCTATGTCGACGGCTACGGTGTTTTCAAAACCTTCTTCCATATCATTCTGCCGCTGTCGGTGCCCATGCTGATTACGGTGTTCATCCTTTCCTTCTCATGGCAGTGGACGGATATTTTCTATATCAACTCGTTTATGCCGTCTTCTGATCACCTGTTCCTTACCAGCAATGACTTCTGGGCTGTGATGCCGGATACCTTGGAGCTGCTGAAGGATCAGGCGGGAGCGAATTACCAGACCTATGAGATCGCTGTTCAAAATACGGCCGGGCTTTTGGTCATTCTTCCGCTTATCATCATGTATTGCTTCTGCCAGAGATTTTTGATCCAGGGAATTGAACATTCCGGCTTTGGCGGGACCTAATCCGATCCTAGCAAATCATGGCAAAGGACTTCTTGTAAAAGAAGTCCTTTTGCTTTGCCGGCGTTCTTTCGGGAAGAACGTACATTTTTCAGAATTTGAATCCGTTTTTCGCCGCATGTATGCTGGATGCGTTTGCAGTCTTCCGCCAAGATGGAGAAATTTCAGTGAATATGGGGATAAAAAATTGTCGATAACGCTGTTTTTTCTCTTATCGTCTTGAAAGGACTTTTGGATTGTGCTATACTACCTAAGATAGGTTAAAAAACAGTCATGAAATCGAGGCGATAAAAATTGAGGGAACATGAGAACATAGGTTCGGGAATGAAAGCCAATTATCATACGCATACGACAAGATGCCATCATGCGCAGGGAACCGACCGCGAATATGTGGAATCGGCCATCCGCGCAGGACTCTCGGTGCTCGGCTTTTCGGATCATTCGCCTTATTATTTCCCGGACGGCTATTATTCAAAGCATCGTATGTATCCGTCGGATATCGAGGGATATGTTGCGTCTCTTTTGAATTTAAGAAAGGAATATGCGTCGGATATCGCAATTTTTATCGGATTTGAGGCGGAATATTACCCGAAGTATTTTGATAAGACCTTGGAGATGCTTGCACCATATCCTTATGACTATCTGATTCTGGGGCAGCACTTTACGCAAAACGAGATCGGGGAACGGGACGTCTTTCACGGCGGCGGCGAGGAAGCGCTCTCCCGTTATGTCGACGTTTGTATCGAAGGGATAAGCAGAGGGGTCTTTTTCTATTTGGCGCATCCGGATGTTTTCCGTTTTGAGGGAGAGGACGCCGCTTATGAAAGACAGATGCGCAGGCTTTGCCGGGCAGCGCTGGACCTGCATGTCCCGCTGGAAATCAACCTGCTTGGAATTCGGGATAAGCGCAATTATCCAAACGAGCTTTTCTGGAAAATCGCAGGCGAGACAGGGAATGAGGTGATTCTCGGCTGCGATTCCCATGATCCGGAATCGCTGGCGAGAAAGAGCGATTTATGGATGGCAGAGAATCTGATCCGAAAATATGACCTGAAACGGATCGAGCCGATGGCTCCCTCTCCTTCCGGCGGGCGGTAAAAACCGTATCCTGTTTGTGTATGACGTCATTCATGAAAAATATACCAAAACTTATTGACTTCGTCATAAAACGGGGATAAAATGATAAAAGAAAAGCAGGATCCTGAAAGCCTGGGTCCTGAAAATAAGGGAGGTTACTATGTCTTATCGTTTTGTACTCAATGAAACATCCTACCATGGCAAGGGTGCGATTGAAAATATCGTGCCGGAGCTTCAAACGCGCGGTTTAAAGAAGGCCTTTGTTTGCTCGGACCCGGATCTTTTGAAGTTCGGCGTTACTCAGAAAGTAACGGCCTTGCTCGATGCTGCAAAATTCCCGTATGAGGTGTATTCCAATATCAAACCCAACCCGACGATTGAAAACGTCCAGACCGGCGTTGCCGCATTCAAGGCGTCCGGTGCGGATTCCATCATCGCCATCGGCGGCGGCTCCTCTATGGATACGGCGAAGGCCATCGGCATTATCATTGCCAATCCGGAGCATGAGGACGTGGCAAGTCTTGAGGGTGCTGTCGTGACCAAAAACAAGGCTGTCCCGACGATCGCCGTTCCGACGACGGCGGGAACCGCAGCGGAGGTCACCATCAATTATGTCATCACCGACGTAGAAAAGAACCGGAAATTCGTCTGCGTGGACCCGCATGATATCCCTGTCGTTGCGGTCATCGACCCCGATATGATGTCTACCATGCCGAAGGGCCTTACGGCAGCGACTGGCATGGATGCGTTGACCCATGCCATTGAAGGATATATTACCAAGGGCGCATGGGAGCTTTCCGATATGTTCCATCTCAAGGCGATCGAAATCATTTCCAAGAGCCTGCGCGGGGCCGTTGCCAATACGCCGGAGGGCAGAGAAGGTATGGCGCTCGGCCAGTATGTCGCCGGTATGGGCTTCTCCAATGTCGGGCTTGGCATCGTCCATTCGATGGCGCATCCGCTCGGCGCACTCTATGATACGCCGCACGGCGTTGCCAATGCCATCATTCTCCCGACGGTGATGGAATACAATGCGCCGGCGACGGGCGACAAGTACCGTGATATCGCCAAGGCGATGGGAGTCGAGGGTACGGAAAAGATGAGCATCGAGGAGGCGCGCCGCGCTGCGATCGACGCGGTCAAGCAGCTTGCGCGCGACGTCGGCATCCCCGCGGATCTCAAGGCGATCGTCAAGGCGGAGGACATTCCGTTCCTTGCACAGTCGGCATATGATGACGCCTGCCGTCCCGGAAATCCGAGAGATACAAGCGTTGCGGAGATCGCGGAGCTTTATCGTTCTCTGATTTGATTTTTAAGGCGAAAGCCGGACATCCAAAGGATGTCCGGCTTTTTTGTGTGAAGCAGGTGAGGGAAGAGATCCATTCGGAAAGTGACAAATAGGCGGGGATCCTTTGAGAAAGACCGGCCTTTCGGCACCCTGTCCGGCTTTGAGATGTATGGAAAACGGTATGTCGCAAGTCATTCCACGGCTTTTGCTTCAAAGCCTGTTGCGGACCGCCTCCGCAGACAGTGCAGATGAACATGTCCGGTTCGGATTTTGGTTTTTGGCGCGCAAGCCCGAAAGTGAAAATCTCAGGGTCGCCGTTATACGGGACCGCATTGCTTTTTCCACAAGGTCAGATAATCATTGTAGGTGTAGTACGAATCCGACTGTTCCCGATAGCACTTGCAAAAATCTGTGGAACCGCGGGAACGCTTTTCACGTTCCTCCCAGTCTTCGATGTAGAAAAACAGGTCGCTTTTGCTGCTTATGGCAATATCCTTCATGCAGAAAAGCTCGCCGCTCTTGGATATACGAATATCGTGGAGTTCGGTGGTATCATAGATTGAAAGGGGAGACCGTGAGTGGAGAATGATCGTCACGGTTCAATATTTGCGCCGTAAGGAGCAAAGAAAAATGGCAAGGAATCTTATTGCCTTTCTATTTGCATAATTTGAGTTGACAAAATCACAGTTTTGTGATACAATAATTACGTAATTCAATAAAACTGACCCTTTTCGGATTATTATTATTCTGAAAATTAACCGACTGATCTTCTGGAACGCTATTATGAGGATCACCCTTTGAGGTTTATAGCAATAGGTCGCCCTATGGTCGGTTACATGATTTTATTGAATTAACTTCATCGCAGGAGGCATAGGCATCTTTCCGTATTAAGTTATGGGAGAGAGCAAACAACAACTTTTGAATTTAAATCGAGAAACCGCTATGCGGCTTTGGAACAAATCCTTTGGCAAGGAAACAAAAGTATCTGATTTTGCCGGAAGAATAATTGCTAAAGGTGCTTACGATGACCGTAATAGCAAATTCGGATGGAATGTAGATCATATCTTGCCGCAAAGCAGAGGTGGGACAACTGTAGAGCACAATTTGATTTGTTGCCACATCAAAACGAATGATGAGAAATCTAATATATTTCCATGCTTTAACGCAAACGGAAAAGCTTTTGAAATCATTAAAGTTCAAAATCATTACGAGATTCGAGCAAAGGGAAAGGAAACTGAAAAAGAGAGTAATTCGGATAAGCTTGATTTATATGATTCTGCATCAGGCGTAAGATTCTTTAAGAAGTTAAAAGGTCTCCAAAACAAAAAAAGATTTGTTGGAACGGTGTTCATTAGGTTGAATGGGCTGACCAATACAGCGTTAGTTGATTTCATTGAAAAAATGTTAGAACAAGAGAGTCTGTCGTTCAAAATCGAAAGTTCATCGTATGGTGCCAATTTAATTATTGTAGCGCATAACTATAATATGCTGTTGAAAGAGGACAGCTCTGAGTTGCTTGATAAATGTGTTTTGATGAACACTTATCTATCAAACTATTTCGTCCCATGTGAATATATCAAAGGCTTTGATGTGTACTATAGGGTTGATTGCTTTGAAGACAAATTCTCAATGTATAAAGAACTTGCTAACATCAATTACACCAATATGAACTATAAGCCAGGTACTTCTTGGAGTACAGGAATGTATTCTCAGCAGAGTTATCAAAATTCTCTGTTTGTTAATGGTCTCGTGTTAGAAAATACCAAGGCAGGGGAGAAGGTAACTCATCAAACTAATTCGGAATACACCGAATACAATTTTGTGTTTACGAATTTGTCTCAAAATTTAAAGAAGGAGGTAAGCGGAAAGTAAAATTGCCTTTGCCTCAATGATGAAAAGGGAGAATGATGGGCGACAATCATTCTCCCTAAATTTTTACCTCTCAAAATTTACGTCAGATAAAATAAAGAAAAAAGGCTTTGAAATTTTGATCTCAAAGCCCAAAATGGTCGGAGTGACAGGGTTCGAACCTGCGGCCTCAACATCCCAAATGTCGCGCGCTACCAACTGCGCTACACCCCGAAAATATGAAATTCTGTACAAAGCTGCGATTATGATAGGGCAGAAACTGTTTTTTTCTCAAAGCGGCAGTTCATGGTCGTTGTTTTGTACACAGTTTATGGTACCGTTGATATTATAATCGAAAACTTCATCTTTGTCAATGCTTTGCAAAACAGGAGATATAAAAATTCTGTCCGGACGATGGAATGCTCCGAACAGAATGAGAGGGCGCTATTGCCGTTTTTGCAATTTTTCTTCTTCCATCAACTGCCGGCGCGCTTTGAAAACCGTTTTATAATAGATATTGGCTTTCTTCTCCAGGACAAGAAAAAGCATGCTGATGACCTGTATATAGGCGGTCAGGAGAAAGACGGCGGTGTATAAGCGCACAAAAGGATAAGCTTCCGGGTCAAATAGAACAGGGTAAAGCGAAAAGGTTTGAACGACCATTATCATGCCGCCGACGACTCCGAGCAGCGCCATCATTTTGATTCCAATATAGATGCTCCACGCAAAAAAGACGGCGACAAGGAACAGAATGATATTCTGGACGGATATTGTGAAATATCCGAGCGCGGCGCCCGTGAGCTCTGCAAGCAGGCACAGAAAACGTGCCGCGAGAAAAACGGCCAGAACAATCCCGCACCTCCGCTTGCCGGAGACTGCTTCCGGGGTTTCCTGCATGGCGTTGTCGATAAGCTGTTTTGCTCTTATTTTCCGCGGATTTTTCATAAGACGGCGCCTCCCAGCTCACATGGTTTTCATAGATATAATATCATATTTGTTATTTTCTGTCAATCATAAAAAAGCACCTTGGAACCAATGCCGCAAGGTGCTTTCGGATTTTTATTCTTCCACGATTCGAATGCTGACGATTACGGGCTGGTCCGCTTTGTCAACCGCTCCATTCGTGCCGGACTGGACATCCTCGCAGATCGCATCCACAAATTCCATGCCGGAGGTGACCCAGCCGAACGCTGCATATTTTCCGTCAAGTTCAGTATTATCCGCGTGCATGATAAAGAACTGCGAGCTTGCGGAGTTCATTGCCTCTTCGGCGCTGACGAGGGAGGATTCGCCCAGTCTTGCCATGGAAAGGATGCCGCGCGTATGCGAAAGGTCATTTTCGATGCCATTATCGGAAAATTCGCCGGTAATGGTATCCGGAGAGCCGCCCGTCCCGTCGCCGTTCGGGTCGCCGCCCTGGATCATAAAGCCGGAGATGATGCGGTGGAACGTGAGTCCGTCGTAAAAGCCTTCGTTTGCAAGCTTGATAAAATTCTGGACCGTGATAGGTGCGACCGTTTCGTCCAGCGCGACCGTGATGATGCCATAGCCTTTTACTGTGATCTCCGCATGATGGATGGTGTGTCCCGTCGTATCAATGCTGAGCTCCGGCGTGAATTCTTTTCCGTAGGTTTCCGTTGTGTCTGCGCACGAGCAGCAGAAAAGCGCCGTGAGGGCGAGCACAAGGATCCATGCAATGGTTTTTCTCATAGAATGCTTTCCTTTCTTTGCCATGTATTTTAGCTTCTTTTGATTCGGATGCGCATTTCGGCGCCCGGTGCGTCGAGGACGTCTATTATCAGCTTCCAATCCGGAGAGACGCCCTCCGGGAATCGGTTCAGCGAGTAGGAACCCGATGCGGCGCCGCAGTAAAGGGAGGAATCAAAGTGTCCGGTGCCGGCGTCGTCCGAGGCGTAGAAGAACGGGTCCTCGGTGATATTCTTTTCCTTATAGCAGGGGCCGTATTTGATGAAATGGCCGTCCTCGTCCGTGATTTCCGTGAACATATTGCGCAGGCGGATGGCGTTGCCAAGATCGTGCCGTTTGCCTCCCGGAAGATTCGAGGAGACGCACTGCGCCTTGAGGAACCACTCCCGATTGATCGCTTCGTCGATCTGCCAGATGATGACGCCGCCCTTGGAATCGCCGGGGGTGAGCTGCGATTCAAAGCCTTCCTTGAGGCGTACCTCGCACAGGAAATATTCGTCCGGATCGGGCGTCGGGATCTTCAAAACGGAATATTTGCCGGAAAGGGTAGAGAAGAGCGTATATTCGCCGTCCTTTTCGGCTGTGATCTCCTCCGCCCAGCCGAGATAGATGCGCTGATAGGGATCGATATAGGCAGGTCTTGTGCCGCTTCCCAGATGATTGCCCCAGGACATCAAAGAGAAGTTGAGAGGCAGCGGCCAGCCGAATACCTGTTCTGCCGGCGGGGTATAGCGGCAGTACATATCCTGCGCGCCGACGTTGTGCGCGAGCTCATGCGCCGGCGTGCCGATGGTGATGGGACCGGTCGAGTTGTATTCGCCGATATTGGATACCCGCACGATCTTCACGCCGCCGCTCATTTCGGCGTCGGTCGGCTGGCTGGTCCCGTGCACCATGAAGCGATGGCTTGGGATCGGACCGTTTTCACAGACGATCTTGGAAAATTCCTCGTCTGCCTTGGTGGAGGCGCGGTCATAGCCCGCATTCAGGATGACGATGGCGAGCTCGTCAGGCGTGACAAGTCCGTCGCCGTTTTTATCGTATTTTGCAAAATCGATGTATGGATCGCATGCCGCCACGATGTCGTGGATGGCTTTGGCTGCGGCAGTTTCGTTGTTGTATCCCTCAAGATTGCGCAGCGCCGCGGGATGGGGCAGCGGGACGGTGATCTCAAGGATCCCCTCGGGCGCATTTTCGCGCTGAGGATGGTCGATGGGAACAGGATAGAACCAGAATTTTCCAAGTGTCATTTCCTTATAGTAATTCATCATGGAAAATCCGCTCTCGCCGAAGAAGCGCTCATAGCAGTCCTCCGGCTTGGAAATGGCCCATTGCTCTCCGTAGATGGGAGAGGTCTTGTCATAAAGCAGCTCAGGGTGAGCGGGGTCGTAATCGTTTTTTCCGTTGCCGTTGGGATCAAAGCTTGCAATGACGATCAGCAGGGGCGCGGGATGGATGGGTTTCATGCTGGATTCCTCTCTTTCGTTGGTACTTTGATAAAATAACGTATTCATTGTAGCACAGAGCGCAAATCCGGTCAAGGACACGCCGCAAAATTCACACTCTGTTCATTTTGCGGCGCCGGCTGACCCGCTGAACTGACTGTTGTAAAGCTCCGCGTAAAAGCCGCCCTTTTCGAGGAGAGCACGATGCGTGCCGGACTCGACGACGCTGCCGTTTCTCATGACCAGGATGACATCGGCCTCCCGTATGGTGGAAAGCCGGTGCGCCACGATGAAGCTGGTGCGTCCCTGCATCATCCGGGAAAAAGCGTTCTGGATCTTCATTTCCGTGCGCGTGTAGATGGCGGTGGTCGCCGCGTCATTGATCAACAACGGCGGCAGGCACAGCATCACCCGCGCGATGCAGAGAAGCTGCTTCTGCCCTTGGGAAAGTCCGCTGTCGTCCGTGATGACGGTATCGTATCCCATGGGCAGGCGCTTGATGAAGCTGTGTGCATGCGAGGCTTTAGCGGCGGCAATGATTTCCTCGTCTGTGGCGTCCGGTTTGCCAATGGAGATGTTTTCGCGGATCGTGGCGGTTTTGATCCACGTTTCCTGCAGCACCATCCCATAGTTTTGCCGCAGGCTTTTTCTTGTGATATGCCGGATTTCGGTCCCGTCGATCCGGATTTCTCCTTTATCCACGTCGTAAAAGCGCATGAGAAGATTGATGAGTGTCGTTTTCCCGCAGCCGGTAGGTCCGACGATGGCAACTCGCTGTCCTGCGCGGACCGACAGATGAAAATCCTTTATCAGCGGCTTTTCCTTGGTATAGGAAAAATCCACACCGTCGATTTCGACGTTTCCGTTTGCGTTCTCAAGGACAAGCGCGCCGTCCTCGTCCGGTATCTGTGCCGGTTCCTCCATCAGCTCGAAGAGCCTTGCCGCGCACGCGAGCGCGTTTTGCAGCTCTGTGACGACGCCGGAAATTTCGTTGAACGGCTTGGTATACTGATTGGCATAGCTGAGAAAGATGGAGAGGCTCCCGACGGTAAAGGCCGGATCTGTCATGACGGAGAGCGCGCCGACCAGAGCCACGCCGGCATAAACAATCCCGTTGACGAAACGGGTGACGGGATTGACCGTCGAAGAGAAGAATACGGCGCTGCGTGAGCAGGATTCCAGCCTCTCATTGATTTCGCGGAACGTTTCCTGCGCTTCGGACTCGTGCCCGTAGGCGCGCACGACCTTTTCGTTCTCAATGATTTCGTTGATAAAGGCCGTCTGCTCTCCGCGCGTCTGTGACTGCTTGCGGAACATGGAATACGTGCGTTTGGAAATAAAGCTTGCCGCAAAAAGGGAGAGCGGGGTGATCAGTACGACGACGAGCGCGATCTTCCAGTTGATGGCGAACATAAAGATCAGCGTCCCAAGGATGGTGATGATCCCTGTAAAAAGCTGGGAAAAGCCCATGAGCAGTCCGTCGGAGAACTGGTCGGCGTCGGTGATGATGCGGCTGACGATCTCGCCGTGCGC
This sequence comes from uncultured Clostridia bacterium, assembly GCA_944381075.1. Taxonomy (GTDB): domain Bacteria; phylum Bacillota; class Clostridia; order Oscillospirales; family CAG-272; genus QALR01. Next base: position 13,841 of record CALWJT010000022.1, read on the forward strand.
GTGGGAATCGATATAAGAGATCGGAAGCCTCTGGAGCTTTTCAAAGGTTTCGGAACGCAGGTCGCGCACAATGCCGTAAGTGATCCTGTTGTTGATGATGTTCATGATCCACTGAAAAAGGGCGGCCGCTGCCGCAGCGATGCCGATGCGGATGAGCAGCGGGAGAATTTCGTCAAAAAAGACCCTGTCCGGTTCTATAATCAAATCGATGGCGTCTCCAATGAGAATGGGGCCGTACAGCGTCAGGACGACTGATGCTGCGGCAAGGAGCAGGGAGAGGAGCAGGGCGGGCGTATAGCGTTTCAGGTATCTTAACACTTGGGAAAGCGTGCCGCGCGTCGTTTTCGTTTGCTTCATGACCGGCATTCCTCCTCCTTTGGAAATTGGGAATAATAGATTTCCGCGTAAACCGGACAGCTTTCCAAAAGCTCCGTATGCGTGCCGATGCCGACCGCGCGTCCATCCTCAAGCACGACGATTTTATCCGCATGCGCGATGGAAGCTGCGCGCTGAGATACGATAAAGACGGTATGGTCGTTTTCCATTTCTTTGATCGCGTTTCGCAGGCGCGCGTCCGTTGCATAGTCGAGCGCCGAGGCGCTGTCGTCGAGGATCAGGATATCGGGATCCGCGACGAGCGTGCGCGCGATCCCGAGGCGCTGACGCTGCCCGCCGGAAAGGTTCTTGCCGTCCTGCTCGATCCTATAGTCGAGTCCGCCTTCCTTGCCTTCTACGACGTCGCGCGCCTGCGCTGTGTCAAGGGCTTTCCAGATTTCCTCATCGGTCGCGTCGGGCTTTCCCCAGCGAAGATTATCCCGAATGGTCCCGCGGAAGAGCACGGCCTTCTGCATAACAATGCCGACTTTTTGACGCAGCTGCTCTGCCGTGTAAGCGCGCACATCTACGCCGAAAAGAAGGATTTCTCCGCGGGTCGCGTCATAAAAGCGCGGGATCAAATGGACAAGCGACGTTTTTCCGGAGCCGGTCCCTCCGATGATCCCAACAGTCTCCCCGCGCCGGACCGTGAAGCTGATATCCGAAAGGGATTCCTCCGAAGCGTTCTGATAGGTCAGTCCGACGCCGCGGAAGGTGACGGCGAAATCATCCTGCTTTTCCTTGTTTTTTGAGATGGGGAGCGGCTGTCCGCCGTCTGCGAGCATGGCGGCGATCCGATCCGCACAGGCTGCGGCCTTGGTCATGCTGATGATGAGATTGGCGAGCTTGACAAGCTCGACAAGGATCTGGGACATATAGTTGTAAAGCGCGATGACGGAACCTTGTGTGATCGCCCCCGCCTCTACGCGCAGAGCGCCGGTATAAACAAGGGCGATGATCGCGAGGTTGATGAGCAGATACGTCGCCGGGTTCATCGGCGCGGAAATTTTTCCGGCAAATTTCTGGACGGCGGTGAGCGCCGTGTTTTGCTCCTTGAAGGTTTTGATTTCGTTTTCCTCATCTGTGAAAGCGCGGATGACACGCGCGCCGGAGAGGTTTTCTCTTGTGATGCCGAGCACGCGGTCGAGCCTTGCCTGCACCTTCCGGTAGAGCGGAATGCCGGCGAGCATGATGCCGAATACTACGACGCAAAGGACAGGGATGGCAATGGCGAAAATGACGGCGGACGGGACGTCGATAGTGAATGCCATGATCATCGAGCCGAATACGATGACCGGCGAGCGGGAAAACAGACGCAGCGTCAGATTCACGCCGGTCTGTACCTGGGCGATGTCGCTCGTCATGCGCGTAATCATGGTAGAGGTGCCCATCCGGTCGATATCGGAAAAGGTGAGCGTTTGGGCGTGGTCAAAAAGGGCCTGCCTTAGATTTTTGGAAAAACCGACGGCGGCCTTTGCCGCAAAGTACTGCGCGACCATGGTGCAGGAAAAGCCGATGAGGGTCAGAAGAACGAGAAGTCCGCACATGCGCAGGATGTAGCCGCTGTCCCCCGCGGCGATGCCGACGTCGATGATGCTTTTGACGACAAGCGGGATCATCAGCTCGAAAATGGCCTCCAGTATTTTAAAGATCGGGGCGAGTACCGCAAATACGGTGTAGCCGCGCATATATTTCAAAATTTTTATCAATGCAAAAACCTCCGGAAAATCAAAAGAAAATAAAAGGGGAGAAAAGCTTCTGGCTGCTATGTTCGTTCTTGCTGGGCTTTTTGATTGTAGGGACAGGCGCGCATGCAGAGTCCGCAAACGGCGCCTCTGCCGATGTCCCGATAGGTTTTCATATGCTCGGAGCATAGACGTGCGTTGAGAATGGTGTCTCTGGGCGCACCGTATACATAGTGCGCTCCGGTGATAGCGCCGGCCGGACAGGCGCTTTTGCAGCGCTCGCAGTCGCCGCAGCCATCGGAGAGGAGCGGCCTTTGCGGTTCGAGCGGCATATCCGTAAGGACGGTGGCGAGCCGGACCTTCGAGCCGTATTCCCTTGTGATCAGAAGTCCGTTTTTGCCGATAAAGCCAAGTCCGGCGAGGACCGCCGCCGTCTTATGCGGGAAAATGCCGCGGTACGCTTCTTTGTCGGTGTTGGTGCTTTGGGACGCGGCGACAGGAAGCGCGTCATAGCCGTGCGCCTCGATGAAATCGACGGCGCACAGCGCGAGAAGATCGAGCTTTGTGTTGGTGATCCGATAGTGTTGAAAATAGGGAAGGGTCGGCTTGCCGTCGATGGTCTCCACCACAGCGTCGGAAAGCTTCCGTACAATGGTGACGGCGAAGGGAAATTTGCCGAGCTCCGCCGGCGCCTTGTCGCCGAGAGCCGAGAATCCGACGAGCGCGGCCCCATTTTGCTTCAGATGGATTTCGAGTTCCGTTTCCAGCATGTAATTCCTCCGATATGATGGCCTGCAAAGAATATCCAAGCTATTTTATCACAAAATGACGCACTTGGCAATATTATAAAAGGAAAACTGAATATTTTCATGCCCGCGCGGCATATATTGTTATAAATAAAGCAGCGGAAATGCGTGAACCTGCTTGAAAGGAGGCCATCATGAACAAATGCAGCATCAATGATTTAAAGGATAAAGAAGTGATCAACATCTGCGACGGAAAGCGGCTGGGATACATCAACGACGTGGAGATCGATCTTTGCGCCGGCTGCGTGCTTGCCATCGTCGTTTTGTTCGACTGCCGGATTTTCGGCTTCGGAAAATGCGAGGAGCTGGTCATTCCCTGGGACAGGATCGGCTGCTTCGGGAAGGACGCGGTGCTGGTCAACGTCGATGTCGCCGTATATGAAAAGCTCGGATGTGAAAAAAAGCCGGGGAAAAAATGAAAAAATTCTGAAAATCTCTTGCTTTATCAGAATTTTTATGATAAAATAAAATAGATTTTCGGGTTTCCGAAAACAAAATTAAAAATCCGCACACAGCGCGGCGTGCGTTTGGTGCCTTCGGGTCTTGCATGAAATCTGCCGTTCTGTGGAGGAAAAACCAAAAAGGAGAAAAAATATGTCAGTTGTTACCATTAAGCAGCTTTTGGAAGCTGGCGTCCATTTCGGACATCACACGAGAAGATGGAACCCTAAGATGGCGGAATACATCTTCACACAGAGAAACGATATTTATATCATCGACCTTCAGAAAACGGTCGGAAAGATCGACGAGGCCTACAATTTTGTGAGAGAGCTCTCTTCTGAGGGCGGCAATCTCCTCTTTGTCGGCACCAAGAAACAGGCGGCAGACGCCGTCAAGGAAGAGTCAGAGCGCTGCGGCATGTATTATGTGAACGTCCGCTGGCTCGGCGGCATGCTCACGAACTATAAGACCATTAAGAGAAGCATCGGCCGTCTTGCATCCCTTGAGAAAATGAAGGAAGAGGGGACCTTTGATCTTCTTCCCAAAAAGGAAGTGGCGAAGCTTACCAAGGAGATGGAGGATCTGGAGAGAAATCTCGGCGGTATTAAAAATATGCCCGGACTTCCGGACGCTGTCTTCATTGTCGATCCGAGAAAGGAACACAACGCCGTTCTGGAGGCAAAGAAGCTCGATATCCCTGTCATTGCGATCGTGGATACCAACTGCGATCCGGACGATGCCGACTATATCATCCCCGGCAACGATGATGCGATCCGTGCGATCAAGCTGATCTCCAGCGTGCTGGCAGACGCCGTGATCGAGGGCAAGCAGGGCGAGCAGTTGACCGAGGCGCCTGCGGCGGACGCAGCGCCGTCCGAAGATCCCGCTGCGGCAGAAGAGGGAGCGGCGGAAGGCAGCGAAGGCTGACCGCTTTTGTAATTTGGGAAAATGAGGAATAGAAAATCATAGAGGAGGACAGGAAAATGGCGAATATTTCCGCACAAATGGTCGGTGATCTTAAGAAAAAGACGGGCGCGGGACTGATGGACTGCAAGCGCGCTCTGGTCGAGACGAACGGAGACGTCGACGCCGCCATTAAAATACTCAGAGAAAAAGGCCTCGCGGCGGCTGCCAAAAAGGCAGACCGGATCGCAGCGGATGGCTTGGTTTCCATTCTGAAGCAGGGACACACGGTCGCAATGGTGGAGGTGAATACCGAAACGGACTTTGTCGCCAAGAACGCGACGTTTGTCGAGTTTGTAAACGGGATTCTAAGAACGGTTGTCGCCTGCAAGCCTGCAACGCTGGAAGCTCTCAGCGCCTGCAAATTTGACGGTACGGAGTACACCGTTGACGAGACGGTGAAGGACAAGATCTATACCATCGGTGAAAAAATCTCCATTCGCCGCTTCGTCGTCGTCGAGGGGATCACCAGCACTTATGTCCACGGCAACGGCGCTATCGGCGTTATTGTAAAATTTGAGGTGGATCCTGCTCTTGAGAGCAATGAAAAATTCATCGAGTTCGCAAAGAATATCGCGCTTCAGGCGGGCGCTTATGCTACGCCGTATCTGGACCGCGAATCCGTTCCGGCGAATGTACTGGCGGAGGAAAAAGAGGTCGTTCTCGCGCAGATCAAAAACGATCCGAAAAACGCGACGAAGCCGGAAGCGATTCTTGACAAAATGGCGGCCGGCAAGCTTGGCAAATTCTATGAGGAAAATTGTCTCTTGGAAAAGGAATATGTCAAGGATGACAACATGAAAGTAAACCAGTATATTGCTTCGGTCGAAAAAGAGCTCGGCACAAAGATCAAGGTGGTTTCGTTTGAACGCTTTGAGAAGGGCGAGGGCATTCAGAAAAGAGAAGACAATCTCGGCGACGAGGTTGCCAAGATGCTCGGCAAATAAGGCTATGGATACAATAAAAAGGCCGCACGGGATCCCGTGCGGCCTTTTTGACGGACGCTCTCATCTTTTGGCTTTTCTCACAGCAGGCGCAGATAAGCGTCCGCTTCCTCTCGGTTCTTGAAAATGTGGATCTCGCGGCCGGCGCAGCGCTCCAGCAGTTCCATGACGCGGGGACGGCTGACGGCTTGGTAATTCTCGATAAACGCGAGAAATGCTACATCATCCTCTGTTTCTACCCATGGTATGTCGGAGCGCGGCTTTCCTTTTCTTTCCCGAACGCCCTCAAGGCATTGCTCGACGGGAATATCCAAAAAGAAAACCGTATCACAGGCTTGCATCCGAAGCGCCATCGTCGAGTTGTAATTGCCGTCGAGAATCCACTGGTCCTGCTCCATGACCTTTTGCAGATTCCTCTGGAAAACCTCCTTTGGAACGGTTGTTTTGTCCGGATTCCAATACATCAGGTCCAGATGAAACAATGGTATTTTCGTGATATCATGCAAGCGCTTTGCAAAGGTGCTCTTGCCGCTGCCCGGACATCCGATGATAATCGCCTTTTTCATCCATACTCCTTTCCTCTTTCTGCCTATCCTCTTCGCTGAAAAAGCCGCCGTTTCGGCGGCTTTTATCATAGGGAAAGCATTTTTCCTTTTATTTCTTTTCTTCCGTATCGGAAGGAGCGGAGTCCTTGTCTGACGGATTCTGATTCCTCCTGCGGTTTTTCTTTTTGCGTTCGACGGAGATTATGACAATGGCAATAACGGCTCCGAGAAGCAGGAAGGGAAGTATCCAGAGAAGTCCGATGAAAATTTCACTCATGACGGCCGTAAATGTGCTTATGGCGCCGGCAAAAGCGTTGCTGACGCGCTGCCAATAGCTTTCCTCGGAAACGGATTGGAGCTCCTTTACCTCGGAGAGTGTGAGGTATACATAGGAATAATTGACGGATTTGTCCATCAGCTGCAGCTTCGAATTAAGCGCGTTGATCTCCGTTCGGATCTGCGCAAGCTTATCCTCCAGCGTTATCAGATAGTCGAGCGAGGTCGTCTGCTCTACCATCTCGGTCAGCCGTTCTTCCTGGATTTTCAGGCTGTCAAGCTGCGCCTGATAATCGTAATACGAGTCGGTGATGTCCTCCGTCGTAAGAGAAGAACGCAGGATATTGCACTCCGCCTCTATGGCGTCGAGATATTCCTCCGTCTTGTCTGCCGGAATGCGCACGGTATAGGTCGCGTATTGAAGAGCCTCTGTGTCCTCCGTGATGCTTGTATTCTTTTCTGAGGATTCCGAAATATATCCGCCGAGTGCTTCTGCGGCGGAGGCAATGAGCTCGGAGGCTTTGTCGAATGCCAGTGTCTCCAGCTCCAGCCGGTAGGTCTTGACGATCTTGAGTCCATCGTCGTCTGACAAAACGGTCTCGTTAGATATACTGGACTGGGAACCTTCGGAGGGCTTTGACGGATCGCCTGTAAAATTTTCCGAACTATCACTGCCGCAGGAACAAAAAACAGCCAGCACCATAACGGCTGTTAGGATGAGGGCGATGATTTTTTTCATACATTACCTCCTTTTGCTATCATCCTATATATTTGTCTATATTATACACGGCCAGACCGGAAATAGCAAGAGAAAGGGATATTTTTAACAATTTAGTTGCAATTTCTTGCCGCTTGGAAGCGGAAAGGTCCATTTTGTGAGGGATCTCATTTCTGAAAAAACGCTCCCGACAAGAGCGCCGTCTAAGAAGACGGGCAGAGATGGACATGAGCCGTCGCTGAAATCCGTTTCTTAGTCTGGCACCCGTTTGCGGGAGCGTTTGATTTGTCATTTGCGGTAGCTTGCGATGGAAGCTTCGACGGAGGCGAGCTTTTCTGCATATGCTGCCTTTTTGGCCTTTTCTCCGTCTACCACGGCGGCGGGAGCCTTTGCGACAAAGCTTTCGTTTGCAAGCTTTGAGGAAATCCGCTCGATTTCGCAGAGAAGCTTTTGCTTTTCCGCTTCCAGTCGGGCGACCTCTTTTTCGACGTCGACCATCTCCGCAAGCGGAATGAAGAGGGTCGCCTTGTCGGAGACGATCTGCACGCAGCCTTCTCCGTCAAAGGCGTCCGGATATTCTACGGACGCGGCGCCGGCGAGCTTTTCAAAGAAAGAGGAGACCGCGGGCGAGAACGTCTCATGATCTTGGGATACAACATACAGCTTCGCCTTTTTGGACGGCGGAACGTTCATCTCCGCACGCCGGTTGCGGATCTGACGGATCGCTGAGATCAGAAGCTCCATGGAAGCCTCTTCCTTGTCAAAGCGCAGCTCCTCCCTGTACTTCGGATAGGGAGCGATGACGATGCTCTCTCCGTCGTGCGGCAGGGACTGCCAGATGGTTTCGGTGATGAATGGCATAAAGGGATGGAGCAGCTCCATCGCGCCGCGCAGGACATAAGCAAGCACACGGCAGGCGTTCTCATAGTCCCGACCTTCTTTGATGAAAAGGCGCGGCTTGACAAGCTCGATATACCAGTCGCACAGCACGCTCCACAGGAAATCGTAAAGCTTGGCAAGCGCCACACCGAGTTCGTATTTGTCGAGGTTTTCCGAAACCTCGGCGCAAAGGCCGTTGAATCGGGAGAGGATCCACCGGTCCTCCAGCCGAAGCTCGCTTGCTTCGGGCAGGGAGGTGTCTTCCATTGCTTCCGGAAGGTTCATGAGAGCAAAGCGCGAGGCGTTCCATATCTTATTGGTGAAGTTTCGGGCCGCCTCTACCTTTTCCGGAGAGAAGCGCATATCATTGCCGGGCGAATTCCCGGTGAGCAGGGCGAAACGCAGCGCGTCCGCACCGCAGGAATCGATGATTTCCATCGGGTCGATGCCGTTGCCGAGCGACTTGGACATCTTCCGTCCTTCGGCGTCGCGGACAAGTCCATGGATGAATACGTTGGAAAAGGGCTTTTCCTTCATCTCCTCCATGCCCATGGCGATCATGCGAGCGACCCAGAAGGGAATGATGTCATATCCGGTAACGAGCGTCGAGGTCGGATAAAAGGTATCGAGGTCCTCTGTCTTTTTGGGCCAGCCGAGCGTGGAGAAGGGCCAAAGTCCGGAGGAAAACCACGTGTCGAGCACATCCTCGTCCTGATGGATATGGCGGCCGCCGCATTTGGGGCATTCCGTGATCTCCGTTTCGGAAACGGAGATTTCTCCGCAGTCGTCACAATAGAAGGCGGGGATCCGATGTCCCCACCAGAGCTGACGGGAAATGCACCAGTCTCGGATGTTGTACATCCAGTTGAGATAGATTTTGGAGAAGCGATCGGGGATGAAGCGGATCTCGCCGTCCTCCACGACGCGGATGGCTTCCTTTGCGAGCGGTTCCATTTTCACGTACCATTGCAGGGAAGCGAGCGGTTCGAGCGCGGTCCCGCATCGGTAGCAGTGACCGACATTGTGCTTGCAGGATTCCACCTTCACAAGATAGCCGCCGGCCTCAAGATCGGCGACGATCGCACGTCTTGCCTCATAGCGGTCCATCCCATCGTACGGGTAGCCGCCGATGATCTTCGCGTGCTCGTCGATGACGGATATCATGGGAAGCTTATGCCGCTTTCCGACCTCGAAGTCGTTCGGATCATGGCAGGGCGTGATTTTCACGCAGCCGGTCCCGAAATCGCGTTCGACGTATTCGTCGGCGATGACAGGAATCTCGCGTCCCACAAGCGGCAGGATCAGCGTCTTGCCGATAAGATGCGCATATCGCTCATCCTCCGGATGGACGGCGACCGCCGTGTCGCCGAGCATCGTTTCGGGACGGGTCGTCGCAACGATGACCGCCTCGCCGCTGTCCTTCACCGGATAGCGGATATACCAGAACGAGCCGTCCTTTTCCTTGTATTCCACCTCTGCGTCGGAAAGCGCCGTCGCGCATTTCGGGCAGAAGTTGCTGATGCGGTATCCGCGGTAGATCAGCCCCTTCTGATAGAGGTCGACGAACGTTTTGCGAACGGCCGCCGAGAGGGTATCGTCCATGGTGAAGCGTTCGCGCGTCCAGTCGCAGGAGGAGCCGAGCGCCTTGAGCTGCTCGATGATGCGCGAGCCGTATTTTCGCTTCCATTCCCAGACGAGCTCGGTAAAAGCCTCGCGTCCGAGATCGTGCCGCGTGAGTCCTTTTTCACGCCGGAGCGTTTCCTCTACCTTGATCTGCGTCGCGATACCGGCGTGGTCGGTCCCCGGCACCCACAGCGTGCAGTAGCCGGACATCCGTTTATAGCGGATGATGGTATCCTGAAGGGTTTCGTCCAGCGCATGTCCCATGTGCAGCTGGCCCGTGACATTCGGGGGCGGGATCACGATGGTGAACGGCTTTTTCTTTTGATCGATTTTAGGGGTGAAATAGCCGGCGTCGCACCATTTCTGATAGAGCGGCTTTTCGATCTCGCCCGGATTGTAGGTTTTCGGAAGTTCTTTTTTCATCGTTTAGGTCTCCTTTGTCGTATGGATGGGTGAGGCGGAGGAAAATATCGGTCCATTCGATTGCTCCTGCGCAAGGGACAGGCACAGACAGCCTTTGGGAATGGAAAATGAAATGGCTTTCGGCTGGACTTCGATTTGAACGGCTTTGTATGGCGAGATTTCGCCGTCTGCACAGACGCCGAGCGGACGATAGGATTCCAGCATAATTTTTCTGCACGTCTGGTAGCGGATGAAGGGGTACCGGCTTTTCCCGTCTGCGCCGATATGGCGGCCGGCTTTATATTCCGATACGATCCTCGCAAACTGCGCTCTTGTCACTTTGTCGACAAGACAAAGATTCAGGTATCCGTCGTTGAGCAGCGCCGTCGGCGCGACCTTGAAGCCGTCCCCGTAATAGTTGGCGCCTGCGACCGCCATCAGGGTAAATTCCTTTTCGATGGTTTCCTTATCGTCGATGGTAACGCGGAAGTCCGTTCCGAACGATTTCGTAAAAACGCTTGCGACACTGAATAGATATGCGAGCTTGGACGGCACGAGAGCGCTGCGCTTGATTTCCGAGACCTTCTGCACGACGTCGCAGTCGAAGCCGACGTTGAGGACGTTGATGCAGTACCTTCCGTTGTAGCGGATCAGGTCGAGGGCTTCCGGCTTGCCGAGCAGCTGCCTTTTGACGTCGGAAAAGAATTCCGGGGAAGAGAACGCTTTGATGAAGTCGTTTCCGGTACCGGTCGGTATGACGGCGACTTCGGCGTTCGGACAGCCGACCGCACCGTTGATGACCTCATAGAGCGTGCCGTCCCCGCCGCAGGCGTAGAAACGGATGGGGCCTCCCTTGCTTTTTTCACACGCTTCGCGCACATACCGAATGCCGTCTCCGACCGTGACGGTATGGTAAATTTCAAAATCGACGCCCAGCTCCTCGCAGGCGTAGGTGACGGCGCCAAGTACGGCGGGCAGCTTTTTTCCCTTGCCGGCCGCGGGATTTACTACGAATACATGCTTCATTGCAGGAAATCCTCTTGATTTCTATATAATTAAAATCTATTATATCTTAATTTCTGTTCTCTGTCAAGATCCCGCAGGAAAAGTCTTGTGCGCCCGGCTGGGAGCTTGTCAGCGGTATGAGACAAAAGAGAGAGCGTCGAAACGCTGTTGCGGAAAATCAGGAAAGAAGCAAAGGAAATAGGGAAGATCATGTGTTTTTTCCCTGCGGTCCCTATCGAAGGAGCATGAGGTCGGGCGCTGTTTTTGGCAGGAGGGGAGCGTATGCGGCTCCTATTCTGTCATGCCTGAACGGACCGTCATGTCACGGATCGTCCGGAATCCAAAGGGGAATGCGGCAAAAAGGTCCGCAGCCCTGTCGGACCGCTTGCGGTCTGACAGGGCTGCGGACGGCACCTCTGGGCTTTTGCCTGAAAATCGGAGAAGAGTGGTTCGGGCATGGTTTTCCTCTCCTGCGATTGGGACAGGGAGAAAAATGGAAGGAGCCGCGAGCTTGGGCGGTACGAATCTGCCGCGCTGTTTGTCACGTTGGCCGGCCCGTAAATTACGGGAGCGGACAAAGCCTTCCGGCTTGCCGGCTCCTTTCCCGGCGCATCTGCCTGAGGGATTTCTCTGCGGAAGGAATGCCTCCTGAAAAAGCTGTCCGCTTCTAAAGAAAGCCCGGCGGAGATCCTCCGCCGGGCTTTCCTTCTATGCTGCTTCAGTCCTCGCGCTTTTTTCCCCAGAAAAAGAGCGCTACCGTTCCGGGTCCGGTATGACTGCCGATGGTGGTGCCGATGCTGTTGATGAGGACCTTTCCGTCGAGCGAAGGAAACCGCTTCTCGACAAGGTCGGCGACGGCGCGGGCATCCTCATAGCAGGCGGATTGGGACAGATAGCATTTGCCGGAGTAGTTCAGTCCGCCGTCTGCAAAGGCTTCCATCTTGTCGACGATGGCCTCGATGACTTTTTTCTTTGTCCGGATTTTTTCACGCGGAATGAGTCTGCCGAGGTGATCGACGTTCATAAGCGGGCAGATCTGCAGGACCGTGCCGAACCATCCGGACGCCTTGGAAATGCGTCCGCCCTTGACAAAAAACGTAAGGTCGGTCGAGAAGAACCAGTGATGGACCCGCAGCTTGTTCTCCTCCGCCCAGTCGCGTACCTCCTCGAGGGAAAGTCCCTCGTCGCGCAGGTCGGCGAGCTTATCCATGAGAAGCCCGTAGCCGGAGGAAGCGGCGAGAGAATCTACGATATAGATTTTGCGCTCCGGATATTTTTCCGCAAGCTCATTTCTCGCGACGTTTGCCGCATTGACGACGCCGGAAATGCCGGAGGAAAGGCACACATGCAGGATATCGAGTCCCTTTTCGAGAAAGGGCGTGAAATATGCGATGAATTCGCCTGCGCTGATCTGCGAGGTAGCGGTTTCGGCGCCCTTTGCCATCGCCTGATAAAATTTATCAAAGGACATCGTCCGTCCGAGATCGTCCGCATATTGCTTTCCGTTCAGCGAATAGTGAAAGCAGATGTAGGAAATCTCCCGCTTTGCGAAATGCTCCGCGGAAAGATCGGCTGTCGAGCAGCAGCTTAAGATGTATTTTGCCATAAAAATCCCTTCTTTCTGGAAATATTTTAGGATGGGTTTTGCGTTCGTTCGATGGAAAACGCAGCTTTTTTACCGGTTTACCTGATGGATGGGGCGCCCCGCCAGAAAGGCCCTTAGATTCTCCGCGACGCAGTCGATAAGGCGGATGCGTGCCTCCATGGCGGCCCATGCCACGTGCGGGGTGACATAGCAGTTCCTTGTTTTGAGATACGGATGCCCCGGACGCATCGGCTCCGTATCCAGAACATCGATGCCGGCGCCGCGCAGCCGCCCTTCCGTGAGCGCCGCGGCAAGCGCTTCTTCCTCCACTACGCCGCCGCGCGCTGTGTTGATGAGGACGGCGGACGGCTTCATGAGCGCGAGCGTGCGCGCATTGGCGACACCTCTTGTTTCCTCGGTGAGCGGGCAGTGGAAGGTCAAATAGTCCGAGCGCGCGAAAAGCGTATCCGTATCTGTGAATTCTACCCCGTCGTATCGGACCGGCCGATGGGAGACGGCGAGCACGCGCATGCCGAAGGCCATGGCGATGCGGCAGACCGCGCGTCCGATGGTGCCGAATCCGAAGATGCCAAGCGTTTTTCCCGCAAGCTCATAGGTCGGATAGGCGAGATAGGAAAAGGTCTCGGCGCAGGACCAATCGCCTCTTCCGACGGAGGCGGCGTAATCGTCCGCGCGGCAGGCGAAATGCAGGATGAGTGCAAATACGTGCTGAGCGACCGAGTCGGTGGAATATCCCGGGACATTGCATACGGTGATTCCTCTCGCGCTTGCGGCCTGGAGGTCGATGTTGTTGTAGCCGGTCGCGAAAAGTCCGATGTATCTGAGATTCGGGCAGGCGTCCATGACGTCTGCTGTGAGGTTTGCCTTGTTGCAGATGACGGCACCGCTGTCCGCGATCGCAGAGGCGAGCTTATCCTGTGCGAGCGTATCGAAAAACCGGACCTCTCCCAGCTCCTCGATGGGAGAGAGGGAAACATCGCCTGTCGTGACGGTGCATCGGTCGAGTACGGTGATTTTCATGGGTGAGAATTCCTTTCCGGGATGATATAATGGGAAGCATGCAGAATCATGCTTCCCATTATACCATAGCCGATGAAAAAAGAAAAGAGGCATGATAAAAATTTCGATCCAAAGAAAGAGATGTGTCCCCGCGGGAGGGGAAGAAGATTTTTTTTGCTGTCAGACAAAATTCGACATGCTTTTCTGTCTCTCCTCTTGACAAACGGGTCTCTTTGAGAGAAAATAAAAAAGAAGGCTTTGGGTTTGAGATCGCTTTTGCAGAACCCGCAGCCGCCGGGCACATCGATATCGAAGGCTCGGATATTGCCGCGACCGCGGCGGGAGGGGGATACAGGATTTGAAAATTGCAATCATAGGAGCCGGCGCGATGGGCTGCCTTTTCGGCTCCTTTCTTTCGGAAAAGCATGATGTAATCCTGCTCGAGCAGAATGCCGAGCGGGTGGAGGCGCTGAACAAAAACGGCGTTACCGTGGAGGAGGCCGACGGGACCCGACAGCATTATCCGGTGCATGCGCTCATGAGCGGTACGCCGGTTCCGGGCGTTGAGCTCGTTATCGTTTTTGTCAAGGCGACGGTGACGGAAGCGGCGCTTGCGGCCAATCGGACGCTGCTTGAAGGCGGCGCGGACGTCTTAACGCTGCAGAATGGACTTGGAAACGATGAAGTGATCGAGAAATTTGTCGGAAAAGAGCATATTTTTGTCGGCACGACGAGACATAACTGTGTGGTCACGGGCTCGGACAGCATCTTCCACAGCGGAAACGGCGTGACGAAGATCGGCTCTCTCTGCGGCAACGACAAGAGAGCAAAGGAGATCGTCGCGGCATTTGCAAAATGCCGCGACGAAATGGTGTTCTGTGAAAATGCGCGCCGGCTTCTCTGGGAAAAGCTGTTCATCAACATGACGCTCAATTCGCTGTCGTCCGTTTTGGAATGCCGGCTTTATGAGATCTATGCCAATCCGCATACGTGGACGCTCGCCGGCAGGATCGTAGACGAGGCGATCGCGGTTGCCGCCGCGGATGGGGAGATCTTCGAGAAAAAGCTCGTGCTCGACTCCGTTCAAAAGCTGTGCGAGGATGCAAAGAATGGCTTTGCCTCTATGGTTCAGGACCGCCGCGCTGGCAGGAAAACGGAGATCGATTTTATCAACGGAGCTGTCGTCAAGGGGGGACGGAAATACGGAATCCCGACGCCTGTCAATGAGACCGTCGTCGAGTTCGTGCATGCGTTCGAGGAAAGCGACCGCGTGCGGGATAAGCTTTTTGAATAAGACGGAGAAGATACCGCTGGTTTTTCCGGCGGTATCTTTTTGAAAAAAGAAATGGAAAAGCAGGAAAAATAAAAAAATCTATTGGCAGCAACACCATCTCTGCGGTTGCCTAATCTTGGGTGGACTTGCTTGCTTTTATTCGATTTTGTGGGAGTTTTACCTATATGTATTTGGAATATTCAGGCGAATTTCGTGGTTTTTCATAATAAAAGAAAAAACAGATGACAATTCTATTATACATAATGTGCCTATCTAAAGTGCTTGCAGTCTGAAAAAATTCTTGCTACAATGAAGAAAAAAGTGGGAGGCTACATATTATTATGAATATCGGTAAATCTATCGCGAAGCTTCGATGCGATCTGTCTTTGTCGCAGGAAAAATTCGCGGAGCTCATCGGCGTTTCCAGACAGGCGGTCCAGAAATGGGAGTCTGAGCTGTCGTCTCCGGATATGGAGAACCTTGCAAGGATTGCCAATCAGTTCGGCATTTCACTCGATCTTTTGGTGCTCGGCAGAGACAAAAGAGAGATGGAGGAGCTTCGGACGGTCAAGAAAATCGAACCTCGCTATGACATGATGACGGGCTGGGATTCCTATTCCGATACCCTGATGATCGAATATCGTCAGGCAATGGACGAGGGACTGGACCTTGGACAGTATGAAAGCCTGTTTCAGGCGGTTTCCGGCATGCCGAAGGGACCCAACAAGGAAAAAATGAGCAATATCCTTTTTGAGCTTGTGATCAATGCCCCACAGCGTGCCGATTATCCTTACAATGAGCCGTCGGACCTGCCGGCGATCTTGGCGCTTCGTCCGGAAAGAAAAATCCCCATGGGCACGGTCCCGGCCAATCTGGAGGACAGGGTCCGCGGCGCGTGGCTCGGCAGAATCTGCGGATGCCTTCTGGGAAAGCCGGTAGAGGGTTGGCGGACCAACGTTATCCTTCCTTTCCTGAAGGAAACGGGGAATTATCCGCTGCACCGCTATCTTTCCAAAAACGACGTGACGGAGGAGCGCAAGGAGCGCTATCTCAACGAGTATAAGCTGGCGCTTGAAAACCGCGCATACGCCGACCGCTATGACTGTGCGCCGGTCGACGACGATACCAACTACACGGTGATGGCAATGCGCGTGCTGGAAAAATACGGACGCGAGTTCACGCCCTATGACGTTTCCAGAGTATGGCTCGAAGCGCAGGTGATTCGTCCCTACTGCACGGCGGAGCGCGTTGCCTACCGCAACTTTATCAATGGCTTTGTGCCGCCGGCCTCGGCGATATATAAGAATGCCTACCGTGAATATATCGGCGCTCAGATCAGAGCCGATTATTTCGGATACATCAATCCGGGCAATCCGGAGCTTGCCGCGGAAATGGCATGGCGGGATGCTTCGATCTCCCATGTGAAAAACGGCATCTACGGCGAGATGTTCGTCGCTGCGATGATCGCGGCGGCCGCTGTCTGCGAGGACCTGCCGTCTATTGTCATGGCGGGACTTGAGCAGATTCCGAAGACCTCGAGACTCTATGAGGCGATCACGGAGGTGCTGGAGTGGTACAACGGCGACGTTTCCGAAAAGCAGGCGTTTGCCAAGATCCATGAGCGGTACAACGAGCGCAACAGCTATGATTGGTGCCATACGGTTTCCAACGCGATGATCGTCGTGGTCTCCTTGCTTTGGGGCCGGTGCGATTATTCCAAGACCATCTGTATGGCGGTGGAGACCGGTTTCGATACGGACTGCAACGGCGCGACTGTCGGTTCGATTCTCGGTATGTTCCGCGGAACCAGCATCATCGAGTCGAAATGGTCAGATCCGGTCAACGGAGCGTTGGACACGACCATTGAGGGGCATACCCGGTACCGTATCGACGATCTTGTAAAAACGACCATGAAGCATATTGGCTCTTAAGGTCTGACGTCCGGGAAGGCTTTTTGGAGAAAAGTCTTTGGATAGCTGAGAGAATTTAGTAAAAATCCGCTTTGCGGATTCTATAAAACAATACTTAAAGGAGGCTTTTATGAAACGGTTATTGGCGCTTATCCTGTCTTGTGCAATGCTTTTGATCGTTGTTTTGATGGCCGGCTGCGATGGCAGTGAGGAGACGACATCCGGCACGAATCCCGCGGGAGAAACGACGTCCAGCAGCGGCGGCACGGGAGAGCAGGGAGAGACAACGAACTCTTCGGGAGGAGACGAAACCACGGGTACGACCGCACCCAGCGATACGACCGAATCGCCTGCGCTTTCGTGGGATGAAATGGATCCCTATGCAAAGCCTGCCGGGTTTGAGGACGTGGACTTCGGCGGTAGAAAATTTGTGATCGCCGCTTACATCGGCGCGGACGGCTGGGAATCGAACAAGGAAATCTATTCCGACGGTGCGGACAGCATCAGCGTTGCGGTTCGTGCCCGCAATGACGCCATGGAGAAGCTTTACAACTGTACCATCGAACTGAACGAGTCCGAGGGACCGGGAGCGCTGGTAACGGCGGACATCACCGGCGGTCAGCACACGATCGATATGTACGCTCAAAAGTATAACCTGGGCGGCCTTGTGACCTCCGGCTCGAACTATGATCTCTATACGCTTGGGATCGATCTTGAAAATCCTTGGTACGATCAGACCTATGTCGAAACCTACAGCATCAAGGATCAGACAGGCAACGTTGAGCTTTACAGCGTTATCGGCGACTGGGCAATCTCCTGCTTCGAAGCGGCGCATGCAATGGTTTACAACAAGACCGTATATGAGAACGCCGGCATCGAGGATGATATCTATCAGCTTGTCAGAGACAAAGAGTGGACCATGGACAAATTTATGGAAATGGTCAAGAAGGCTGCGGTAGATAACAGCGGCAACTCCGAATATCATTACAGCGAGGGCGACATCATGGGCTGGGTCAGAACCGGCCATGCGACACACGGACTGCATGTGGCCTCCGGACTTTCGATTATGAAAAATGAAGATGGTTCTCTGATCTTCTCCGTGCTGGACGACTCCGCTGCCTGGAACGACGTGATCGAAACGGCCATCAGCGTTTGGAGCATGCCCGAGGGCGAGACGCTCGGCTACACGGATGTCCGTCTGGCGATGGAAGGAGGCAAAACCCTGTTCGCTTCCGAGGTCCTTGCCATTCTGGAAATAATGAAGGACTCTGACGTGTCGGTCGGTCTGGTTCCGTATCCGCTTTACAGCGAATCTCAGGAAAATTATGCGCATTATGCGGATAACCATCTGATGCCGTACAGCGTGCCGATTTCTGTACCCGATCCTCAGGTCGTGGGCGAATTCATGGAGGTATTTGGGTTCCATTCGAGATATATCGTGCGTGCTGCTTGGGTCGAAGCTTATAGCTATGAATACTGCAGTGATGCGGATTCTGCTGAAATGCTGGAGCTGATTCTGGATACGAGAACATATGATCCCGGTTATCTCTACTATCCAAACTACGAGGGACAGATTTCCAACATGATATCGTCCGGCAGCAATGCCGTGACCAAGTTTGCGGAGCGTTATGCCGCAACTGCAGCGGAATCGGTTGCTACTCTTATTGAGTCCATGACTACCGCAAATAGCTGAGTTTGCAGCATAAAAAACGGGCCTGCCAATCTGGCAGGTCCGTTTTATTGTTGGAACATGAAATTAGAAGATCACAGCGCGTCTTTTCTCGAAAGGTTGATGCGGCCTTTTTCGTCTGTGCCGAGGAATTTGACGGTGACGGTATCTCCGACAGAGACGACATCCTCCACCTTTTCCACTCTCTTGGTATCGAGCTTGGAGATATGGACGAGGCCTTCCTTGCCGGGAGCGATTTCCACAAATGCGCCAATGGGAATGATTCTTGTGACCGTTCCGGTATAGCAGCAGCCCTCGACCGGCTCAAAGACGATGGCGTCGATGATCCCCTTGGCTTCCTTGGCAGCTTCCGTATTGACGGCGAGAATATAAACGGTTCCGTCGTCTTCGATATCGATTTTGGCGCCGGTCTCGGCAACGATCTTCTGAATGATTTTGCCGCCGGTCCCGATGACGTCGCGGATCTTGTCGGGATCGATCTTCATCGTGATAAGCTTCGGCGCATATTTGCTGATTTCAGGGCGCGGCGCGGGAATGGCTTTCAGGAGGATTTCATCGATGATATAATCTCTGCCCTTATGCGTTGTTTCCAGCGCCTGCTTGATGATCTCAGGCGTTAAGCCGTCGATCTTCAGATCCATCTGGATGGAGGTGATGCCCTTGTGGGTCCCCGCGACTTTGAAATCCATGTCGCCGTAAAAATCCTCAAGGCCCTGAATGTCGATCATGGTATCCCAGCTGCCGTCCTCCGCGGTGATAAGACCGCAGGAAATACCGGCGACGGGAGCCTTGATCGGTACGCCTGCATCCATGAGGGCAAGCGTAGAGCCGCACACGGAGGCTTGCGAGGTAGAGCCGTTGGAGCTTACGACCTCGGATACCAGACGCAGCGCATAGGGGAATTCCTCCTTAGAGGGAAGTACGGGAATGAGCGAACGCTCGGCGAGCGCACCATGTCCGATCTCACGTCTGCCGGGGGAACGCAGGGATTTGGCCTCTCCGGTCGAATAGCCCGGCATGTTGTAATGGTGCATATACCGCTTTTCCGTGTCGTCGTCCAGTCCCTCCAGCATCTGGGCGTCGCTGAGCGGACCGAGCGTCGCGACCGTCAATACCTGGGTTTGTCCGCGGGTAAAGAGGCCTGAGCCATGTGTTCTTGGCAGGACGCCGACTTCGGCGGCGAGCGGACGGATTTCATCCATACGTCTGCCGTCCACACGCTTTTTATCGACAAGCAGCCAGCGGCGGACGATCTTCTTCTGGATCTTATAGATCAGTTCGGGGAGAATGGTCTCCATCTCCGGATATTCCTCGCCGAATGTCGCGAGAATATCATCGAGAATGGGCTGCATTCTGGCGTCGCGGACGTTCTTGTCGTCGGTGTCGAGTGCGTGCATGACCGCCTCTTCGCAGTGCGCGAACACTTTGTCGAACATATCATGATCCAGCTCGCAGGAAGGGTATTCAAACTTCGGCTTGCCGACGGCGGCGATGATTTCATTGATAAATACAAGCAGCTTTTTGATCTCCTCATGGGCAAACAGGATGGCGTTATACATATCGTCGTCGGAAACTTCCTTGGCGCCGGCTTCGATCATGACGACCTTTTTTTCCGAAGCGGCGACGGTAAGCTCCAGCGTGCTGACCTTGCGCTGCTCATAATTCGGGTTGAGAATGGGCTTGCCGTCCACAAGGCCGATGAAAGCGCCGCCGATCGGCCCGTTCCACGGGATGTCGGAGATGGAAAGCGCGATGGATGCGCCGATCATAGCGGTGATCTCCGGAGAGCAGTCGGGATCGACGGACATGACCGTCAGCGTGAGTGCGACATCGTTGCGCAGATCCTTGGGAAAAAGAGGACGGATCGGACGGTCGATGACACGGCTCGTAAGGACCGCTTTCTCGGACGGCTTTCCCTCGCGGCGAAGAAATCCGCCGGGGATTTTGCCGACAGCGTACATTTTTTCGTCATAATCGACGGAAAGAGGGAGAAAATCGATGCCGTCGCGCGGCTTTTCGGAAGCGGTGGCGCATGCGAGGATCACCGTGTCCCCGTAACGGATCATGCAGGAGCCGTTGGCAAGTCCTGCGACCTTGCCGACTTCCACCTTCAGCGGACGTCCGGCATATTCATATTCGAATACCTTGTAATTTTCAAACATTTTTTGTCTCCTTTTTGTGTTAGTATTTATCTTCAGGCAAAAAATATCCGAAATTGTTTAGCACTTAAATACGGCGCGAAGGCTTCGAGCCATATTTAACTGCTATACAAAATCGACTATTTTCCGCCGTGAATCTAGGGGGCTTGAAAACGAGGAAAAGGGACGAACGAAGTCCGTCCCTTCTCAAAAGGGCTTATTTGCGGATGCCGAGCTTCTCAATGATAGCACGGTAGCGCTCAATATCCTTTTTCTGAAGATAACCGAGAAGATTTCTTCTCTTGCCGACCATTTTGAGCAGTCCGCGGCGGCTGTGATGGTCGTTGTTGTTTCTTTTCAGATGCTCGGTCAGGTCGTTGATTCTCGCGGTGAGAATGGCGATCTGTACCTCCGGCGAACCTGTGTCGCCCTCATGTGTCTGATTGGCCGCAATCAGTGCTTGCTTGGCTTCTTTTTGCATGGTATTCACCTCATTCAAGATTTTGCAGTCCGGCTGACCCAGTATGCGGCGGGTGAAACGCTCGTCGAGCCTTTGATCCGTATACCGAGGGAACGGAGCTATGCTCCTAATATTCTATCATAGGAAAAACAGAATGTAAAGAGCTTTTCCAAAAAAATAAAAATTTTTCGTCGATCTCTCGAAAAATCTAAAATATATGTTGCAAAACATCGTCTCATGATGTAAAATATAAGTATGTCATCAATAAATGCGGATTATGCGGAAGCCATCCGGTATCCGCGGAAAAGAGGTATGAAAAATGGGTATTGTTACCACCACCGAAATGTTCAAAAAGGCCTATGAGGGCGGATATGCGATCGGCGCCTTCAATATAAACAACATGGAGATCATTCAGGCGATCACCGAAGCTGCGGCAGAGGAAAAATCCCCTGTCATTCTTCAGGTTTCGGCGGGCGCGAGAAAATATGCCAAGCATGCGTATCTGATGGCACTCGCTAAGGCTGCCGTGGAGGATACGGGTATCGATCTTGCGCTGCACCTCGATCATGGTGCGGATTTTGAGATCTGCAAGTCCTGCATCGACGGCGGATTTTCTTCCGTCATGATCGACGGCTC
>CALWJT010000023.1 GCA_944381075.1 uncultured Clostridia bacterium
TTTACTGCCGTGCTGATGGCGATTATCCTTCTCATGTGCGTGACCCCGATCGGATATCTGCGCGCAGGTCCGGTTTCCATTACCTTCCTTGTGATCCCCGTCGCGCTCGGCGCCATCCTTTTCGGACCGGTCGTGGGGCTGATCTTGGGAACCTTTTTCGGTGCGACCAGCTTTATGCAGTGCTTCGGACTTTTGAGCTTTTACGGGGTCGATGCCTTCGGCGCGGCCTGCTTCTCGATCAATCCGGTGGGAACGATCGTGATGTGCTTTGTTCCGAGGATGCTGTTCGGCCTGCTTACCGCTTACCTTTACCGTCTGTTCCGGCGACTGTTCGCCCGGTTCGACAGACAGAACATCCTGTCCTTTGCGGTTTCTTTCGTGGTGGGGACGGTTCTCCATACGGTGATGTTTGTCAGTGCGTTCGTGATTTTCTTCCGGAATGCGGATTTGTCGGTCGCGCTGGGAGATCAATATGTTCTTTCCACAAAGACGATTGTAGAGGTGATCGGGATCTTTTTCACGACCAATGCCGTCATAGAGGCGGTGGCGTGCGGGGTCTTGGGAACGGCGGTCGCCAAGGCGCTTTCTGTTTTTCTGAATAAGAAGAATTTAGAAGGACGCTGAGTCCTGTCGATTTAAAAGGGGGGCCGTGCGGCGATGCCGCACGGCCCCCCTTTTTTTGTTTGTTTTCACTGGATGAGCTCCGATACCGTGACAAATTCATACCCCATATCGAGAAGCTTCGGGATCAAAATTTTCAGCGCGTCGAGCGTGTGAGTGCCGCTTACGGTAAAATCATGCATGAGGATAATGCTCCCATTTTTCACTTTTTTCAAAACCGTGCTCACGATTTGGTCGGTAGACGCTTTGGCCCAGTCGCGCGTATCGATGGTCCAGAGGATCACATCGTAATTCATCCTGCCTGCGACGTCGAGGATATCGCAGGTATAGGCGCCCTCCGGCGGACGGAAAACACGCGGGACGCATCCGGTCTTATCGATCAGGATCTCCTCTGTGGAGATGATTTCTTTCTCGACAGTTTCCTTTTGACACCGGTATAGGCTTTTGTGGCTGTAGGTATGGTTCCCGATTTCGTGTCCTTCTTTTATTTCACGCCGGACAACCTCCGGATAAGCGGCGACATTCTGTCCGATCACGAAAAACGTTGCGTGGATCTGGTATTCCGCTAAAAGGTCGAGGATCTTATCCGTTTTGGAGGGGTGAGGTCCGTCGTCAAAGGTAAGCGCGATCTTTTTGGAGTCGGGATTTCCGGAGAGGATGACGCCGTCCTCCGGATTCCAGACAAGCCCTGCCGCATGGGATGGCAGGCATCCTGCGAAAATGAACAGAGCGAGAAAAAAGGCGAGAGATTTTTTCATGGGATTCCTTTCTGAAATGTCGGATGCTGCGGCCGTATTCGACGGCGGGCCAAGTAAGAAAATTCAAATGGGCCGGTCCCGGCCGTCCCGACGCGGGCAGCATCGGATTTTTTCTGCATGTCCCGCATACTTGCGGGACATGCAGAAAAAGGGAGGGAGCTTCTTGGCTTTTCGCTGCGAAAAAAGAAAAAACACGCTTGCCGCAGTCGAAAAAGGCGTTATTCCTTTGGACCTGCAAGCTCCGTCAGGGAGCCGAAGCGGTATCCCTCGGCCTCCCATGCGGTGAGAAGGTCGTCTAAGATGTCGGCGTTGGTTTTCGAGGTGGGATGCAGGAGCACGATAGCGCCGTTGTGGATGTTGTCCATCAGCAGCTTTTTCGCGTCCGCCGGGGCAGGCTGCTTGTTGTTGTCCCAGTCCGCGTAGGCGAGGCTCCAGAATACGGTCGTATAGCCGAGACGCTGTGCCAAAGCGAGATTTTCCTGATTGAATTTGCCCTCCGGCGGACGGTAGAATTTCGCCATGTCATAGCCGGTTGTCTCTTTGTAGACGGATTCGAGTGCCGCGAGCTCCGCTTCAAATTCTGCATCGGACAGCTTTGTCATATCCTTATGGTGAGCGGTATGGTTGCAGACGAGATGACCCTCCTCTGCCATGCGCAGAACAAGGTCCGTGTTGCGTTTGATAAGATTGTCGAGCACAAAAAAGGCGCCGGGCGCTTCATGCTTTTTCAGAACATCGAGGATCCGTTCGACGTTGCCGTTCTCATAGCCGGCGTCAAAGGTGAGATAGATGACCTTTTCATCGGGGTCGGGCCCGATGTAAACGCCTCCGTAATCGCCGATAAAAGCCATTTGGGGCTCGACTTTCGGACGTGCATGGTTCTTTTCCCGCATACAATACCAGCTTTGCGCCGCATCTGCGAGAGCTGTCATGGAGAGCAGGAGGAAGAATGCGAGGAATGCACATAGGTATTTTGGTTTTTGCAGTTTCATATCGATTTCTCCGTAAAATGACTGGAAGCGAATGCACGGAACAATATTTCCGGAACAATCGTTTCTCCTTATTCAACATTGTTCGCAGGGAATTTGAAAATACACCCTGAAAATGTTTCATGTGTGGGAGACTCTTGCATGCTTTGTCAAAAAGCGGTATAATAAAAAAACAGCTTTGCGTGCCCCTTGTCCGGAAAACGGTACCTTGCGAGCTGCATTTACGGTGTGTGGGGATTTTTTTGCGGTGCGCTTTCAGAACGCGGTTCGGGACAAACAAAAGACAAAAGCAGAAAATTAAATTGATTTTGACAAAAATAGGGAGATGGATATGACGAAAATTCACGTGGTGCTTGTGGAGCCGGAGATCCCGCAGAATACGGGAAATATCGCGAGGACCTGCTCTGCGACAGGGGCGGCGCTTCATCTTGTGCGTCCGCTCGGCTTTGAGATCGACGACCGGAAGCTCAAACGCGCAGGACTCGATTATTGGAACACGCTTGAGATCACCCTTTATGATTCTCTTGCGGATTTCATGGCGCGGCATGAAAACGACAATCTGTGGTTTTTTACCACCAAAGCGAGCCGCATCTATACGGAGATCGATGCCGGAGAGGGTGAGGTCTATCTCGTTTTTGGAAAGGAGACGAAAGGACTTCCGGAGGAGCTGACCCTGTCGCATTATGAGCGCAGCGTCCGGATTCCGATGCTTGCGGATAAAAGGAGCCTGAACCTTTCCAACAGCGCGGCCATCGCCGTCTATGAGGTGCTCAGACAGGACGGATTTGCAGGCTTCCGGACCGACGGCGGGCGTCTTGCCGCACTGCGGGAGCATCGCGGCGAGCGCTGATCCGGCCGTTTCGGAAACGCCCTGGAAGGGCATTTTTTCAAAAAGTTCGCCTCTTTGGGAATTTGTTTACAATTTGGTATGGTAATTCGGCCAAAATAATGGTATAATCATTCTGTTATAATGAAATTGAAGTTTTCATCATTTGACGCCGGTGCCTGTGCTTATCAGGCGGAAACGGGCTTTGGCAAAGCCCGTCAGGAGAAAGGAACGAACAATGTCGCTTGCAGATAAATTATTTGGGACCTACAGTGAAAGACAGATCAAAAAGATAAATCCGATCGTGGAAAAAATAGAAGCGCTTGCGGATACCTATTCCGCCATGGAGGACGGGGAGCTGCGCTGCGTGACGGACAAACTCCGCGCCCGCCTCGACGCAGGGGAAACGCTGGACGATATCCTGCCGGACGCGTTTGCCGCAGTGCGCGAGGCGGCGGACCGCGTGCTGGGCAAGCGGCCGTTCCATGTGCAGCTCATCGGCGGTGTCATCCTGCATCAGGGACGTATCGCGGAAATGAAGACCGGCGAGGGCAAGACGCTTGTCGCGACGATGCCAGCCTATCTCAATGCGCTTGCCGGCCGCGGCGTGCATATCGTAACGGTAAACGACTATCTGGCACGCCGCGACAGCGAGGAGATGGGCAAGGTCTACGGCTTCCTTGGACTGAAAACGGGACTGATCGTGCATGGGCAGTCCTCCGCGGAAAAGCGCGAGGCGTATGCGGCGGATATTACTTACGGCACCAACAATGAGATCGGATTCGACTACCTGCGTGACAACATGGTGATCTATAAGGAGGAGCTGACCCAGCGCGGCTATGCGTTTGCGATCGTGGACGAGGTCGATTCCATTCTCATCGACGAGGCGCGCACGCCGCTTATCATCTCCGGGCGCGGCGCCCAGTCCAACGAGCTTTATCAAAAGGCGGAAAGCTTTGTGCGCGGACTGCGTGCCCGCAGGGTCAAGGAAATGGATACCAAATCCGACAACGAGGACGTGGAGGAGGACTATATCGTCGACGAGAAGGCGAAGCGCACGGTCCTCACGCGCCACGGCGTGGAAAAAGCGGAGGCCTTCTTCGGACTTGAGAATCTTTCGGATCCTGAGAACGTCACGATCAACCATCATATCATGCAGGCCCTGCATGCGCACGGCATCATGAAGCGGGATGTGGACTATGTCGTGACACAGGACGGCAAGGTGCTCATTGTCGATTCCTTCACGGGGCGCATTATGCCCGGACGCCGCTTTTCAGACGGGCTCCATCAGGCGATCGAGGCGAAGGAGAACGTCAAGATTCAAAACGAGAACCAGACGCTCGCGACCATCACCTTCCAGAATTTCTTCCGTCTTTACCATAAGCTTTCCGGCATGACGGGAACCGCGCTGACCGAGGAAAACGAATTCCGCGAGATTTACGGGCTCGACGTCATCGAGGTTCCGACCAACCGTCCCATGATCCGGCGGGATCATCACGACATCGTTTATAAGAATCAGGCGGGAAAATACCGCGCTATCATTTCGCAGATCGAGGAATGCCACAAGAAAGGGCAGCCAGTGCTCGTCGGGACCATTTCCGTCGACAAATCCGAATATCTTTCCTCTCTGCTGAAAAAGCACGGCATCCCGCACAATGTGCTCAATGCCAAGCAGCATGAAAGAGAGGCGGAGATCGTAGCCCAGGCCGGCAAGCTCGGCGCCGTCACGATCTCGACCAATATGGCGGGACGCGGCACCGATATCATGCTCGGAGGAAATCCGGAGTTCCTCGCGAGGACCGATCTCAAGAAAAACGGCTACAGCGAGGAGGAGATCGTTCTCGCGACCGGCATGTCCGACAAGATCGACGAGCGGTGCGCCGAAGCGCGCGCTCTTTATCATGAGAGATTGGAAAAATATAAGGCGGAGATCGCGCCGGAGGCGGACCGCGTGCGCGCGGCAGGCGGGCTTTTCATCCTCGGTACGGAGCGGCATGAGAGCCGGCGGATCGACAATCAGCTGCGCGGACGCTCCGGACGTCAGGGGGATCCCGGCGAGAGCCGGTTCTATCTGTCGCTGGAGGACGACCTCATGCGCCTGTTCGGCAGCGAACGGATCCTTGGGATCATCGATCGGCTCGGCCTCGAGGAGGACCAGCCGATCGATGCGAAAATTTTATCAAATTCCATCGAGAGCGCACAGAAGCGTCTGGAGGGCGAAAACTTCAACCGCCGCAAGACCGTTCTGGAGTACGACGACGTGATGAACCAGCAAAGGAACGTCATCTATAAGCAGCGCAGGGAGGTCCTCGACGGGGAGGACGTCAGCGCAACGGTCCGCAGCATGCTGGAAAAGGCTGTCACAGAAAAGCTGGACCTTGCGGCAGGGGAGAACGGCTTTGACCCGGAGGCGGCAAGAGAGTCGCTGCTCTGGATCACGACGGCCGAGGATTTCCATGAGGGCGTGACAAGGCAGGAGCTGGAAAAGACGCTGCTCGACCGTGTCCATGCGCTTTATGAAAGACAGGAGACCGTATTCGGAGAACGGATGCGCGAGCTTGAACGGGTCGCGCTGCTGCGCGCCGTCGATACCAACTGGATGGCGCATCTTGACGCGATGGACGATCTGCGCGACGGCGTGGGGCTCAATGCCTATGCGCAGCGCAATCCCCTGACGGAATACCGCATCGCTTCCGGCGAGATGTTCGACGATATGATCGACAAGATCCGCACGGATACGGCGCGGATGGTATTGTTTGCAAAGCCTGCGGAGGAGCTTCGCCGGCGTGAGGTCGCAAAGCAGAAAACGGCGGAGCTTGCATCCGTCGGCGGGGAAAAGGAAAAGCCTCGTCCGGTTGTGCGCCGCGCGTCCGAGAAGGTGGGCCGCAACGATCCGTGTCCGTGCGGGAGCGGAAAAAAATATAAGCAGTGCTGCGGCAGACCGGGCGGCGGTGCGGATGCGCAGAACTAAAGCGGCATAAAATAGAGCCGGCGGTGCCGGCAGGGGGATGGTTTCAATGGGCTTTGGATGGATGTTTCTCGGGTATTTTCTGCTGCTGAAAACCAATTTCGAGGTTTTCGGCGTCCCGG
Source organism: uncultured Clostridia bacterium (assembly GCA_944381075.1). Taxonomy (GTDB): domain Bacteria; phylum Bacillota; class Clostridia; order Oscillospirales; family CAG-272; genus QALR01. Next base: position 6,285 of record CALWJT010000023.1, read on the forward strand.
TCGATATTACGCCGGACATCATCGGCTTTCTTCTGATGACGCGGGGCTTTTCTGTCGCTTCCCGGTACTGCGGATGCTTCCGCTTGACGAGGATGCTGTCTATTGCCGGGATCCCGGCGTCCGGCATCGTGATCTTTCTCAATACCGCGAGTGCGCTCTCGCTGTTTACGCTGTCGGAAACGGTGGCGGCGGTGCTTTCCTTTGCCTATTCCTTTTTCCTTTTGATTTTTACGCTTTGCTTTTTGCGTTCGCTTTATCAGATCACAGAGCAAACGGGCCTCGACCGTCTGAGAAAAAAATCGGTCCGGTGCATGGTCTATACGGTGATCTTGTTTTTCGTCGAGCACGCGCTCAGCAGCCTTTTGGAAATGTTCGGCGCGGACCCCGCCGCGTGGCGCGCACCGGCGTTTGAAATGCTTGCCGGCGCGATCTATATCCTTGTCAACGTTTCGCTTATCTTTTCCTGCTATATGTGGATCTGCCTCGAGGGGGATGAGGATATGCCGGATACGAGAAAGCACCGGTACAAAACGCCGTTCGATTATTATGAAAAAAGAAAAAAAGAGGACGGCGAGCCGAAAAAGAACAGGCGCAAATAACGGCTGGAGATTCTGCGAGAGGGGGAACAAACAACGGAATGAATATCGGATACTTGATCGCCGGCTGCGTTTTTTTGTTCAATCCGACGGTCAATCTGATCGATGTGCTGCCGGATGTTGCCGGATATCTTCTGATTTTGAAAGGGCTTTACCGGCTTTCCGATTTGAACGGCAAAATCAAAACGGCAAGACAGAAATTCAAGGCCGCGGTCTGGATTTCCTTGGGCGAACTCTTGGCGATGCTGATGATCCCCATCCTCGACGCGACATGGTATCTGATCCTTTCCTTTGTATTCGGGGTCTTGAAGCTGATCTATCTGATTCCCGCATTTGTCAATCTTTTTGAGGGAATTTCCTATCTTGAGCTGCGGTATACCCATCATAAAGCGCGTCGGGAGAGCGCTGCAAAACCCCGCTTCGGCGGTGTTTTCGACAAAACGGAATTTGAATCCGGCACAGCGTATTTTGAACTTTATGAGAAAAAAAACGCGCCGAACTCCGCACCGTTTTTCGAGCGCGGCATTTCCTTTTCGGGGGGAGATGAGCGGCTGTGCATCGCGGATGCCGGTTTTTCCTCCCGCAACCGGGACAAAACGGTCTACCTGTATGGATCAGATGAGGCGCGCATCATGAGCGTCGTTTTTGTGATTGTTCATGTCGTATGCGCATGCCTGCCGGAATTCACGGCGATTGCCGGTACGGGCGGCGGCTATGTGACCGCGGATCCGATGGATTTTACCGGCTTGCGGACGGTTCTTGCGCTTTTCCTTGCGGGGATCTCTGCCGTTATCGGCATTCTTTGGCTTGTCCGTATGCTCCGTTATTTCAACGGATTCCGTCGGGACCGCCGCTTTGTTTCGGCGCTTGAGGAAAAATATGCGGCCGAAATCGTACCGGACGGCCTGCTCTGGACAGGGCGGAAAACGCGCGCATTCTGTACGCTTTGCGTGGGCGCCTTTGCTTTTTTCCTGTGTCTGCCGATCAGCGGCGTCAGTCTCGGAGGACATCTTATCGATTCGTTCTATTTTGTGCCGGAATTTATGTGGGGCGTTGTGATGCTGTTCGCCTTCCGCGGAGCGGGCGAATATGCGCCGCGCCGCCGTGCTGCGTCGGGAAAGACGGCGCTGTTTATCGTTTTTTCCGCTGCGGCCTATGTACTGCTTGCTCTTTATTCCGCAAGATTTGCGGGAAGCGCTTTTCCCTACGAGGAGGAGGGCTTCGTTCCGGTATATATCGCGTTTTTGATCTGCTTTGTATTGGCTTTCCTCATGTTTTCTCTTGTGGTTCCGGAAAAAAAGCGCGTTTACCTGAGGCTGGCGCAGCGGTGTACGGAGATGTCCTCAGCGGGGCTTTTTGAAATGTCAGAGCAAAAGCAGGAGGAGCGGTTGACAGCGCTCACCCGAAGGATCAGGCGATATGCCGCTTTGGAATATATATATGCGGGTGTCAGCGTTATCTGCATGGCGGCCGTCCCGTTCGGCGTGGAATCGGAGCTTTTGGCGCTTTCCTGGTTTTTCCGCTTGATGTTTGGGGTGGTTTTGATGATCTATGCCGCGGCGATCGCGGGAAATCTTCACGATGAGCTGGAAAGGGTGATATAAAAATGGAGGAAAACAAAATCTCAGAAGAGGCAGTGCCGGCTCCCGTCCGAAAAAAGCCGTCGCTTCTCGAAAATATTTACGATTGGTTTGAGGTGATCTGCGTTGCAGCCGTCATCGTTGTTTTGATTTTCACTTTTTTGGGACGTATGGCGACCGTGACGGGAACGTCCATGTCGGATACGCTTGCAGACGGAGACCGTCTGATCGTGACCAATCTTTTTTACACGCCGCAGCGCTACGATATCGTCGTCGTGCAGAAAAAGGACGGATTCTATTCCGACGAGCTGCTGGTCAAGCGCATCATTGCGACGGGAGGGGAAACCATCACCTTTGATTTTGATAACTGGACGGTGACAGTAGACGGAATCACGCTTTATGAGCCGTATGTCAAGCGGATATTCGGCAGCATGGAAAGGGAAGACATCGACGGATATACTGTGACGGTGCCGGAGGGCTGCTATTTTGTCATGGGAGACAACCGCAACGGGTCCACGGACAGCCGCTCAGACCTTGTCGGCTTTGTCGAGGAAAGCGAGATCGTAGGACACGCGGTGTTCCGGCTGTTTCCGCTGAACGCGATCGGAACGCTGGACTGAACGGAAAGGAATCGTTATGCCTTCTGAACAGATACAATGGTTCCCCGGCCATATGGCGAAGACGCGTCGGATGATCTCGGAGACGCTGAAGGATGTCGACGTGGTCCTGGAGCTTTTGGATGCCAGGATCCCGGAAAGCTCTGAAAATCCCGAAATCGCAGGGCTGACGGCGGGGAAGCCGCGCCTTGTGCTGCTCTCCAAGGCCTCTCTTGCCGACCCTGTCATGACGGAGCGGTGGAAAAAGCATTTTGAAGCACTGGAAAGAACATGTATTTTTTACGACTGCCGCACCGGTGAGGGGACATCCGAGATCCCGCGCGCGGTGCGCCGCGTGTGTGCGGACAAGCTTGCCCGATATCGGGAGCGCGGCATGGAGGGCAGAAAGCTGCGTGCGATGATCGTCGGGATTCCAAACGTCGGCAAAAGCTCGCTTATCAATCGTCTGTCCTCTGCCGGCAAGGCAAAAGTGGAGGACAGGCCCGGCGTGACGCTTCAAAAGCAGTGGGTGACGACCTCTCTCGGCTTCGACCTATTGGATATGCCGGGCGTGCTGTGGCCGAAGTTCGATGACCGCAGGGTCGGGGAAAATTTGGCGCTGACGGGCGCGATCCGCGACGAGGTCATGGACGTGGAGATGCTGGCGTCGGTCCTTTGCGGAAGGCTGCGCACACGATATCCAAAGCTTTTCTGCGAGCGGTATCGGCTGGAGCCTGCGGCCATCGAGCCGCTTTCCGATCATGAGCTTTTGGAGGCGGTCGGCCGCCGGCGCGGGTTCCTTGTTTCCGGCGGAGAGGTGGATACCCTTCGCGCCGCCGGCATGCTGCTCGATGAGTTCCGTGCCGGCAGGATCGGACGTATCACACTGGAGGCGCCGGAGGAAGAGGACGGATCGCAAAGAGGTCTTTGATTGGGTGACAGGTATTTAAAATATAAAGAGAAGGAGATCCATGCGCATGAAAAACATGAAACGCTTCGTATTGGGCATCGCTCTGTTTGTTTCCGGAGTGATCGGCTTTGTCGGCTGGTCGATCGCCTGCGTGTGTTCGGAATCCAGCGGCGTTTATGACAGCGTGTTCTCCTATGCGGACTGCGGCGCGGACATCATCGTCCTTAGCGTATATGCGGCAATGTCGGGAATCGGTCTTCTGATCGCCCTCTTGTCCATGCGGGAGAAGGCGGAACGGGACGCAGGCTCAGACAAAAAGCCGGAGAAAAAGAATAAATAGGTGGGAGCGGATATGCTTGAATTTACATATGAAAGGGAATGCAGGGAAGCGGGGTACGCTTCCGTTTGCGGCATCGACGAGGCGGGCCGCGGACCGCTCGCCGGCAATGTCGTCGCGGCCGCTGTGATCCTGCCCTGCGGATTTTTCTCGCCGGAGCTGAATGACTCCAAGAAGCTTTCCGAAAAAAAGCGGGAGGCGCTGTATGAGATCATCACGCGGGAGGCGGTGTATGCCGTCGCGTGGGCGACGCCCGCCGAGATCGACCGTCTCAACATCCTGAACGCGACGATGCTCGCCATGAACCGTGCCGTCGCAGCGCTCCCCATTCCGGCGGATTTTGCGCTTATCGACGGCAATACGGCGCGGGGATTTTCCATTCCGGTAAAAACCATCGTCGGCGGGGACGCGAAATGTCCGTCGATCGCGGCGGCATCGATCCTCGCAAAGGTCACCCGTGACAGACAGTGCAGGGAATTGGACCTGCGCTATCCGGAATACGGATTTGCGCGCCACAAGGGCTATCCGACAAAGGAGCATAGGGAAAGGGTGCGGACGCTTGGTCCGTGTCCCGAGCACAGACGCAGCTTCCTGTCGTTTGCAGGCTATGAGAAACCGTGAAATCGGAAATGCCGGCGAAGCGCTGGCATGCGAGTATCTCCTGTCCCGCGGCTATTCGATCGTTTGCCGCAATTACCGCTGCGGCCATCTGGAAACGGACATCATCTGTGAGGACGCCACGCATATTCTGTTCGTGGAGGTCAAAACCAGGCTGGATACTGGCGCTCCGTCGAGGTTCGGACGTCCCGGCGCGGCGGTCGACGCGAAAAAACGCCGGCACATAACGGCGTGCGCCGAGGAATATATTTATAAATACAGGCCGGCAAAAAAGCCGCGGATCGATGTCATCGAGGTTTACCTGCTCCTTCGCGGCGGACGATATGTTCTGGCGGAGCGGGGCATCCGTCATATCGAGAACGCCCTGCTTTGACGGCCGGCGGGAGGTATTATGGATTTATTCGATCTGCATTGCGACACACCCTTTGAAATGTATAAGAAGAAAACGGGACTTCTGGACGGTCCGCTCCACATTTCCTTAAAAAAGACGGAGCGCTATCCGCGGTACGCTCAGGTAATGGCGATCTGGACGCAGCATTCGCTGGAAAGCGAGGCGGCGTGGGAGCAGTTTCATGCCATTTACCGGGATTTTATCTCCAAGATACCGCCGAAAAAAGCGGCCCTGTGCCGTTCGGCGGCCGATTACCGGCAGGCGGCGGCTTTGGGAAAGCGTCCGCTTTTCCTTGCAGTGGAGGGAGCGAGCCTTCTTTGCGGAAAGTTGGAGCGGCTTTCCGTGCTTTATGAGCTCGGCGTGCGGTTCCTTACCCTTGTATGGCGCGAGACCGATATCATCGGCGGCGCGTTCGATACGTCGGAGCCGCTGACGCCGTTCGGCAGAGAAGTGGTCAAGGCCTGCTTTGCCCTTGGCATCGTCGTCGACCTTTCCCACGCTTCGGATGCCGTCACAGAGGAATGCCTTGACCTGGCAGCGGCGGCAGGGCGTGCGGTCGCTGCCACTCACTCCAACAGCCGGAGCGTATATCCGCATCCGCGCAACCTGACCGATGAAGCCGCAAAAAAAATCGCCGCGTGCGGCGGACTTGTCGGGATCAGCATGGCGCCGCAGCACCTTGACGAGCCGGGTGAAGCGAACATCCAAAGCGTTTGCCGGCATATCCAGCATGATCTGTCGCTTGGGATAGGCGGGCATTTGGCGTTCGGCTGCGATTTTGACGGGATCGACAAAACGCCTGCCGGCATCCGGGACGTTTCCGACCTTTTCAAGGTTGCGGGAGCTCTGAAAAAAGAGGGAATCCCGGATGAGACCCTACAGGCGCTTTGCTACGGCAACGCGGAAAGATTTATTCTTGCCAATCTTTAAGAGCGTTCGGGCGGTCTGATTGCCTAAGCTTCGTCAGGCGACGCTATGGAATGGAAGGCGGACAGCAGCGCTTCCCCGTCCGACGCGCTCATAACGAGGATCACAACGTCTTCTTCCGCAGCTACGTAAACGGCATCGTCGGGCAGTCCCGTGCAGACCCATTTCATGGGATCTGCGCTTTCCCGGACGGCTTGGGCAAGGGCGTCCACATCCTGTCCCTCATTGGCTCGGATCAGACAAAGGGAATAAGTGGTCGGACAGATACTGGCTTCTGAAGCGATGGCGCGCTGAAATGCGACATCGGATTTCCCGAGAAAATATTCGCAGTTGTCTTCATCGATTTCTGTTGTCACAAGATAATTGGAGAAATCCATAGAATCTGGTTCGGGCACCGGCGCTTCGATGAGTTCAGTGAGCTGCTTGCTGTAGCCTCCCTTTTGGTAGATCGCGGCGAGGATCTCCTCGAGCGTCATTTCGGAAAAGGTCTTTGGCGCTTCTTCCTCGCTCCTGCAGGAAATCAAAAGAAGGCTGAGAACGATAAGGAAAATCATCAGTACGGCGAGCTTTTTCATGTCAGGGTCCTCCTTGGCCGGACGGCAATAAAGGGTTAGGGGAAAATATGCTTTTTTCATCTTAGTCGTCTGGGTCCGCCAAAATTCTCATGTCATAGGTAAAAGGCGGAAAAGCAAAAGCTTTTCCGCCGAAAATTCAAACCGTTTTCTGTTTGAAGGTTGCGCAAACGGTGTCCGTGCAGGAGGTCGCATAGGTGGGACCAACGTTGATCCTTTCTGCTGTGCAGTGGCTTTCGCCGTCGTGATAGACACAGTTGGTGACGTCGCACGAAACGCCCTTGTTGCATTTACAGGTTTTACATGTCTTATCGTGAGAGATATCTCCGTTCATGATGAGAAACCAAGCTCCGTCCCGGTGGTCCGGAACGGACAAATCCTTTCAATCGAAATCACAGTTTTGAGAAGGCTCCGGCCGCTTTTTCCGGCGCGGGCCGCTTCTTCCGGCGGGCGGCGCTTTTTTATGGGAACAAGAAAAGAGCGGTCTCCGCCGGGATGACAGCACGTACATTTTGAAAAAACGTGAGCGTGCTGCCGGTTTTATTTTGCATCGAGCGTAGGATGTCTATACCTGTCTTAAACAATTTGTTTTTTTGAATTTTTACCGATTTTAGAAGGATTCAGGAATGAAAAACGAAAGGAATTCAAGCGGGGCATGTCTCTTTTTGTAATCGGGGATCTGCATCTTGGACTCTCCTGTGAAAAACCGATGGATGTTTTTGGTTCAAGATGGCTCGGATATGTAGAAAAATTGAAAGCCGGCTGGGAAAAGCATGTGTTGCCGGAGGATACGGTCGTACTTGCCGGGGATACCTCATGGGCGATGACGCCAGCTGAGGCGAAGGCGGATTTTGACTTTATCGAGGCGCTTCCCGGAGAAAAGATCGTTCTCAAGGGCAACCACGATTATTGGTGGCAGACGATGGCGAAGCTGGGCGGCTTTATCGAACAGAACGGCTATCGGACCATCCGTTTTCTGCATAACAATGCGTACGAGACCGAGGATTTTATTCTTTGCGGTACGCGCGGCTGGTATACGGATGAAAGGGTGTCTCCTCTGGAGGGCACCGACGCGGGCAAGATCGTTGCAAGAGAGGTACAGCGGCTTGGCATGAGCCTTTCCTGCGGCAGGGCGCTTCGCGGCGGGACGGCCGCGCGCGGACAGGAAAAAGAAATTTTGGCGTTTCTCCATTTTCCGCCGGTCTTTGGAGACTACGTGTGCGGGGAGCTTGTACAGGAGCTTTGCCGCGGCGGCATCGCGCGGTGCTTTTTCGGCCATATCCACGGGAAATATGATGTTCCGGCGTGCGTCCGATACCGGGATATCGATTTTTATCTTGTTTCTGCGGATTATCTGAGATTTGAACCGATGAAAATCGAGCCCAAAAAGCAAATTCTGCCGAAAAACAGTGTATAAAATGCCTTAAAATTGTTGACATTTTTTGTGAAAAATGATATAGTAAATCATGTATGTAAAAATAAATTGTTGTTTAAAAAACACGACGGAGGAATCATGAAACTATTAAATACCGCTGAGATCGGCAAGAATCAAAAGGAACTTGAAATCTTCATCGACCATGAGGCTTTCGAGGCGGAATGTGAAAAGGCATACCGCAAAAACGTTGCGAAGTTCAATATCCCTGGCTTCCGCAAGGGAAAAGCGCCCCGCAAGATGATCGAAAGGATGTACGGCACGGGCGTGTTCTACGAGGATGCCATCAACGCCATTCTTCCTGCGGCATATCCTGAGGCGGTGAAGGAAGCCGGCCTTGAGGTGGTGAGCCAGCCGGAAATCGATATCAAATCGCTGGATGCGGACGGAGTGGTCGTCACGGCGAAGGTTTTTGTAAAGCCGGAAATCACCGTAAAGGAATATAAGGGCCTGAAGGCAACCCGAGAGGACGTGGAAGTGACCGACGAGGCAGTCCAGACGGAAATCGACCGCGTGCGGGAGCGCAATGCCCGTTCCATCGAGATCACGGACCGTCCCGCGGCAAAGGATGACGAGGTTATTTTCGATTTTGACGGTTATGTCGACGGAAAGCCGTTCGAGGGCGGAAAGGCGGAAAAATACAGCTTGAAGCTTGGCTCCGGACAGTTTATCCCCGGCTTTGAGGATCAGATGATCGGGAAGAGCATCGGAGAGCCTTTCGATGTGGAGGTCACCTTCCCGGACGATTATCATGCCAAGGAGCTTGCGGGAAAGGCGGCGACCTTCAAATGCCTGATCCATGAGATCAAGGTCTCCGAGCTGCCGGCGCTTGACGACGAATTCGCCAAGGACGTTTCCGAATTCGATACGCTGGATGAATACAAAGCGGATGTGAAGGCAAAACTCCAAGAGAATGCGGAGAAAACCGAAGATGCCAAGGTAGATGAACAGCTCATGAGCGCGCTCTGCGAAAACATCGAGGGAGAAATCCCCGAGGTGATGTTCGACAACGAGGCGGAAAGCCTTGTACGCGATTATGAAAACCGTCTGCGCTATCAGGGGATGGACCTGAATACCTTCATGAAGTATACGGGACAGACGGTGGAAACGCTGAAAGCGCAGTTCCGTCCGCAGGCGGAAAAGCAGGTGAAGACCCGTCTGGCGTTGGAATACGTGGCAAAGGCGGAGAATCTTACGGCGACAGCAGAGGACATCGAGACCGAATATCAGAAGATTGCCGACGCCTACGGCATCGAGCTTGACAAGGTAAAGGAAAGCATCGAAGAAAAAGCGATCGCGGCGGACGTCGAGGTCGGCAAGGCGGCGCTTTTCATTCGCGACAACGCGGATATTTCCAAGGGAGGGGAAGATGCTGCGGCTCCCAAAAAGAGAGCGCCCAGAAAGAAAAAGGTTGCCGAGGTAGAGCCTGAGGCGGTTTCAGAGGAAAAAGAGGAAGCGTCCTCCGAAACGGAGACGGCAGCGGAATAAAAAGACATCGATTCGCAGACGCCGGCGCCTGCGAATTTGATTTCCCCAAAAAGCCGGCATTTTGAATTTGATGGTCCGTCTGAGAAGGCGGAGAAGGAGGATTCTATGGCACTGGTACCAATGGTTGTGGAACAGACGAGCCGCGGCGAGCGCTCGTATGATATTTATTCGAGGCTGCTGAATGACAGGATCGTATTTTTATCCGATGAGGTCAACGATGTAACGGCCTCTCTGGTGGTGGCTCAGCTTTTGTTTCTGGAATCACAGGATCCGGATAAGGACATCAGCCTTTATATCAAAAGTCCCGGCGGCTCCATTACGGCGGGGATGGCGATCTATGATACGATGAATTATATCAAATGCGATGTTTCGACCATCTGTATCGGGATGGCAGCGAGCATGGGCGCTTTTCTTCTTGCGGCCGGCGCGCCGGGCAAGCGCTTGGCACTGCCCAACAGTGAAATCATGATCCATCAGCCGCTCGGCGGGATGCAGGGGCAGGCGACGGACATCAAGATCCATGCGGACAGGATCATTCGCATTCGTCAAACCCTCAATGAGATTTTGGCGAAGGTGACGGGAAAAACCGTCGAGCAGATCGCCCGCGATACGGAGAGGGACAATTTCCTTTCCGCGGCAGAAGCAAAGGATTACGGGCTGATCGACAAGGTGATCGAAAAGAGAATTTGAGGTGAGGTCGAATGGCGGACAACAATAAGACGGGCACGGGACTGCACCGCTGCTCGTTCTGCGGCAGGACGGAGCAAGAGGTGAATTATCTGATCCCGTCGCAAAGCGGCGTATATATCTGCGACAACTGTGTGTTTGCGTGCAGCCAGCTGATCGATGATTATGAAAGCTCGGTGAGGAGTACGAAAGAGCTTCCCTTGTCCGAGCTTCCCCGTCCAAAGGAGATCAAGGCGGTTCTGGATGAATATGTCATCGGGCAGGATGCGGCTAAAATCGCACTTTCCGTTGCCGTATATAATCATTATAAGCGCATTTCCTCCAAGAGCCAGAAGGCAAAGGGGAAGAAGGGCGAGGACGACGGTGTAGAGATCCAAAAAAGCAATGTCCTGCTTTTGGGACCGACCGGCGTCGGGAAAACGTTTCTCGCGCAGACCTTGGCGAAGACCCTGAAGGTCCCGTTTGCCATTGCCGACGCCACGACGCTGACAGAGGCGGGCTATGTCGGCGAGGATGTCGAAAACATTCTGCTGCGCTTGATTCAGGCGGCGGACTATGATATCGAGCTTGCGGAAAAGGGGATCATTTATATCGATGAGATCGATAAGATTTCCCGCCGCAGCGAGAACCGCTCGATTACGCGCGATGTATCCGGTGAGGGCGTACAGCAGGCGCTTTTGAAAATCCTGGAGGGGACAGTCTCCAACGTGCCGCCGCAGGGCGGACGCAAGCATCCGGGACAGGATTTTATCCAAATCAACACGGAAAATATCCTTTTCATCTGCGGCGGCGCGTTCGACGGGCTGGAGCAGATCATCGAGCAGAGAATGGGGCATTCTACCATTGGGTTCGGCGGCGAAATCAAGAAAAAAGCGGAAAAGGAAAAGGATGGCGGCGTCTTGAAGCATGTGACGGCCCATGACATCGTGAAATACGGTCTGATCCCTGAGCTTGTCGGACGGCTCCCCGTCATCGTTTCCTTGGAGAATCTGGATCGTGCCGCACTTTCCCGCATCCTGCGAGAGCCGAAAAATGCGCTGGTGAAGCAGTACCAAAAGCTTTTTGGCATCGATGGGATCGAGATCGAATTCACCGATTCCGCCATCGAAAAGATCGCGGATCTTGCGATTGCACGCGGTACGGGCGCGCGCGGACTGCGCGCGATCATGGAGGAGGTCATGCTTCCCGTGATGTATGAAGCGCCGTCGATGCAGGATGTAGAGGCGGTGGTGATCGACGAAAAGGTCGTGTCGGAGCATGCGGCGCCGGAATATCGGAAAAAAACAGCACCGCAGTCTCAGCCAGCGTAAAAAAACGTGGTGATGGAATAGAAAAAACGGTTAAAAAACCGGATGACAGAACCTGTCCTCCGGTTTTTTATTGTGTATCTTTGGCTGAAGATGATTGACAGGAAAGGATATCGATTTCTATATCCCCATCCGTGATTTTCAGGGGCAAATGCGTGGCAGCATCGATATAAAGCACGATGCTGCCGCAGGTGCAGACATACACGTTCGTGCTGCCCGCAGAATCCTTGCGGATTTTCCAGACCGTGTCGGTCGGAATGGAAAAAAGAGAGATCCAATCCAGCACCTTTAACTGGTTGGCAGAGGAAAGCTCCATCGCTGTGCCGTCGTATTCGATTTCGGTTTTATCTTCGCCAAAACGGAAGCGGACCCCCTTTGTTCCTTCGTCGAGAAGCTCTACGGTATCGGTTTCACCGAGGGTGATCACCGCAGAAAAGCGAAGCTCTCCGTCGGAAATGCTGACATGAAATTCCGTGCCGTCCTGCTGATAGCGAAGAAGCTCTCTCATATCGGGCATAGAACCGCAGGATACGCAGAACAGACAAAGCAGGAAGGCGAAGACGCCGGCGAATACTTTTTTCATAAGGCCTCCATGGAAGGAAGAGAATTCTATATTCAATATATTCACACGAAAAAAATCTATTCCGCTGTTGAAAAATAAAATTTCGTATGGTATACTAAATCGTGCAGAAGACGGGATTCCCTGCTTTTTTGCAAAGAGGTATTCTCTGTCAGAAGACTGAAAAAAGGAGAAACGCGATGACGCTTGTGATTATGGCGGCGGGAATGGGCAGCCGCTTCGGAGGAATGAAACAGCTCACGCCGCTTACCGACGAGGGCGAATATATCATGGATTTTACGATCTATGATGCGGCCCTGGCGGGATTCGATCAGTTTGTTTTGATTATAAAGGAAGAGAACGAGGAGCTGTTTGAGGAGAAGATCGGGCGCAGACTGCGGAAGAACGGGATCCGGATCCGCTATGCGTATCAGAAGATGGAGCTGCCGGAGGGCTTTGCGGTTCCGGCGGGAAGGACGAAACCGTTTGGAACCGGACATGCCATCATGTCGGCGGGAAGGATCGACGACAATTTCGGCGTTGTCAACGCGGATGACTGCTACGGGCGGGATGCGTTTTTCCGTTTGGCGTCCTTTTTGAAGGGAGCAAGAGACGATGAGCGTGCGCATTACTGCATGGTCGGCTATCAGGTGAAAAATACTCTCAGCGAGAATGGCAGCGTATCGCGGGGCGTTTGCCTGGCAGATGAAAAAGGATATCTCGTGCGCGTTGAGGAGCATAAAAAAATCGAGCGGCGGGCGGACGGCGTGATCATCAATACCTTTGACGACGGAAGCACCTGCACGCTTCCGGAGGATACGACCGTTTCGATGAACTGCTTCGGCTTCACGCCGTCGTTTACGGAGCATTTGGAAGAAATGTTCCTCCGCTTTTTGGAGGCCAACCGGTCTGACCTTTCGAAATGCGAATTTTTCCTGCCCTCTGAGGTGCAGGAGCTGATCGATACGGGACGCGCGGACGTCAAGATCCTTGAAACGGACGCTGTTTGGCAGGGGGTGACCAACCGCGAGGACAGCGAGATTTTCCGCAGGTTCATGCGGGAAGAAAAAGCCCGCGGCAAGTATCCCCGCCATCTTTGGAGAAGCTGAATCCTTTGTGACAGCGGGGGAAGGCGTGAGATCCGGCAGCGCATTCGTATGTCCGGTAGGGAGGACTTCAGATGAGAAAAGGACTTGTTGTGTATCAATCCAAATATGGCGCGACAAAAAAATACGCGTTTTGGCTTGCCGAGGCGATGGGGTATGATTGTATGGAGCGAAGAGAGGCGTCCGCCGCGGTTCTTATGCCATATGAAACCATTGTTTATGGCGGCGGCATTTATGCTTCCGGTATAGCAGGCTTTTCATTTCTGAAAAAGCATGCCAAGCTGTGGAAATCCAAAAAGCATGCGGTTTTCTGTGTCGGGGCATCTCCGCATGATGAAAAGGCCTTTTTGGAATTCTGCGAGCGTCATTTTAAGGAGGAACTTGCGGGAACCCGCTGCTTTTACTGCCGGGGCGCATGGAAAGAGAGCGAGATGGGGTTTGTGGACAAGACGCTTTGCGGTATGCTAAGAAAGGCGGTAGGCGGAAAGGCGCCGGAAGAATACGAGCCGTGGGAAAAAGCGCTGATGTCCTGCCCCAAGGGGGAAGATGCGGATTGGACGGACCGCCAGGAGCTGGATCCGCTGATTGCCTACCTAAAAGGGTTATAAATGTCTGGGCTTAAAGGAGTTCGCGATGAAACGATTGATTTTGGTCGGCGGTACGATGGGCGTCGGCAAGACGGCGGCGTGCCGCGCGCTTGCCGGTATCCTGCCCAACAATGTGCTTTTGGACGGAGATTGGTGCTGGCAGATGACGCCTTTTGTCGTTTCGGACGAGACGAAGGCCATGGCGATGGATAATATCACCCATTTGCTGGGGAATTTTCTCCGGTGCAGTACCCTTGAAAATATTATTTTCTGCTGGGTCATGCACGAGCAAAGCATCATCGAGGACCTGCTTTCCCGCCTTCCGAAGGCGGATTATCGGGTCGATTCGTTTTCTCTTGTATGCTCGGAGCAGGCGCTGCGCTCGCGGCTTGCGGGAGATGTCGCATCCGGGCTCCGGACGCCGGATGTCATAGAAAGAAGCGTGCCGCGGCTTGCTCTCTACGAGACGGTGCAGTCGGTGAAGATCGATACGACCGCGCTTTCTCCTCTGCAGACGGCGCAGCAAATAGCGGCGGCATTCAAGGCGTGATATAAAAATCCTGCTTTGAGAGCGGTGTTTTAAGAAACGAGAGAGGGGCGGCATTCGCCGCCCCGTTAAGTTTTTTTCGGAGTTGTTTTGGATAAGCAGAGAAGGAGGGCGCCGCCGCCACCCCTGTTAAATTTTCTTTTCGGGTGTTGTTTTGGATAAGCAGAGAGGGGCGACACCTGCCGTCCCCGTTAAGTTTTTTTCGGATGTTGTTTGGGATAAGCAGAGAGGGGCGGCACCTGCCGCCCCTCAAATCGATTTCTTATTTTACCGCCCTTTCCGACGGGAATTTATGGAGAAGTATTTTATCAAAGCCGGCGCTCTTGAAATCAGACGGGCCTAATCCGCAGCGAAATCCGGAAGGCTTACGTCCGGATGCTTTGCCAAAAGAAAAGCTCCCGAATGGAGACGGGAGACTTTTCCGGAAAATATATGAAATGGAGATTCTGGCGTTCACAAGACGGCGAGCAGTACCGCGGAGAGGATCAGAAAGCAGGAGACTGTCCCAATAACGCTGGCGTATCCTTGCTTTTCTGCTTTGGAAAGCATCCGGCGCGGAAGGTAAGTAACCGCCGCATACAGCGTATCCAAAAGAAAAGCGGCAGGAGAGAGCAGGAGCAGCAATACGGTAAGCAGCCGCTTTTTAGAAGCGCCGCTTTTCTGCGGAAGGGCAGCATGCTTCGCCCGCTTTTTTTTCCTTGGATGCGTCGGACCTTCTACCGCATAGGAATAGACCTTGCAGCCCTCTATCATTTGAAAATCGTAGTATTCCATGCTTTACCCTCTGAATTTTACCGTTAAATATATTTGCTGGTCGTATTATACACCCTTTCGCGGTAAATGTCAAGAGGGTTTTACAAAATAAATTACCGTTTAGTATAATATTTTTTTAAAAAACTCTTTACAAATTCCATCTTATGTGATAAAATGTTACCGTAGAATCGTAATTGGGAGAGGATCGTCATGGATTGGCTGGAGAATATCAAGAAGCTCAAAAAGGACAAAGGCTTCACCAACGAGTCGCTTTCGGAAAAATCGGGGATATCGCTCGGCACGCTCAACAAACTTTTGAGCGGCGCCACCTCGGACCCGAAGCTGTCTACCCTCTTTGCGCTGGCAGAGGCTCTGGACTGTTCTCTCGACATGCTTACCGGCTCGCGGAAAGAGCCGGCATCTGTCCTTTCCAAGGGGCTTTCATTCCAATACGGCGCGTTGGACGAGACGGGCAAAAGAGCGGTGGACGATACCATCCGCAGGGAATATGAACGGGTAAAAAGGGCTGAACGCCCGTATTCGCTGGATTCCCCTGCCGTAAGACGGCTTCCGCTTTATCATATCGCGGTCTCCGCCGGGACCGGCTCCTATCTTTCAGGAGATGACTATCAGGAAATTTCTGTTTATTCCAATGCGAAGACCGATGCTGCGGACTTCGCGGTGCGGGTATGCGGCGACAGCATGATGCCGCGGTACTTGCCGGGGGACATTCTGCTCGTGATGAAATCCGACGGGATCGAAAAGGGCGAGCTTGGCATTTTCTCCCTCAACGGAGAGGCTTTTTTCAAAAAATATGGAGGCGACCGCTTGATTTCCCTCAATCCCGCTTACAGGGACATCCTGCTTGGCGAGCACGATGAAATCGTTTGCTTTGGCAGGGTGATCGGCCGTCTGAAGCGGTCATAAAGAAAAAAGACGGATGTGTCATCCGTCTTTTCTCTTTCAATAATTTTCGGCTTTTACCTGGAAGTAGCTCTTGGGATGCGCGCATACGGGGCATACCTCGGGCGCCTTCTTGCCGACGACGATGTGGCCGCAGTTGGAGCACTGCCAGATGACGTCTCCGTCCTTGGAGAACACGAGCCCGCCCTCGACGTTGGCAATCAGCTTGCGGTAGCGTTCCTCATGCTCCTTTTCGATTTTTCCGACCGCTTCAAAGAGATAAGCGATACGGTCGAAGCCCTCTTCCTTTGCTTCCTTGGCGAATTTGGCGTACATATCGGTCCACTCATAATTTTCGCCGGCTGCAGCGTCCTTCAGGTTGTCAAGCGTATCGGGCATCTCGCCGCCGTGCAGCAGCTTGAACCAGATTTTGGCATGCTCTTTTTCATTGTCTGCCGTTTCCTCAAAAATTTTGCCGATTTGGACGTAGCCGTCCTTTTTTGCTTTGGAGGCGTAATAGGTATATTTATTTCTCGCCTGAGATTCGCCCGCGAACGCCGCCATCAGATTTGCTTCAGTTCTCGATCCTTTCAGTTCCATCGTCCGTACTCCTTTTTTTAAATTTACAGGACGGCAGAGCACGAGCTCCGCCGTCCTGCATGTATAGTTTACTACAAATGTCAAAATAAGTCAATAGATACTTTTGGCATGGATCTCGACCGTCGAGCGCTGCGGTGTGGTCGCCGTCATCGCAAGCGTTGCCATTTTCTCATCGGCGGGAAACGCGCCGCGCATGTGCTCCGCATACGTATGCGTACAGAAGCCGCCTTTGATTTCAAAATAACGGCGTGTGTCGAGGAAATAACGGGCGCCGCCTTCCTTGAGGAAGATATAATCGCCGGCCTTGGCGTAAGAGGCAAAGCTCGGAGCGTCCAGCTTTCCGCCCGGCGTCATAACGAATTCGAGCTTGGTCGGGATGCGCTCACAGCCAGAGGTCTCGATATCCAGTACAGCGCCGTCTTCTACCAGATGGACGGTGATTTCCGTGTGGAAGTTCTGGACGTTGATGATCCTCCTTTTGGAGTGGTCCATTCGGCGCCAGTCGGATGTTTCCGGCTTTTCGTCGAGCTGGGAGCGGTATCCTGCCGATTCGTCGCAGATGAGACGGAATCCGTCTTCGGTGGGGACGATCTCTCTTGCGCGGAACTGCGAATGCGGATCGCCGAAGAAAGAACCGGCATACCGGATCTGCAAAATACTCGAACCAAAATTCATCTGCATGAATACGGGATGACGGGTGCCGAGAATGGTAATCACAAGATCGTGGTCCGGCTTGTAGATCCGCGCGATATTGCTTTTGGGAAGCACTTTGGTCTGATCCTTAGCGGGAGCCTGCGGCACGATCTCTTTTTGTCTTTCCTCCATTTCCGGGAAAAGAAGGAAAAAGCTGAGCAGATCCCCCTGATATATCGAGAGAGCGGAAGTGACGTCAAAGCGGTCAAGAATGGTATCTGCCATGTAAGCAAATTCAGGGTTCTTATCCCACAGGGCAAGTATCAGGTAAAAAGCATAATACTGGGAGATGTTATATTTTCCGCCCTGGTCCCATCTTGTGGAATTTAACGTGTTGACCGTAAGATCCGGCTCGGTAAAGCTGAACATGAGGTTCAAATTCCGTCTTGGATATTCGAGATAGTGCTCATCGTTCAGAAAGTACGCCATAACAGTGAAAGCATGATTGCAAACCAGATTATATGATCCGGTTGACCGTTCGGTGTATTCTCCGTTTTCGTCACAATCGATGCCTTCCATTAAGAAGCGATTGATGGTTTCCATAAATTTGGGATTCTGGGTGTATTTGTAGGCAATCGCAAGTCCGGCGCTGATGACCCAGCGGTGGTTCGGCGTATGGAAGCCGAGCGTTGCCATGGCTTCTCCCATTTTGGAAAGGATCCGTTTGTTGATCGCAAACAGCGTATCCTCAAGCGTGCTGTGCTCTGAAAACCGAGCGAGGACTTCCGTTGCGGTGAAATAGGCTTTCACATGGAAGCCCGTTTGCGCCGGATCGTGAAAATTGGTTTCGATCAAGTCGACAGAACCATCCTCATGGAGATAGGATTCATATTTTTCCAAAGCCGCAATCGCATATTCTAACAGGGTTTTGTCGTGATAATGCGGAGAGTCAGGCAGGTAATATCCGAGAACAAGCGTCGGGAAAAAACAGCCGTAATAGCCTGGATCATCCAAGCCATTGTAAGCGCTTTGCTCCAGCTTGGCCGTTTCGGGATTCAGTCTGATCTTGCAGAGGCTTATCATCGTGTCAAGATTTTGGAAAAAATGATCCTTCAGGATCTTACTATGGTTTTTCATTTTGTGAAATACACTCCTGATTTCCTTTTTTTCGCGAGCATTTTATCACAATCGTTGGAATTTGTCAATGAAAAATAAACAAAATCATGTATGAAAAACGATGAAATATAAAATGAAATTTGTATATATTATACAAATTCGTCTTGCGAGCCCGGAGACAAAATTCAGGCGTCCGGCGAATTCTCGCCGGACGCCTGAGCCTTGATTTTCGACAGAGCCTGCCTGTCATGCGGTAACGGCAGACGTTTGCTTTTCCGCTGCGGCAGGAATCTCCGCTGCCCTTTCATGGTTTGCATCTATGCTGTCAAGTCCAAAGCTGACGGTGATCGCATCGTTGACTCGCTGCATAAGTACGTCGTCAAGGTGTCCCATTTTTTCACGAAGTCTGGTTTTGTCAATGGTCCGGATCTGTTCGAGAAGAATGACAGAGTCCTTGACAAGCCCGTACTTTTCAGCGTAAACATCGATATGCGTCGGCAGCTTCGCTTTTCCGAGCTGACTTGTGATAGCGGCGGCGATTACAGTTGGACTGTACTTGTTTCCGACGTCGTTCTGAACGATCAGGACAGGACGAAGCCCGCCTTGCTCGCTTCCGACGACCGGACTGAGATCCGCATAGTAAATATCTCCGCGTTTGATGGTCAATTTGATTCACTCTCTCTTTTTCATACTTTCGGAGGGCGTCTTTTGCCTTCCGATTATATTTTTACCAACTTATATCCTTTTTTAATCAGGAAAACGAAGAAATAGAATGTGAAATTTTGACAAAATTCGGCCGGCACTTCTGTGCGGACATGCTGCCTGCGGCGGTCCACATCGACTTTTCGTCTTCCTCTATTATTGTATTTCAGACCCGCGCTCTTTGCCACAACTCCTTTGTCCGGGGCTGGGGGACGAGAACGCGGGTCCTTTGGGGGCAGCCCGTCCGGACGTATGGGCCGAAGCTTAATCGAGAAGCCTTTCGATTTGGATAAGCCGGTTGTACTTGGCGACGCGTTCTCCTCTGGCCGGGGCGCCCGCCTTGAGAAAGCCGGCGCCTGTCGCGACGGCGATATCGGAGATAAAGGTATCTCCCGTTTCTCCGGAGCGGTGGGAAATGACGGTTTTATAGCCATTTGCGTGGGCAAGCCTTATTGCGTCGAGCGTTTCGGAAAGCGTTCCGATTTGATTCGGCTTGATAAGGACCGCGTTGGCAAGCTTCTCTTGGATGCCCTTTCGCAGACGCGCGGTGTTTGTGACAAAGAGATCGTCTCCGACCAGCATGATCGTATTTCCGAGCGCTTCTGTCACCGCCTTCCAGCCGGCTGCGTCGTTTTCTCCTACGGGGTCCTCAATGGAAAGGATCGGGTAGATCTCACACCAATGTGAAAATTTGGAGATCAGCTCGTCCGCAGTCAGAAGAAGTCCTCGTCCCGGCAGGGAATAACGGTCGCCCTGCGCCCATTCGCTCGCTGCGACGTCGAGAGCAAGCTTTACCGTATCCGTCGTGTAGCCGGCCTTTTGGATCGCTTCCAGGATACATTCGATCGCCGCCTCGTCGTCTGGGAGATCCGGTGCGAAGCCGCCTTCGTCTCCGACGGCGGTGGCATATCCCTTGTCACGAAGCGTCTGGCGCAGAGCGTGATAAATTTCACTCCCGGTCCTTACCGCTTCGGAAATGGTTTTCGCTCCGACGGGCACGATCATGAATTCCTGAATATCGATGTTGTTGTCTGCATGCCGGCCCCCGTTGAGGATGTTCATCATGGGGACCGGCATGGATACGCTTCCGTATATCCCGCCGAGATAGCGATAAAGCGGCATCTCATATGCGTTTGCTGCGGCTCTCGCGGCGGCAAGAGAGACCGCGAGAATCGCGTTGGCGCCGAAATATGATTTGTTCTGAGTACCGTCAAGCTCCATGAGCCGCCGGTCAAGCGCGCGCTGAAGGGAAGCGTCGACACCGCGGATCTCCGGCAGAATCTGTGTTTCGATATCTGCACAGACGCCGCGGGTCCCGAGTCCTCTGTACCGTGCGGGATCTCCGTCTCTGCGTTCGGCGGCTTCATATTCTCCGGTCGAGGCACCGGACGGCACGCTTGCCGTGCCGGACGCGCCGCCCTCGAGCGCGAGATGCACCGTAATGGTAGGATTTCCTCTGGAATCCAGCGTTTCAAAGGCTCGCAGGGATGTGATTTTTTTGCTGTTCATAATTTATCCTCCTTTTTGCGGACGTTTTTGGCATGGGCAAAAAGCAAAAAACGATTTTTCGCTTTTTTGTTTGGTATATTATGAAGATTATTGTCATATATTGAAGTACTTATGCGCCTGCAACGAACGAGAAGGGAACTTGGGGACGAAAAATTCTGAAAATACTTGATTTTTTAAAAATGTTATGATATAATCTTCAAAGATTTCCATAGGGAAATTGTCGCTTCTGTCCAAAGGAAGCGTTGGAAAAAGAGAATTGCGTATTCGGAAGGAAATCCTATGTCTGTCAAGATTTTGCTGACCGGGTTTGAACCGTTCGGCAAGGACGGACGCAATCCGTCCTCGGAGGCGGTGGAACGTCTGTCTGCCGTCAAGGGAGTCGAATTGGAAAAAGTGATCCTGCCGGTCTCCTGGTCCGGAGCATGGGGGCGGCTGCTTGCTGCTTGGGAGGATTTTTCTCCCGACGGTGTGCTGATGACAGGACTTGCGGGAGGCTCGGATCGGATCCGAGTCGAACGGGTAGGAATAAATCTTTGCGGCGCTGCAAAAGATAATCTCGGAAAATATCCGAACGGCACGGAAAGCGATGCGAAAGAAAGGAAAATCTGTGAGGCGGGAGCCGCTGCCTATTTTTCCACATATAATGAAAAAGGCATCCTGGACGCTCTTCATGGAGCGGGCGTCCCTGCGGGATACTCTTTTTCTGCCGGTACGTATTTATGCAACTATGTGCTGTATTCCGCGCTATATAAAATTGCAAGAGAACAAAAAAACATAAAAGCCGGTTTTCTCCATGTCCCGTATGCACAAGGGCAGCGGGAGGGAGTGCCGTGCCTTGCGATGGATACCATCGTTTTAGCCTTGGAGCTTGCGTTATCCAATATGTTTTAGGAGGTGGGATAATGAAGTATGTAAGGAAAATCGCTGCGGCCGTCATTGCTGTCGTGATGCTGATTGCCGGGATTTATGCCTGCACACCGTCCAAGAAAATCCAAGATGAAGTCTATGATTATTTGAATGAAAAATACAATGGATTGGAATTTTCGCTTCTCGACTATACGCAGGAAAAGGAAACGAACGGAAGATACACCGTTTCGGCAAAGTGTCTGACGACGGATGTTGAATTTGAGATCTATGTTTCCTCTCTTTTTATTACGGACAGCTATGCGGTAAGCTATGCCAATTCCGTGATGGACCCTCAGATTCTGAATGTCCTCGGGAACGCGCGCAGTCTTGCCTGCGTTGAGGATGTGCAGTGGCTCGATCTTTATGAGAAGGACAGCAACGGTTATCGGTTCGATGAGGTCGACCCGGATATTTCTTATGACGTCAAGGATGTCAATGAGATTTATCGGATCCGGCTTGCGGATATTGATTCCGCAAATGAAGCGGCGCAATGTGTTTATCTCGTGATGACGTCTTTGGATAAATCGGGAATCGAGCTCGATTATACGACCTTTGAGTTTACTTTGGATGAGACGCCAATTTTGTTCAGCACGGATACCGCATCTGTGAAGGAGATCCCGCTCGCGGACCTGGAGTCGAAATTTTATGCGGCGGAATCTCAGGCGGCAGAGAGTGGAAATATTCTTTACAGCACGAAGTCGTACAAGGAAATCAGCTACTTTATGGATGGCAGCAAAATAGACCATAAGGACGAATAAAAAAGCAGGCGGCTTGCCGCCTGCTTTTTTATTATCCTATGTAAGATTCGTTGTCCGCGAATATGTTGTAATTCTGCGCCAAAGAGTCCCATGTGCGTTTGTCGACCATGCCGGTTTGCGGCAGCTGGTTGAGCTTTTGGAACCTTCGGACGGCGTCGGCCGTTTCTGTATCGTAGGTCCCGCTTGGGCTGATGTTTTCAAAATCGTCGTATACGACGGCTACAGCGGAGAGTATGATCTGTATGATATAGATGATGTCGCTTTTCTCTCCAAGGTGCGTTACATAGTCGCCGCCTGGAAACGGAAAGATGGCGATGCCTGGGCTGATCTTATATAGCGCATCTCCGTATTCTTCCATTACCTTGTTCCAGGTGGCGTAATCGACGGTACCGGTCGGAGGCAGACCGTAGATGGCCTGAAATTCCCGGACAGCCTCCTCCGTGTCCGGTCCGAATATGCCGTCGGCGATGATGATGCTCATATCGCCGTTGATTTGAGCGATCCTTCTGAGCTTTGACTGAAGCTCATATACCTCATTGGGATAGGCGTTGTAATTGTCTGAATTCATGGATTGGCGTCCCCTCCTCCGTTATTGGAAAGTTCATTGCCGGAAAATTGGCCTTCTGCTCGGTAAGAACCGGATAAGACATCGTTGTAGATATCGGCGAGCACATCCCATGTGAGCGGTCCTACGATGCCGTTGATGGGAAGCTCGAATAATGCCTGGGTTGCATAGATGGCGTCTCGGGTGTTTTCATCGTATGTGCCGGTCAGCGGGATCTCCGGAATTTCTGCATAGACGACGGATGCCACGTTGATAAATTCCTGAAGCTGCTCCACGTCGGGACCCGTGGAGCCAAGCTTTAAAAAGGTCCCGGGAAACGGCAGCACGCTTGTTCCGATTTGCTCAGGAGACAGGCTTTGGATCACACCGTAATAGGCGTCGAAGAGCAGATTCCATGTCGCATCGTCCACGATGCCTGTTACGGGCAGCCCATACGCGCTTTGGAAGGCGGAAACCGCGTTTTGCGTCTGTTCGTCGTAGGTGCCGTTGACAGAAACAAGGGGGATCTTCGGATTGAAATAGGAAAGCGCGGCAAGATAATATTGTATGATGCTGACGCTGCTTCCGGTATCGCCGGGAGAGAGCACGCCGGGGAACTGCTGATTGAAGTCTTCGGGGGTCAGTCCTTCGCTGTTCAGCTCGTTCAGCCGCTTGACGGCGTTGAATATGAATTGTATTTTATACCAGGTTGCTTTTCCGACAATCCCGTCGACGTCGAGGTCAAAAATCCTCTGGAACTGCCGCACGGCATTTTCGGTTTCGACGCCGAAGATCCCGTCTGCGGGATCGATCTTCGGGATCGAGGGATAATTGACGGAGATCCGGTTGAGCTTTGTCTGCATGGAGGCGACGTCGTTGCCGGCGCTTCCGAGCCGAAGAAGGATCTCCGGCTCGGACGGCTCGATATTCTGAACGGGCGCATTGTAAACGATCTGTATATCGTCGCCGTAATAATTTTTCAGGATATCATAGGGAACGTATCCTTGATTGGCAAGCTCGACGGTCCCCCATTGGGAAAGTCCCTCGCAGGTCACGGTGGTCCCGTTGCAGTACATGGCGAAAAGCGGTTCTATGCCGCCTTCCCGAATAAGATAGTCGTTAAAGATTTCGTCAACGATCCGGCTGATATTCTCAAAAATATCTCTGCCGTAGATGAAGGACTGATCATGAGCGGTGGAATTTGTGATATCAAAATCATAGCCGCGCGAGCGGTAATATTCGGTATAGATCCGATTGAGGGCAAAGGAAATCTGCGCTAAGATATTGGCGCGCAGCGCGCTTTCCGGCCATGTCGGATAGATCTCGCTTGAAGCGACGTTTTTTATGTAATCCGGAAACGATACCGTCACATTCTGAGCGGGCGCGTCCGGCTCGCCGAGATGGACGGTAATGTATTCCGGTATCACCGGATATGGCATAGCGTTTGCTCCTTCTTCAAAGACTTGGTTTCTTGCTTTCTTCGTTGATGATGATGCTGCCGGAGGGATACCGCGTTTCGGATTCGCTGACGGGGATCAGCCATGCCGGCTGGAGCGAGGTGATGCCGGGATAGATCGGGACATGGGTGTTGACGATCCCATAGTAGCCGTCGGCGGAGATTTCAATGGTGATATCCGTATACGGCACGGCGCCGCCGGGGGTCAGGGACTCCGACGGGGACGGCGTTTCGATTTCATACGGCTCGGTGAGGCCGTCGGCATCGGTATTCATGACGGTGAGAAGCTGACTTGTCCCGTCCTCATTCAATTTCCTGACGACGACGGTAGCGCCGGAGACGGGCACGGCGTTCCGTGCGGATGTCGTTTGCACGATCAGCCTTCCATAATATGTTTCATTGGCGGATTGATCCATAGACTGCTCCATTCTGCGTTTTTTTCGGTTCGGACGGCTGCCCCGTCCTTTTTTCGTTGTGGCGAATACAATACAGTATATGAGAAAAAATACGCGGGGGTTCCTGTCTTTCTCTTTACAAACGGGAAAATTTGTGCTACAATCCGTTTATCGAATTCCCCCCGCGGGAAATTTTTGGAGAAAGGAATCTGTCATGAAACGAGAGCTTCTCAATTACGATATCTATCCTAAGGTTTTTCCCATCGGAAAATCGGTGCGCTTTACCGTAAAGCCGCTCGGCGGCCATGCCGCGTTTGAGGCGGGAAAGGAATATACCATCCTTATCCTTACTATGAACGAAGGCAGCTATTCCACCTATCCTGACCGCAGAAACGCGGCCCGCTGTTCGCTCACGCCGTCGTCCGACGGCTGCTTCCATCTGACCCATGCGTTTGAGACGGAAGGGGAATATTATGTCCGCATCCTAAAGGACGACATGCGGATCGTTCAGCTTGCTGTCTATGCCGTCGCCGAGGATCTTGACGGCCGCTATCCGTATATGGGGGACATGCACATGCACTCCACCATGTCCGACGGCAGGGAGCATCCGTATATCGTGGCGGCGAACTACCGCAGATTCGGCTACGATTTCATGGCGCTGACCGATCACCGGAAGTTTTATCCGTCTCTTGAGCTGATGAAATTTTATGAGGGGTTGGGACTTGATATCCATTTTTATACCGGTGAGGAGATCCATCTGCCCGGCAATGATATCCACATTGTAAATTTCGGCGGAGACTACAGCGTCAACGGCCTGCTGGAATCCTCGGATCAGTTCCGGTGCCGGGGCGCCGATCCTGCCTCGCGGTCGGTCGACGGCGTTTGTCCTGCGGTTTTGACGGTTGCCGAGTATGAGGAGCAGGTGAACGCGCTTGCAAAAACGCTGAATATTCCGGCGGGCATCGAGGCTTTTCCGTATGCCTCCTGCGTCTGGATTCTGGATCATATCAAAAAAGCGCACGGACTTGGCATTTTTGCTCATCCATACTGGATTTCCAACGTGTATCAGGTTCCGGAGAGCTTTACGGACTATCTGTTTGAGACGCATCCCTTTGATGCCTTTGAGGTATTCGGCGGCGAGTCCTACTTCGAGCAAAACGGCTTTCAGGCCGCTAAATATTATGAATTCCGCGAGAAGGGCATCAAGGTCCCGATCGTCGGCAATACGGATTCCCACGGCTCGACGGAATACAATCCCATCATGAAGACGGCGCGCACGATGGTCTTTGCGCGTGAAAATACGAGGGATGCCCTGGTGGACGCCGTCAAAACGTTTTACAACGTGGCGGTCCAGGACATCGGGAACCATCTGGAGGTGCTGGGAGACCTTCGTATGATGAAATACGGATGGTTCCTTTTGACAAACTATTTTCCGCTTCACGATGAGCTTTGCTTTGAGGAAGGACGGCTCATGAAGGCGTACGCCTGCGGCGACGAGGACGCCGGCGCAGAGCTTGTCCGGCTTTCGGGCAGAGTGCAGCGGCTGAGAGAAAAGTATTTTCTGTTTTCAAAGTGAAGATATCGCGGCGCTCTGATAGAAAGGGACGGCCGGCGTGTCTGATTTGACACGCCGGCCGTCCCTTTTGGGAGAAATTCTAAACAAAAGAAGGAAATGCGGTTCAGCCGTCTTGCTCCAACGCTCTTTCGATGCAGGAGAGTGCGCAGAGACTGCGGGGATAGCCGATATAGGGAAGACACTGAAGGACGACTTTCGTGAGAAACACCCTGTCATTCCCAAGGTTCCTGTTGCCTTTCACATGTGCGGTAAGCTGCGGCTCGCAGCCTCCCTGCGCCATCAAAAAGCAGAACGTAATCATTTCCCGTTCGGCAAGAGAGAGTCCCCCTCGCGTATAGTAGTCGCCGAAGCAGTTCGCCGCCAGAAAGCGGTGGATGGGACCGGCTTTCCATGCGTCTCGCATGGACTCGCCGAAGATCTCCGCCTGCACGGCGGCGCCCTTTTCCAGACGGTCCTCCATCGTAGTGGCCGCCTGTCCCGCTAAGGGAAGCGGGATGCCTTTTTCTGTGAACACCTCGTTGGTGATGCCAAGGAACGCCCACATCCGTCCCATGCCGAGGTAGTCCGCCGCCTGATATACGATTTCCTTGACGGCGACGGGCGAAAGTCCCGCCTCCAGCGCGGTCGGGAGCATTTCCCGATAGGCGTCTGTTCCTCCGCATCCGATAAGGGCGGAGAGGATCGCCGTATATCGGATGACAGGCTCAAGTGCTGCTTCCTTTTCGTTTGCGGCCTCGTCAAAGGCGAAATGCTCGAAGCGTTCCATGAATTCCGGATCGGTCGTATGGTAGTTCATCGGTTGCCTCCTTCCATAGGTACGAAAAATTGCCGTCCGACGCTTCGGCGGCTTTGCCGCCTGCCGAAGCGTGAGGACGATTGGTCCTTTTTCGCCAGAAAAAATAGGGATACCCTCTATTTTTCTGCGGACCAGACGTGCGGGACATCCGCGGTCTCCGGTGTGTTCTGCGCCATGACGCCGACCGGCTTATGCGGGATGTACAGCTCTTCCAAATAGGAGATTTCCTCATCGCAGAGCGTGAGCTCGACGGCTTTTGCGGCTCCTTCTATCTGATGCGGCTTGGTAGCGCCGACGATGGGCGCCGTCACCTTGGCAAGCAGCCAGGCAAGGGAAACCTCCGTCATGGATACGCCGCGCTTTTCCGCAAGCCTTGCGACGCGGTCGATGATGCGTCTATCCTGTTCTGCGGTAGCGTCATATTTTAACTTGGCGTAGCTGTCCTCTTCGAGACGCTTGGAGGTCTCGCCGGGCCGTTTGGCAAGCCGTCCGCCCGCAAGCGCGCTGTAAGGGGTCATGGCGATGCCGTCCTCGGCGCAGAGCCTTGCCATTTCCCGTTCCTCCTCCCGAAAGTTGAGGTTGTAGTGCCCCTGCACCGAAACAAACGGAGGAAAGCCTTCTTTCTCTGCCAGCGCGTTTGCTTTGGCAAGCTGATAGGCGAAGCAGTTGGATATTCCGATATAGCGTGCTTTTCCGGCGCGGACGACGCGGCCCAGTCCCTCCATGATGTCGTAGAGCGGCGTTCTGTAGTCCCACATATGATAGATGTAGAGGTCCACGTAGTCCATGCCGAGGTTTTTCAGGCTCTTGTCCAGCATGCGCTCGATGTGCTGTACGCCGGAAATGCCGGCTGCGATCTCCCCGTCCGAGCGCGGCAGGAATTTTGTGGCGACTATGACCTCGCCGCGCCTTGCAAGATCGCGCAGCGCGCGTCCCAGATACTGCTCGCTTGTGCCGTTTTGGTACGCGATGGCGGTATCAAAAAAGTTGATTCCGAGGGCAAGCCCCCTTTTTATGATTTCGCGGGAGACGGACTCGTCTGCCGTCCAGGAATGCTGTCCGTTCCCCGCCTCTCCGAAGCCCATGCAGCCCATGCAGATACGGGATACGGTAAGCTCGGAGCTTCCCAGCTTGGTATATTTCATTTTATTTCCTTTTCCGCCGGCCATATGGACCGGCTTTGGAGATTTTGCCCGTTTTAGAGATAGAAGCGCCGCGGGACTGCCGGAAGGTCTCCGATGTCCGGAAAATGAGACCGGCCGCCGCATTTCGCGGGGGAGAGATGTCCCTTATGGTCCGGACGCCTGTCCCGTGCTGGCCGCAGGGGAAGCGCTTTTGCAGAGCTGTCCCGCCGAGAACCGTTTTTGTCCATTTTCAGCGGACGTTCCGAACTTGTGCGGCGACGGACGTCCTTGTCGCCGGAGCCGGCTTTCCCGTTCCTGCGCGAGTTCGGATATGCTGCATCGCTTTCCCATCCCAAAAGGGAATGACGGCTTGTTCGGCTCTGGTCAGGGGGTACGGTGCGCCGCCTGATTCTTCCGCCGTCCCAGATCGGACTTCCCATTTCCAATCGTGGGAGATTGTCCCCATGGGGATGCGTTCGATCGGTTCCTTTTATTTCAGCGCGGCATATATGCTGTCATCTACCGGCTCCAGCCACTCATTGCGGGTATCCTCGCCGGGGACCTCGACCGCGATATGGGAAAACCAGCTGTCCGCCTTTGCACCGTGCCAATGTTTGACGCCCGCAGGGATCGGGATGACGGTTCCCGGTTCAAGGCTCACGGGCGCTTTGCCTTCCTCTTGATACCAGCCGCTTCCGGCGGTGCAGATCAAAATCTGCCCGCCGCCGCGCTTCGCATGATGGATGTGCCAATGATTGCGGCAGCCCGGTTCAAAGGTGACATTGGCAAGGCCGACGGAGGATTCCTCCGGCCTTGTTAAAGGGTTCAAATAGGAATTCCCGATAAAATAGCGGGCAAACGCGGTATTGGCGCTTCCGCGGCCGAAGACATTGTGCTTTTCAAACTCGGCTTCGTCGATGATTTTCATCCTATTTTCCTTTCCTGTTTTCAATCCTATTTTGTGTAAGAGAAGAGAGAATCCGGCGTCACTTAGAAAGCCCGATGCGGGAGAGCCATTCCAAAAGGGAGTCGGATGGGTCGGAGACGTTCCCGACCCTGAGACCGTCTGTTACAGCGGCGTCCGGCTCCAGACGCTCGATCTCTCTTACGGCGGCGGAGATTCCGCTGCCGCCGCTCGTGCAGAAGGGCGCGATGGTTTTGCCGGACAGATCGCAGGCGTCAAAAAAGGTAAAGAGGATGCGCGGCATGCTTCCCCACCAAATAGGGAAGCCTACATAAATGACATCATAATCCGAAATATCGGGGATAGCGCCTGAAATTTCCGGCCTTGCCGTGTCATCGTTCTGTTCCAGCGTGGCGCGTGAGCTGCTGTCCGAATAGTTTAGGTCCGCTTCGGTATACGGCTGCGCCGGTACGATTTCATAGAGGTCGGCGTCCGTGATATCGGCAAGCGCCTGTGCGGCTTTGCGCGTGCTGCCGGTGGCGGAAAAGAATACGATAAGCGCCTTCGCGCTGCCCGCCGTCTGTCCGTCCTCGGCCGGACGGGTCGTGCCTGGAGCGGTTGGCTGTGTGTTTTGAGTCTCGGAGGAGGTCTCTGTGTCTACTTGTCCGCTGCCGCAGGAGGCGGCGGAAAGGACAAAGGCGCATGCCAGAAGTAAATAGAGGATCTTTTTCATATGGGTTCCCCTTTTTCATTCGATTTTGAAGATTCGCGGGAAAAGCGATATTCTGACACTGTGTCAGTATCTATGATTATACACAGAGGGACCCCTTCTGTCAATAGGCTCCGCTATGCTTATCCTGTATCGTTTATGATTCAAAAAAAGCATGATAAAATGTATAAAAAGCCGGGAACCGATAGCTATCGGTTCCCGGCTTAGGCTGCCTGTCCCGTTATGAGCCGCCTTGCTCCCGCAGCAGGTCCCATATCCCGTCAGGGAGCAGCTCCGACGGGCTTTTCCCCTCTTTCAGCATGGCTCTGACAGCGGTGGAGGAGATTCGGCGCAGCTCCTCCGGCGCTGGCAGCAGGAGCGTTTCGACTCCGGTCCTTTTCCGGTTGAACTCCGCCATTTCAAGCTCATAGGCGGCATCCTCCGCGTTCCGGATCCCGCGGACGATCGTGCCGGCGCCGATCTCTTTTGCGAAATCCGCCGTCATCCCGTGAGAAACGGCAACGCCGACGTTTGAGAACTCGGCGACAGCGATTTTCAGCGCACGGGCGCGCGTTTCCTCGTCAAACATACATTGCTTGTCCGGATTGACGAGGATACAGACGGTTATCTTCTCGAAGATATTCGCCGCCGTCCGAATGACGGCAAGATGCCCCAGCGTGACGGGATCGAACGTCCCGGGGATCAACGCTTGTTTTCGGTTCATCATAGACTCCTTCTCGGCGGATTTCATGTCTGCATGCTGGCGGGCCGGTCCGTCAGCGGCGCAAGATAGGTGACGAAGATGCGTCCGTACCGCACTTCCTTGATTTTGCGAAAGCGCGCCGCCATTTCCGTGTGGCCGGCAAGTCCTGCTTCGTTGTCCTCGCAGATCAGGATGGCATTTTCCGTGAGCAGGCCCGCGTCGTATAGAGCGCAGGCGGCCTGCGGGATCAATCGTAGCGCATACGGCGGGTCAAGAAACGCGATGTCAAACTGGATTTTTCCGCGGGCGCTGCGGATGTACTGCTGAAAATCCATGCAGAGGATGCTGGTTTTCGCGTAGAGATGCGTTTTCTGCGCGTTCGCTTTCATGACCTCCAGCGCCTCGCGGGAGCTGTCCACCATGACAGCCTTTTCCGCGCCGCGGCTGAGCGCCTCAAGCCCCATTTGTCCGGAACCGGCGAACAGGTCGAGAAAGCGCCGTCCCTCAAGATCGAATTGGATGGCGCTGAAAATGGCTTCTTTCACTTTGGAGGGAGTGGGGCGTGTGGCGTCTCCCTCCAGCGTTGCAAGCACGGCGCCTCTGGCGCTCCCTGTAATGATTCTCATGTTTTGTACCGTCCTTTCCCGGATCTCCTGTGCAATCCTTTTTATCGCATTCCCGATTGATATCAGGGGCATACAGGTGTGATTTGCCTTCTGTCAGCCGGATTTCTATCCGGAACAGCACAGGAAATCGCTTGGTATGCCGCCGCGATCGCACACAGTTTTTTATATTATAGCACATTCCGTGTACGATTGCATGCGGTCAGAAAAAAATATCGGAAAATTTTCAAATCACCGGCCGCTGTTCGCCCCGATTATCGGCCAGCTGCCGGCATGGGACACGGGGGGCGCTTACAGCCACATTTCTTCAATATGATAAATATAGTCCAAGCTGCGCAGCGCTTCGATGATGTCCGTATGTGTTTTATATTTTTTCAGCTCTGCGCTGCGGATCGAAACGGCGATGGAGTATACGCTTAGTCCGGAGCCTGCATAGGCGGGATTGGCTTCGATGTCATCGATCTTGAGCCCTAGGCGGCGGATGGTGCTGACAAAGTTTTGCAGGTAATCGGGACTCTTCAGCTCCAGATGGATCTCAAAATGGTTGGAGCGGTTCTTGAGATAGCGTTCCAGAGCCGGAAGAAAGGCAAGGCAGCACAGCAATACGGCGAAGGCGGAGAGCGTCACCGTGTAATAGCCGGCTCCGGCGGCAAGTCCGAGGATGGCGCAGGTCCAGAGTCCCGCAGCTGTTGTCAGTCCGCGTATCTGGCTGCGGGAGCTGACGAAAAGGGAGTGGACGCTGATGATGGCGATGCCGACGATCCCCGCGCTGGAAAGCGCAAAAAATTCCATGGCGGCGGCTGCCGCGAGATATTGATCCAAAAGCATGGTGACGGTCGTCGCGAGCGACACGAGAATAAAGGTGCGCAGACCCGCGGAATGGCGTTTGCTGGAGCGCTCACAGCCGATCATCGCCGAAAGACATACGGACAACAGGATTCGGAACAGTACGCTTGCGCCGTTCAAGGTCTGCGACCATTCGCCGAGCAGTTTTGCAATGGGATCTGTCATCGTGATTTACCTCCTGAAATGCTTTGCTGAACGGATAAAAGCTTTTCCTGCTCTTCCGCCGCTTCCGTGAAAGCGCGTTCTTCTTCACTGGCCGGTTCCTGCGCAAGCTCCCGTTGGATTTTCTGTACGCGCTCTATCAACAATTCCAAGGGACTTTTCTGCGTGCCCTGCGCTGTTTTTTCCTCCACGGGGACGAGCTCTTCCAGCTTTGTCGAATAGGATTTGGATAAATAGAGCGCCAGCTTTGCGCAGGCGGGTCCGATCAGTTCATAGAGGACACAGGACGCGAGAATGATCGTTTGCAGGGCATCGCCGGCTTCTCCGCCCAGCGCTCTTGCGCTGACGGCGGAAAGGCCGATGGCGACGCCTGCCTGCGGGATCAGGGCGAGCCCCAGATAATTTCGCGTTTCCTTTGGCTTTTTGACGCACAGGCAGCCCCAAAAGGCGCCCGCATATTTTCCTATGATCCGCACAAGGAAGTACAAAATTCCTATCAGCAGCAGGGAAACGCCGCCGATTGCTCCTGACGGCTTGATAAGAGCGCTCAGATCGAAGGACAATCCCGAGCGTACAAAAAAGAGAAGCAGAATGGGAGGGCTGAAATAGTTGAGCTGCTTGAACAGTTTGTCGTCGTCCGTTATATTGATGTAGACCGTTCCCATCGACATGCAGCCGAGCAGCGGGGAGATATTGAAGGCCGCACAGATTCCGCAGAAGGCAAAAAGAAGAGCAAGCGCGATGATCAGCCGGTTGTCGGTCGAGCGCTTTGAAATCAAAAGCTTCATGACAAAGCCGAATAGGCCGCCGAGGACCAGTATGGCGAGATTTTCTATGATCGGAAGGAGGATATTTGAAAAGCGGAAAGCCTCGTTCGCGGTGGAGGAGACGGCGACGGAAATGGCCACGCTGTACGCCAGCAGCGCAACAATATCGTCATACGCTACGACCTGCAGCAGGGTATCGACAAAATCCCCCTTCGCCTTGGTCTGCCGGATGGTCATCATAGTAGAGGCCGGCGCCGTAGCAGAGGCCAATGCCGCGAGGACGATGGAGAAGGACAGGTCTATTTTCAGGATCCAGAAGGTGAGGACAAATACGAATACAGAAGCGGTCAGCGCCTCAGCGAGCGTGATGACGACGACCTTTCCGGTGTTGTTTTTCAGTTTGGAGAATTTGAAAAATTCACCTGTACTGAAGGCGATGAAGGCGAGCGCGATATCTGCGAGGAAGCTTGTGCCTTCTATGATATGTACGGGAACCAGATGGAAGCAGTACGGTCCTATCAGAATTCCCGCCGTGATGTATGCCGTCACGTTCGGCAGCTTACATTTTTTGGTGATGCGCGTCAGCAGAAAGCCGGAAAACAGCATGATCGCAATGGATATGATGATGACGGCGACAGGGGATTGTTCCTTTAATTTTTCATAAAACGACTGGATCATAAAAAATACCTCATAAGAGCCGACGGCTCTCTGTTAGAATCGATAAAAAAGCCGCGCTCCACAGGCTCTGGAACAGAGCCTGTGGAAGCGGTGCAAAAAATTGAGTTTATCTGTCCTTTTCATGGAAAAAGCGAAGGGTCAGCGTCATAGCGCAAGAGATGGAGAAAAATGGATGCCAAGGCACGGAGCTCTCCAGCATCCCATTGATTCTGAACGCACCGCCGCGGCGGCGCCGGCCGGCTCGCTGCTTGCCGGTAAAATCCTTCGACTTTTGCCTGAAAATTGGCGGAAAGACTTTCCGGCTTCTTTTTCTTGCAATTGGATATAAGTTAGGATATAATAAAAATGCGATAAAGTCAAATTATACTTTTTTTTCATTCTATAAATATAATTTATAAAAGGAGCGTTTTTATGTTAGATGTGAAGCTGGAGACCCTTCTCGTGGTCGCGGACTGCGGGAATTTTACTAAGGCGGCGGAGATTTTGTCGCTGACCCAGCCGGCTGTGAGCCACCATATCAATCAGCTGGAAAAAGAGTGCGGCGCAAGGCTGTTTCTTCGGGGAAAAGGCGATTTTAAGCTGACGCAGGAAGGAAAAATCGCGGTGACATACGCGCGAAGGCTCAAGGCCCTGCACGAGAAGATGCTTCAAAAGATCGCAGATGAGCAAAAGCATATTTCCCGGTTTCGGATCGGAATCACCCATACCTCTGAAAATAACACCATCACGGAGGTGCTGGCAAAATATGCGAGCCAAAATCCCAATGTAACGATAACGATTCTTACGGATACCATCAATAATCTTTATGATATGCTGGAAAATTATGAGCTGGATATCGCCATTGTCGAAGGGAAGCGCCTGTCCTCCAAGCTCAATTATTTTATGCTGGATACCGACTATCTTGTATGTGTGCTGTGCAATGAAAATCCGCTTTCCAAGCAATCGATGGTGACGATCCAGGAGCTGAAAAAGGAAAATATGATTTTAAGGCTGCCCTCCTCCGCGACGCGGCAGCTGTTTGAGGCGACGCTTGTCAGCATGAACGAGCTGATAGAGAATTTCAATGTTTCCTTGGAGGTGGATAATGTCGCGACGATAAAGGAACTGGTCAGAAAGGATTTCGGCGTGTCCATCCTGCCGCGCAGCGCTTGTATCGGCGATGTGCGCAAGGGAAAGCTTACGATTCTCCCCATTGAAAATTTGAGCATGATGCGGGAAATGAACATTGCCTATCATAAGGATTTCACATATCTTGAGGTGCTGAACGATATCGTGCGCCTGTATCAGGGCACGGTTCAGGAGACCTGAGCCTGCCGGCATCCCGAAAGCGTATATGGCGGCCGTACAAGGCGGAAGAAGCGGCCGGGGATGATTTTGATCCGGACAACAAGCAAGCGGCTCCTGCAAAGTCCCTTGTGGGGAATGCAGGAGCCGTTTTTTTGCCGTTAATTTTTTGAACAAAGCGATGGCATCAGGCGGATTCGAAAGCTTGGCGGTATCTGCGGCGGGAAATGCTCAAGAGCCGTGGGGCCTCTTCTGGAAAAACTGCAAAATGCGGTCTGCCGTCTCCGGCGTGATGCCGGGGACCGTGCATAGCGATTCCTTATCAGCGGCTTTGACGCCGGCAAGTCCGCCGAATCTTGCCAGCAGGGCACGTGCTCGCGCCTTGCCGACGCCGCGCACGCTTTCCAAAACGGAGGTCTTAGCCGTTTTCCTTTTGGCTGCGCTCATTTTGGAAACGGTGAAGCGGTGTACCTCCTCCTGTATCTTATAGATCAGGGTATAGACCGACCGCTCCGCCGCAATGGAGATTTCCCCGTCTTTGCCGACCAGTGCGCGCGTTTTGTGATATTCATCCTTGACCATGCCGAAAACGGGGATCTCCTCCCCTGCCGCGGCGAGTACCTCGGCGGCGGCGCTGCGGTGCGCTTCGCCTCCGTCGATGAGCAGAAGATCCGGACGGACAGCATCCTTGTCACCGAGATGCGCGATTCGACGGGAGACCGCCTCCCGCATGGAGGCGTAATCGTCGCGCCCCGAAACGGATTTGATATGGAAAAGCCGGTAATCGCTTTTTTTAGGCTTCCCGTTTTCATAGACCACCATTCCGGCGGTGATATTTTCGTCCCCGAAATTCGAGATGTCGAACGCCTCGATCCGTTCCGGTACGGTCTCAAGGCCGCAGAGCGCGGCAAGACGCACAAGGGCTTTTTCGTCCTTTTCCAGCGAACGCGCGTACTCCGCCGCGCGCTGTCCCGCATTTTCCCTTGCCATGTCGCAGAGACGGCGCGTCTCCCCGCGCGCGGGGGTGCGAAGCAGGACGCGGCTTCCGGCCTTTTGTCTGAGCCATGCGGCAAGGGCTTCCATGTCCTCGTCAGCAATGGCGTCGGAAAGGTCGATCTCCTTGGGGATGTCCTCACGCCTTGTGTAAAGCTCGTAGAGGAACGAGGCGACCGCCGCACTGTCGAGGATCTCTCCGCCGGAGAAGTAAAAAAGCTCGGAATCGATGAGCTTTCCCCCGCGGATATAAAATACGCAGATCGCGGATACGGGATCTGCTGCATGCCATGCGACGATATCGCGCTCCGTGTCCGGACTTGCCACCACCTTCTGCTTTTCCTCCAGCTTTCTTACCGCTTGGATTCTGTCGCGATAGGCGGCGGCAGCCTCGTAAGCGAGATTTTCCGCGGCGAAGTTCATTTTTTCGGTAAGAGCGGCAACGATTTCCTGATAATTGCCGGAAAGGAAGGCGACCGCTTCGGAAAACGCTTCTCTGTATGCTTCCGGGGAAACGTTCGGATCGCAGGGCGCGACGCAGCCGAGCTGTTTGTAGACGCAGCTCGACACCCGTCCCCGGTCGCGCGGGAACATATGCCGGCAGGAGGGCAGACCGAAGGTTTTCTGCATAGCGGAGATGATCCCGTAGACGGTCGCGGTGCTGGTATAGGGTCCGAAGTATTTCGCTTTGTCGGCATCCCTGCGTCTTGTCATGAGAAAGCGCGGATATTCTTCTCCGACCGTTGCCTTGAGATACGGATAGGACTTGTCGTCCTTGAGCTTGATGTTATAGCGGGGATGATAGAGCTTGATGAGACTGTTTTCCAGCGTCAGCGCTTCGATTTCCGTATCGCAGAGGATATAGTCAAAATCGAAAATATGCGAGGTCATGGCGTCGGTCTTGGGACTTGTCACGCCGTTTTCGTGAAAATATTGGGAGACCCTGTTTTTGATGGCGCGCGATTTCCCGACGTAAATGACCTTGCCTGCGGGATCGCGCATGATATAAACGCCGGGCGAAAGCGGAAGCGCCGCGGCTTTTTCCCGCAGCCTTGCGGCATAATCAGGCTTTACCATAATCCCTCCGGTACAAAAAAACGGCAGAGAACGCGCCGCATTTTATGCGTACATCCATCTGCCGCCGTGTATTTTAGAAAAAGTACGGACTCAAAGCTCCGTGCTGACAAGCAGCTCCAGTCCGTTGAGCGCCTCGGTTTCATCGGGTCCGTCGGCAATCAGCGTTACGGTCGATCCCCCCGTGATTGCCATGGAAAGCACGCCGAGCAAGCTTTTGGCATTGACGCGCCGGTCATCCTTCTGAATCCAGATGGAGCTTTTATAGGTGTTTGCCTTTTGTATGAAAAAAGTCGCAGGTCTTGCGTAAAGACCGACACTATTTTTGATCGTGATATTTCTGGAAATCATTTTACATCGCTCCTGTTTGAATGATTCAAGCTAACTTTTACGGAAATGAACAGCGAATCACGCATTCATTATTAACTATTATATCAATAATGTTCCATAAAATCAATAGTTTTTTCAAAAAAGTCATGATATCCAGCAATAAATTCAAAAAGTCACGATTCCGGTCGAATCACGGCGGTTATGGTAATGGAGCATGCAGCGTCCTGCGTATAGACGCTGATGCTTTTCCCGACGGTAGCAGGAACGGTTCCGTCGATCATAAAGCCGTCGTCCGTCCATATGCCGCGCAGGGTTGCGGTGCCGCGGATATCCTTTTTATCCGGATGAGGCAGCAGGATGAGCGCACCGGCAGCATCCTCGGCGTAAATCTCGGAGGCAGTGCAGGACACCGTATCGATCGTACCGATTTCATCATCTCCGGAGGCAAGATAGAGCGCGCGTCCTGCCCCACCTTCCTGAAGGGCCTGGGCCGTATATTCCGAAACGCCGCTTACAATAAACTCGACCTGCGCCGTGGTAAAATCATTCTTTATGTTAGCGGTAAAATAGGCGCGCACGATAATGGCAGCGATGCACGCGACAAGTGCCAAAATGATGATGACATCGAAAACGTTGAAGCGTGCGCCGGACTTTTTGGTTTCTGTTGGGTTTGCCATAAACACTCCTTTCCTGCGCCGTTATTGGGAAGCGGCAGAGAATTCAACGATATAAGAAACGGAGGCGAAAGAGGGCACCTTGAAATATACGGCCGAGCCGACGAGAACGCGCGTGCTGCCGACGGAGTAGATCCCGCGTTCATCTTCCTTGGCATAGGCGGATATGGTGACATAGACATCATATTTGTCTTCATATTCCGAGGTGGATATGGTATAGCCGCTCTCGGAGGGAACTGCGGTATTTCCGTAGTATTTCGCATTTTCTGTCCTTACGGAGCGTATGGTCCCGAGAACGGCGCCGGTCTCGGAGTCCTTTACCGTCTGTCCTTCTGTAATCGAGGACAGATATTCCGCATCGACCGACGAGATCCTGACGGTGAATTCGATGTTGGCGTTTTCCGCACGGCGCTGCGCTGCGTTTTCGGATGCGATCAAATAGACGGCTGCGCCCACTACGGCTAAGATGATGAGAATAATCAGAACGTCGATGAAATTAAAGCGCGGCTTTTGTTTGTCGTGATTCATGATACAGCTCTTTTCCCGGCGGAGATTTTTGTGGCTTTCTCCTGTGCGGAGAACCGCTGTGCCGCCGCCGACGGCACGGAAAGGTGGCTTAGTAATAGAACTGCCGGGATTCCTCCACGGTATTTTTTGCTGTGAAGATATGAGCGATCCCAAGTCCTGCGATCATCCAGAACAGAAGAAACAAACGGTAGTTATACCAAACATAGTCCGTAAGTCCCTGGACGAGAAAAGCGGTGATCCCGCAGAAGATGCCAAGGCAGAGGGTCTTATTGACCTTCGATACGGCATTTTTGCAGAAGGTAAGGGAGCATTGCGCGAACAGGAAAATAAAGAGGCAGAAGGCGAGAAGTCCGAAAATGCCAAGCTCCGTTAGGATCTGCAGATACAGGCTGTGGCTGTGGGGAGCGGTTTCGATGCCGGAGAGCGCATAAAACGGATAAACCTCGGCAAATGCGCCTTCTCCGATCCCGATGCCGAAATAAAAGGTATTGGCAAGCATAAGCAGCACGCCCTGCCAGATTCCGAGACGGTAGGAGGTCGAGCTGTCACCGAGCGTGGTGAAGCGCCGTACAAGGGAGGTCCCGGAGCCAAAGAAGAGGAACAGCGCGACAAACGGGATGGCAAAAATACCGGCCGTAAAGAAGTGCTTGCTGGAAAGACAGCAGAATAGAACAAGAGATATGGCAAAGCCAAGCCATGCGCCGCGGGACCAGGTGAAAACGAGACAGGCGCAGCTTGCCGCCGCCGCGATGAGCATGGCAAACCGCTCATTGGAGTGCTTCGCTGTCACCATCAGAGCAAGGATAATGGGAAAAATCAAGATCAAATATTCGCCGAGTACATTGGGATTGGCGAAGGTAGAAACGACGCGGCCGCGGATCTCGGAGAATACGGCGGTGTCCTGCCAGACGGTGGACGGCGTTTCAAAAAAGTTCTGATAGAGGCCGTAGAAGGAAACAAGCACGCTCGATACGGAAAGCGAATACAGGCATTTGCGTACAAGAGCGGGAGAACGGACCGTATTTTTTACGACAAAATATCCGAGCATGAAGCATACGAATACGAGCATCTTGGAAACGCTGGACGAATCGACCGAAAAGATCCCGCCGGAAAACAGAAAAACAAGAAAGGCCATCGCCGCGAAATCCACAAGGGCGAATTTGATGACGCGCCTGCCGCAGAGGAGCTTCAGGACATAGGAAAGGACAATCAGCGCCAGTCCCCCGACAAGCGCCATGGTACCGAGAAAGGGAAGCACGAGAAATACAAGAAGGATCCCCGCTTCCGGCGACGACAGGATAAGGGCGGCGAGCAGCGCAAGCCCAAGTCCGGCGACAAGATAGATAGGCTCGATGAAAATCGAAAGGACGCCGAATACCATGCCGAGGATAAACGGGATGTTGAAGCCGCGGCGCGCATCCGCTCCTGCGGCCTCCGCGACCGCAAGGACCCGCAGTCCGAGAAAATCGAACAGGATGAAGTGCAGGATCTTACTCTCATAAACGGCGCCGGCAATGTTCTTCTTGGAAAAGAACATGAGGACCGAAAGCCCCATAATGGCGATGCCGGCAACCAGAGAATACGGATTCAGATCCTCCATATGAAAGGTATATTGCTTGAGGAGCTGGATGGTGATGATATAAAATCCGAACGAAAACAGAAACAGGCCGAGGGTATTGACGTGGGTGAGCAGCAGAGCCTTGGAGAGCCGGCGCAGCCGGGAGAGCAGGTAGCTGTTCTCATAGGAGCGTGCGACGGTATATTTGGCCTTTTTCACGGAAGCGCCGCCGCGGTTCCTTTGCAGGGCCTGGATCTTCGTCACGATCCAGGAGGAGGCGAACGCATCCGTCAGCTTGTCGTATGAAGTCATGATATATCCGAAAATACTGACCGCTACTGCATTATATAGAAATTCCGAAAATTTGGTGAGGTAATAGATAAAAAAGGAACTGCGGAACATGGCCGCGATTCTCGGCCGGATCCGTTTTTTATCGCCGCCCGCCATCTGCTTCACCTCGATTCTGTCCCAGTCTGGGATATGCAATGGTTTTGGTCACGATCATACATATTAAATATACCACAACTCCCGCAAGAAAAACAATAGCTATGACAAGAAAATTTCCGAAAGCGCCAAAATTTACAAATTTTTTGCTCAGCAAATGGTGAACGGCCGCCATAACGGCCGCGGATGCCAGAAAGGACAAGGACGTCCAAACCGCTTTTGAGAGCCCTCTGCGGGGAAAAATCCCCGGGATGGCGCGGCGGCAGAAGAAAAACAGCGCGGCGGCGGCCGTGATCTGACCGAGAGCGATGGAAAGCGCCGCGCCTGCGGTTGTCAGGCTGTCGGACAACAGCAGAGCAAGGGAGCAGAGAAATCCCGTGAGCATTCCGCAGACAGCGGCGTACATCGGATACCGGACCTTGCCGCAGGAATAGAAAACGCGGCTGAGAAGCTCGATGACGCAGTAAGCCGGCATCGCAAGCGTCAGCATCCTGAGGCTTCCGGAAACCGCGGCGGTAAGCTCCTCTGTAAAATCTCCGTGCAGATACAAAAGGCGGATCCCATCCTCGGAGAGGATAAAGGTCCCGGCCGCGGCCGGAAGGATAAGAGCGAGCGCAGCGAAGAGCCCGCCGCGCACGGATGCGGAGAATCCTTCCGTGTCTCCGAGAGCGGCTTTTTCCGAAAGCTTGGGAAAAATATAATTGCACACGCCGTAGGTCAGGACGCCGGCGATGATCGAATAGACGGAAAAAGCATAATCAAAGATCACGATGGCGGCCCCGCTCGTCTGAGCCGGGATGTACGAGGAAAAAAACGTTGCCGTGAGCGTGCCGACCGGAATAAGCCATGAGCCGAGCATGACCGGAAGAGAGCGCTTTACCGAAAGGCGAAGGTCCGGATTTTTGAAATCGGCAGCGGGACGGGGAAAGCGGTGACGGCGAAGCAGAGGGACCGCCATCGTGAGAAACTGCACCGCCCAGGAAACGAGATAGGCGGCGGAAAGACCGTATACGGCGGATGTCCTGTCCGCATTGCGGTAGAAAAGCAGAGCCGCTATGATAACGAGATTGGAGACGGCGCTGACAAGGGAGGGCAGGATAAAGCTTTCGTGGGACTGCAGGATGCCGATGAGCGTATAGGCGGCACCGGCGAAAACCATGGCGGGGAACATGATGCGCAGAAGATCCGCGGCAAGCGCCGCCGTCTTATCGTCAAGATTCGGCGCCGAAAGGAAAAGAATCTCGCGGGCAAAAATCATGCCGAGCACGGCGGTCCCCGCGGTCAGTACCGCGATACCGGCAAAAAAAGAAGAGGAAAATTTCTGCGCCCGCTCCGGCTGCGAGGAGAGCGCCCCGCGGTAGATGGGGATGAACGAGCCGAGCACGGCGGCGGAAAAGAGCATATCGAATATGGCGAATGGGATCTTGGACGCCGCCGCAAAGGCGACGCCCTCCAGACTGTCGGCGAAAATACCTGCGATGAGGATCTGACGCGCCATTCCGAGCAGCTTTGCGAAAAGCGTCGCGGCGACCATGGCGGCTACGGTGAAGCCGGCTTTTTTTGCATGCGTTTCCGATAGGGCCATGGCTGTCCTTTCCGCCGCTTTGCGGCAAGTTTATGTTTGATGTTCCTTAGAGCAGGACGCCGGACCGTTTTCCAATAGGTCGGGACGTGATTCCCGTGTCTTTTCCAAGGCTTTTTCTCTGCGCCATTTTTCGATGTTGGCGTGATGTCCGCTGAGCAGGATATCCGGCACGCGTCTGCCGCGGAATTCATAGGGGCGGGTATACTGCGGATATTCCAGCAGCCCATCTTCGGAGAAGCTTTCCTTTTCATAGCATTCTGCGTCCGAGAGCACACCCGGGATCATGCGGGATACGGCGTCCACAAGCAGGCAGGCGGGGAGCTCCCCGCCGGTCAGGACAAAATCGCCGATGGAGATCTCCTCGTCCACGATTTCATCGAGAATCCTTTGATCCACGCCCTCGTAATGGCCGCAGAGAATAACGAGATCGTCGTATTCTGCGGCAAGTGTGCGCACCTTGTCCTGACGGAGTACCTGTCCCTGCGGGGACATGTAGAGCACACGGCGCCTTTTTGCAGGATTGTTTTCTTTTGCGGTCGCCGCAAGATAGCAGTCGTAGATCGGAACGGGACTCATCAGCATCCCGCGTCCGCCGCCGTACGGCGTATCGTCGACGCGGCGGTGCTTGTCCTTGGAATAATCCCGGATGTTGTAGGTGCGGATGTCCAAGATCCCGGCTTTCCTTGCTCTTCCGATGATGCTCTCGGAAAGGATGGTCTCGATAAGTTCGGGAAACAGCGTTAGGATGTCAAAGCGCATGGCGTCCCTCCGTCAGTGGAAAAAGCCGTCGATCGGAGTGACGAAAATGCCGGCTTCTTCGTCGATTTTTTGAATGAAGGCAGGAACGGCAGGCAGCAGGACCGTGCTTCCGTCCGGCGTTTTGACCGCGTACAGCTCCTGAACAGTGTTCTGTATGACATCCTCCAGCGTACCGTACTGCCGGTTCGTTTCGGCATCGATGACGGGAAGGCCAATAAGATCGCAAATAAAGTGAGCGCCCTTCGGGACGGGGATGTCCTCCCGTTTGGCAAGGAGCACCTTGTTTTTCAGCGGGATTGCCTTCTCGACGGTATCGATTCCGGAAAGCTCCGCGACAAGATAGCCGCCGTTCAAGCTTTTGACGCCGGCAACGGCAAAGGAGCTGCCGTTTTCCAGATAAAGCCTTTTGATCCTTTTGAGAAGGTCTGGATGGTCGCACCAGGGTTCGAGCTTTACCGCGCCGCGCACACCGTGCGTATTGATGATTTTTGCGATTTCAAGATAGTCTTTTTTCATTTTGTTTCCTTTTCTTCCGGTATTATTCCCCGATCGTGCCCGGTTTAACGGGAAAAAACAAAAGCCCCCCGGAGCGCAAGGCTTCGTGAGGCATGTTTGTGCTGCAATCAGCTCTTGAATTTACGCTTTCTTGCCGCTTCTGATTTCTTTTTCCGCTTAACACTGGGTTTCTCGTAGTGCTCTCTTTTTTTGACCTCGGCGATCACACCGGAGCGAGCGCACTGTCTTTTGAATCTGCGAAGAGCGCTGTCAAGCGATTCGTTTTCTTTCACTCTGATTTCAGCCATCTTAATCCCTCCCTCCGCATCAAAAAGGTACAAGAGAACAATTTTCTCCGCGGTTATTATACACCGACCTTATGAGATCTGTCAAGTAAAAATTGAAAATTTGTCAGAAAAGAGGCGATCTTTTTCTAAAAAAGGATTGGCGGCAGAAAACATTTTTGCATACAATGCAGTGAAAACACTGAGAGCTGCCGCGCGGCCGAATGCGCCGATTCTTGAGAGGAGGGCGCGCCGCCCAACGGGCGGGCACGAGCGGCGGGGAAAGAGGAGCGAATGGAGAATTGTACAACCAAGTTTTTTGCCGCCGCCAATACGGAAGAGGGATTCTACAGTCTGTTCCCGGAAATTTTTTCGCCGGAAGCTCTGAAGCGCATTTATATTCTCAAGGGAGGTCCCGGCACGGGCAAATCGACGCTCATGCGCGGGGTCGGCTTTGCTGCCGAAGCGAACGGATATGACGTGGAATATGATTACTGCTCGTCGGACACGGGGTCGCTCGACGGCGTTCTGATCCCTGCGCTCGGCATCGCGGTGCTCGACGGGACGGCGCCGCACATGACGGATCCTTCCTATCCCGGCGCCGTGGAAAGGATTGTGAATCTTGGCGACGCATTTGATTTTGCAAAGCTGGAGAGGCGGCGCGAGAAAATCATCGCACAAATATCGGAAAAGCAGGCGCTTTACCGCAGGGCATACCGCTACCTTTCCGCCGCGGGGCGCATGGAGCGGGAGATCTCTGAGCTGTCCGCACCGGCGTTCCTTGCTTCAAAGGCGGATGCCGTGATCGCAAGGCTCGTTTCTTCCATGAAGCGGGCCGCACGAGGCGGCGTCTCCCGCCGCTATCTGTCCGCTATCGGGACACAGGGGTATGTTTCGTTTGACACGCTTTTCCGTAAGGCAGACAAAACCTATGCCGTCACAGACAGATACGGACTGGG
The DNA here is from genome assembly GCA_944381075.1 of uncultured Clostridia bacterium. Taxonomy (GTDB): domain Bacteria; phylum Bacillota; class Clostridia; order Oscillospirales; family CAG-272; genus QALR01. The sequence continues at coordinate 50,655 of CALWJT010000023.1, forward strand.
CTATCTTTTTATGGGCAGGCTTCGCATGGCGCTGGAGGGCGCGGGCTTTGCTATGACCGTATGTCAGACGCCGCTGATCCGAACGCGGACGGAGGGGATATTTGTGGAGGGAGAAAATGTCCTTTTCGCCGTATGCGAGGAGGGCAGAGAGCTGCCGGCGGATAAGACCATCAACATCGCAAGATTTATTTCCAAGGAATACCTCGCTTCGCACCGCGGCAGGCTGCGTTTTTCCAAGCGCTGCTCAGCTTCCTTGATGCAGGGAGCCCTGGAGGCGCTCGCCGAAGCAGGGCGCCTGCATGCCGAAACGGAAAAAATCTATAGCTCCGCTATGGATTTTTCCAAGGTGGATTCCCTGAAAAACGCGATTATTTCCGAAATATTTGCTAACAATATGTTAAAAATAAAAAATGGAATTGAAAATGCGGAAGATGTATGATACAATAGAATATACCTGCGGATGAAATCAAAATTCCGCCCGGAACGGCGCGGCTGCCGTCCCAGGCGGGGATTTCCTCCGGTATTGTGCTCTTTCGTGCTTTTTCAAGGGGGGATTTGTGAAATGACTGGCTTGTGTCCACAGCACTGAAAAAGCCGGGCTCCCGCTTGCCTGGCGGGGATTTTGTTTCAAACCTATCGGAGGTTCAAATGAAAAAATTTTGTAAAGCAGTATGCTTGTTTGCGGTGCTTGCCATGCTTTTGCTCCTTTGCGCCGGCTGCGGAGAACGGGCGCCGGGGCTGTACGCCTGGTATGGCGGCAGGATCGACGTGGATTATGTGCTGAGGCTCACCATTGACGCCGGAGACGGCGAAAAGGTATATGACGTCCCGTTCGATACGTACCGCGCGGTTTTTGTCTATTTAAAGGGAGTCACGCCGGACACGATCGTAGATGAGGATGGCAATACCAAAATCGCATCGAAAGCGGAAAAAACGGCTGCGATAAAAGAAGTGACCGAGGATATCCTGATTGATTACTACAGCCTTGTTGCGCTTGGGGAAAAATATGGGATCTCGATAACGGAGGAGGACAAGCAGGCGTTTTACGACGATTATCAGAAAAAAATTCAGACTTATATCGATCAGATCGACGAATCCGAAGCCGACTACGACGGGACCAAAGAGGAGTATGCGGAGGAGCTGTACCGCAAGTCGCTTGAGATCGCGGGCGGCATGACGCCGGAGTACTTTGAATTCTCTTATTACAGATCGGCCTTGGAGCAGAAATTGAAGCTTGCCCTTTCGCCGGACCTTTCTGATTATCTTGATCAAAGCTATTACCATTATAAACAGGTCGTCGTGCAGTATACAAAGGGAGATTCCGCAGCGGAAGCGCAGGCGCGCGCTGCGATTGAAAATGCACACGAGGCGCTTCTTGCCGGCGAGGACATCGACAAGGTGATCGAGGAATATTCCAACAGCGATTATGAGAGCGAGCTTTACCTCGATATTTACGGGGCGGTCGTCGGATCCTCAACGGGGGATTCTGTCGGCTCTGTAACGCTGAATGCGGTCAAGGCGCTCGAGATGGGCGGGACAAGCGATATCATTTCCGGGGACGAGGACGATTACACCGGATACTTTGCCATTTTTAAGCGGCTCGACTTTGATCTCGAATATGTTTGTGGAAACAGCACGGTTGCCGAGGCGATATATGGCTATCCTTATGTGGGAGCAGAATATACGACACCGCATTACAGCAGATATCTTACGATTGTAGAGAGCTATCGGCAGAATACGTCGAGCGTTCCCATCGATCAGAAGATTTACGACAGGATCGCAGTCAATACTTTGTACTGATGCGGCGGACAGGCGCCCGGGAATTTTTTTGGCAGGCAGCTTTGAAACTAAGGCATATGGAAAGCGCCCGGATAGGGGTGCGCACCGCTGTTGGCGCGGTGTAAGGAGGGAAGCGATATGAAGATTTCTCTGGTAATCCCAATGTATAATGAGAGCTCGATCATTGAGGATGCCGTCAAGACTTTTTCGGAGTATATGGCGGCAAGGTTCGAGGACTGGGAGCTGATTTTCGTAGATGACGGCTCGGCGGACGGATGTGCGGCGGCGGTGGAGCGGGCTGCACAGTCGCAGCCGCGCATTCGTTTGTGCTCCTATACGCCGAACCGCGGAAAAGGCTATGCCGTGCGTACGGGGATGCTGGCGGCGGCGGGCGACGTCGTTTTGTTTACGGACTGCGACAACGCTTACGGTACGGAGGCGCTGGGAAGAATGGCGGACATTTTTTCGCAGTCGGACGCGGATATCGTCGTTGGTTCGAGAAATTTGTCGAAGGATGGATATGAAGGATATACATGGATCCGAAAGCTTGCCTCCAAGACCTATATCCGGATGATCAAAATAGCCGCAGGCTTCCGTCTCTCGGATTCCCAGTGCGGGATCAAGGGCTTCCGGCGCGCGGCGGCGCAGCGGATCTTTCCCCACTGTGAGGTGGACAGGTTCGCATTCGATTTGGAGGTCCTCATGATTGCGAACAAGCTGGGCTTGAAAATCGAGGAGATGCCGGTGAAGATTGTCAACCACAGGGAATCGAAGGTGAATGTGATGCGCGATTCCCTGAAGATGCTGCGGGATGTGCGCAGGATGAAAAAAAGGATCCGGAAAAAGGAGCTCTCATAAGAGGGCATAGAAAGGGCGGACTGAGGTCCGCCCTTTCTATGCCCTCGTTACAAAAAGCTTGTATGACGCCAAGCGATGGCCGCTTTTTTATCGCGCGGGGAAAATCGGCTGTTTTTCCTAAAATTTTTCTGAAAATTTAAAATTCCCAGAAAATAAATATGTACAAATGGAATATCTTGTGGTATAATATCAAAAATAGGCGGGATTTTGAAAAAAATCCTGTTCTGTATTTTGAAATAAGAGAGTGTGAAGTATGAAGAGGGCTGTTTCCTTGCTTTTTCTTCTTTCCTTGCTTGTCCTGTTTGCGTGCTGCTCTGCTTCGGCCTCTCCTGCGGATACGTTTTTGACGGCGGCGGGAGAATGGAAAATCGATGCGATGACGGAGATGATGACGCCGGAAACGGCGGCTTCCCTTGGCGAGCGGCTGACAGAGGATAAGGAAGAATTGGATCCCTCGGAGCAGGAGGTCCTGCGCCGTCTCTATTCCCATTTGAGCTATACAGTCGAATCGCAGACACAGGCTTCCGACGGGCGCTGGACGTTTACAATCGAGGTGACCATTCCGGATATGCAGAAAATTCTTGAATATGCCGATGCCGAAATTTTGGTTTCCGGAGAGACGGCAGGCGAGCTGATAACGCGGATGCTGGACGAGGGGACGATAGCGCAGGACTTTATGACGGAGGAGACGATAGACGTTCTTTTTGAACAGCGCGACGGGGAATGGAAGATCCCGTATTCAGAGACGGAGAATACGGCGCTTGTACGCCTTTTGTCACTTGACGAAACGCTTCGGTTTTTTGTGTTGAACTAACAAACGCTGAAAGAAAGAGAAGGCGCCGCGCGGAATGGCGCCGGCCGGATGAGAGACGATGGAAAAAAATGAGATTCATAGCGGGGACGATGGCCGGGAGCCGATGGTCGTAGTGGGCAGAAATCCTGTGCTGGAGCTTTTTGAAAGCGGCCGGACGATTGAAAAATTGTATGTCCAGCGCGGAGAGCGGGAAGGTTCCATTTCCAAGATTTTTTCGCTTGCCAAATCGCAGGCGGTCCCTGTTTTAGAAGTGGATAAAAAGCGGCTCGACACATTGGCGCAGGGAAATGCCCATCAGGGCGTTGCTGCTGTTGCCGGCGCGCTTTCCTATGTCTCCCTTGCCGATATGGTGAGCGGTGCGCGGGCAAAGGGACAGCCGCCGCTGATTGTTGTCTGTGACGGCATCGAGGACCCGCATAATATCGGCGCGATCCTGCGCAGCGCGGACGGCGCGGGCGCGCATGGCGTGGTCATTTCCAAAAGGCATTGTCCGGCGATCGGTCAGACCGTATTCAAGGCTTCGGCGGGCGCCGCGGCGTATGTGCCGATCGCAAAGGTATCCAACATCGCCGCCGCTGTCGATGAGCTGAAGCGGCTCGGCGTCTGGGTATATGCCGCAAGCGCGGACGGCAGACGTTATTCGGAGGTCGATTTTGACGGCGCCTGCGCCATCGTATTGGGAAACGAAGGGTGCGGGATTTCCCGCCTTGTAAGGGAAAAATGTGATTTTGCCGTTTCGGTTCCCATGTATGGAAGGGTAAGCTCGCTGAACGTATCGGCGGCAGCGGCGGTCCTTTTGTATGCGGCATCCGAGAAACAGAGAAAAAGCGAAACGAACACGATATAGAATAGATTGATTTTGGGAGGGTAGTTCCATGGAGAAGAGCGATAAGACCGGCAAAAAGTCTTATGATGAGCTTGAGAATTCGGCACAGGGACTTTTGCGTCGGCTGAACAACCGGTACGATGTCACCCGTGTGGAGGCGGAAAAAAGCGCGATGAAAAACCTCGACAGCATAGAAGATACGGATGCCGACGATCCGGACGTCGTGGAATATACCGCGGCGGCGGAAACGAAGGCGAAAAGAGACAGACGTCCGCAGGACACAGGAGAGATCAGCGAAGAGGAGCTGCAGAATCTGTTTAACAAGTATCTCGGCGCAGAGAAGGCTTCTTCCGGGGAAAGCGGATACGACAGCATCCATCAGAAGATTTTGGATGCCGAACAGCGGTCAGGCGTAGATTCCACGCCGAAAACAGACGTGGAAAAGAATATCGACGAGGCGGAGAAATACATAGATGCCATCACGACAGGCGATTTCCCCGTGAAAAAGGAGTCCTTCGACGGGACCGAGGAGACCGACGGGACCTGCGCAGCAGATACGGGCGATTACCATATGGCCGATACGTCGGAAAATTTGACTGCGTACGAGCCGAAAGCGGAGGAATCCCCTGCTGCCCGCACAGAGCAGGGGGAGCAGCAGACGCCGGCGGAGCAGGATGCGTCGCAGGAAGCCGAGATCCCGTCCGACACGGCGATGATGAAGGCGTTCGGACTCAATCCGCAAAAGGAAGCGACGAAGGATTCGGAGAAGCTGTTCGATGAGTTTTCGCTGGGCGATACGGAAGATTTTCAGTCGACCGAGGAAATTACGGCGCGAGAGCTGGACGGGGAAGAGGCGGCTCCCGTGTCCGTGCAGGAGGGGGAGCCCGGCGAATTTGAATACCGGAGCCCGGAGCAGAATAAGGCGGTTTTTCAAACGTTTAAATCCAAATATACGTTTGCTAAGATTCGGATGATCGCGGCAGGCGCTCTCGCGGTTTTGCTTCTGCTGCTGGAAAACGTGCCGGCGCTTGCCGAAATGCTCGGCGGCAAGGACAATTTCGTTGCTCTGGACTGGCTGTTTTCCTTTGCGTGTGCGGCTCTGGTGCTGGATCGTCTGATTGCTGCGGTGAAATCCCTTGTAAGATTTGAATTCGATGTAGATTCCATTACGTTGATCGGATTTCTTCTGTCGGTCGTCACTACGCTTGTGACGGTATTCGCGGCGCCCGCATACGAGATGCCGCAGATGTATAATTTTGCTTTTGCCGTGTGCGTATTCTTAAATACGGTCAGTCTTTTCATTTCCCTGCGCCGCGATGTATATTCCTTTAAGATCGTATCCTCCGGAAAGGTGAAGAAGGTGCTTGCCCGTTCGGATTCGGAAAGTGAGATCGTGATGCCGGAGGAATCGGAGTTCGCGGAATATCTGGGAGAGGGGGCTCAGATCGCCTCCATTCAGAAAACCGATTTCGTGACGGATTTCTTTGCAAGAAGAAGAGAGAAGCCGAAGTCCAAATCGCTGCTGAAGATCTTTGTGCCCGTCAGCTTCGGTGTTGCTGTACTGTTCTTTTTCCTTGCAAAATTCGCAATGGAGCTTACCGCTGCGGAAAGCTTGGGCGCGGCATATGCGGCTTTTCTCATGAGCGCTCCGTTTGCGGCGTTTCTTTCCTATTCCTATCCTGTTTATCTTGCGTCCCGCAGGGCGTATACCTATCATTCCGCTTTGGTGGGCGACCGGACGCCGGAGGAATATGAGAATACCGGAGTGATGGCATTCCGTGACGAGGATGCGTTCCCGGCTGGAAAAATCAAGATCCGCGGCATCAAAATCTACGCGGACCGAAATATCGAGAATGTCGTATATTACGCTTCGAGCGTATTTTCACGGCTCGGCGGGCCGCTTGCTACGGTATTCCGGCAGGCGACGCTCAACTCCGTTATTTCTGAGGATGTAGAGATCCGCGAAATGGCGAACGAGGGAATCTGCGCAGTAGTAGACGGCAAAAATATCGTCGTTGGCCGTCCCGCCTATATGGAAAGCCAATGCTTTGAGACGATGCCGGAGGACGGCGACGAGGAATGCGAGGGCCGCTCGAACAGGCGGATCCTTTATCTTGCCTGCGAGCAGGTGATCATCGCGAAGTTTTATATCCAGTACAACACGACTTCCGATTTTGTTTATATTATCCGCCATTTGATGGATGCTGGGATCTGTGCTTCTATCCGGACGGCAGACCCCTGCATCGATGACGGCATTCTCTATGACAATAAAATGGATCCCGACCGGTATCCCATCCGGATCATGAAGGGCGTGCTGCCGGAGGAGAAAACGGAGACCGTTTCTGCTGAAAAAGGCGGGGTGGTTTCCGTCGGCTCGGCAAAGGACATGGTCCGCACGCTGCTGCTTTGCGATAAGCTTGTCAATGTAGGGAAAACGAATCTTGTGCTGAAAATTGTGGCGTCCGTTCTGGGGATCGCCGTGATGGCGCTCGTTTTGTTTACCGGAGCGTCGACAGGGATGCTTTCACTGTATCCCGCGCTGTATCAGCTTTTCTGGCTCCTGCCGCTGATTTTTGTATCCAAGATCTATATCTGAAAAAACAAAGGAAAAAGCCGCTCTCCGGAGCGGCTTTTTCCTTTGGCATGAAATTTCTTTTTCCGTATTCCCGCTGTAGAGCGCTGCGATTCTCTCTTCCTAAAAAAACTCCGGACCGATTCCCGGAAAATGCTTGACAAAAGACAAATAATATGCTATCATTTTACCACGCTAAAACAACAGTGTGAAAAGGAGATACGAAAATGAAAAAGCTATTTGCATTTATGCTGTGCGCTCTGATGCTCGTGACGCTTCTTGCGTCCTGTGCCGGAGACAAGGAGATGGTGGTGGTCGCCTATACGGTCTACAAGCCGATGAATTATGAAGACGAGTCGGGCAAGCTTGTCGGTTTCGATACGGAACTTGCCGAAGCGGTATTTGAGAAGCTCGGCTATACCGTATCGTTCAAGGAGATCAACTGGGACAACAAGTACATGGAGCTCAACAGCGGGACGGTCGACTGCCTTTGGAACGGCTTTACGGCGAATACGGCTGACGAGGACGGGGTAGCCAGAAGCGAGAAGGTGGACTTTTCCTATAATTACATGCTCAATCGGCAGGTCGTCGTGACGACGGAGGAGCTTGCCGCTTCCGTTACGGGGATGGATTCCTTTTCCGGCAAGGTCGGAAGTGCTGAGACCGGTTCTGCCGGGTATACCTATCTCGACAAGCTGACCGGATGTGTCAAAAAGGACGCCGTCTCGCAGCTTGAGGCGCTTCAGGCGCTGGCGCTGGGAACGGTGGATTTCGTCGTGCTCGACGAGCAGCTCGCCAAGGCGTATGTCGGCGAGGGAGATTACGCCGGACTTGCCATCGTGGATTCTGTTTCCAGCGATCCGGAATATTACGCCATCGGCTTCCGCAAGGGAAGTGAGCTTACCGCGAAGGTGAACGGCGCGCTGGAGGAGCTCGCAGCGGATGGGACCATCGCTGAGCTTGCCGAAAAATACGGCGTTTCCACGACGGTCATCACCGATTTTTCTGATCAGAAATAATTGGGAAAAGATCAAGATGCTTTGATGCGATAGAACGGAGAAACGATATGACGTTCTGGCAAATTACGCTTGAATTGCTTCATGGCTTTGGACTGACCTGTCTTTTGTTTGTGCTGACGCTGCTGCTTGCGCTCCCGCTGGGACTTGGGCTGTCTTTTTGTACCATGAGCCGGTGGAAGCCGCTGCGGGCGGTGAGCCGGGTTTTCGTATGGATCATACGCGGGATCCCGCTGATGCTTTTTATTTGTATGATCTATTATCTTCCCGGACTTTTGGGAAACGGCAGTGGAAACCTGTTCGATAGCCTTGACCGGTATTTTACGCAGCTCATGGGCAGCGGACATCTGCTTTATTACGGCAGCTTCCTTGCCGTACTTATCGCGTTTGTCATCAATTACGCCTGTTATTTTTCGGAGATCTTCCGCGGCGGCGTGGAGAGCATTTCCCACGGCCAGTACGAGGCGGGACAGGTGCTCGGCATGACGAAGGGTCAGATTTTCCGCAAGGTCATTTTGAAGCAGGTGATCAAGCGGATTTTGCCGCCGATGTCCAACGAGGTCATCACGCTTGTGAAGGATACCGCGCTTGCCAATGTGATTGCCATTCCGGAAATCATCAAGCGGGCAAAGGATATGGCGGCGACGCAGGCGCTGGTCTGGCCGCTGTTTTATACAGCCGTCTTTTATTTGATTTTTGTCGGCGTTCTGACGCTTCTCTTCGGATATGCCGAAAAAAGGCTTTCCTATTTTAAGGCGTAAGGAGGAGATGCACGGTGTTTCTCGAAGTAAAGGGGCTTACCAAAAGCTTTGACGGGACGCAGGTCCTGAAGGGAATCGACTTTACGCTGGAAAAGGGACAGGTGCTCTCTGTCATCGGGTCGTCCGGTAGCGGAAAGACAACGCTTCTGCGGTGTATCAATTCCTTGGAAACCGCCGACGCAGGAGAAATCCTTGTCGGCGGGAACAAGATTTTCGATGCGCAGGACGCAGGCGCGGGGCGGGGGATCCCGAGAGAAGCGAGACTGAGCTTTGGACTTGTATTCCAGTCCTTCCATCTGTTCCCGCAATATACGGCGCTTGAAAATATCACGCTGGCGCCGACGCTGCGGATTCGGACCTTGTGCAGAAAGCGGAGGCTTTCCCGCGCGGCGCGGGACGAGCTGCTGCAAAAGGCGACGGAGAAGGCATTGGAGCTGCTTTCCAAGGTCGGGCTTTCGGATAAGCGGGATTTTTATCCCTGCCAGCTTTCCGGCGGACAGCAGCAGAGGGTGTCCATTGCTCGGGCGCTGGCGCTGAATCCGGACGTGCTCTGCTTCGACGAGCCGACCTCGGCGCTGGACCCCGAGATCACGGGCGAGGTGCTGAAGATCATCAAGGAGCTTGCGGCAGAGGACATGACGATGATCATCGTGACGCACGAGATGACGTTCGCGCGCGATGTTTCGGATAAGATCCTCTTTATGGACGGCGGCGTGATCGCCGCGCAGGGAAGTCCGGAGGAGATTTTCGGCTCTCATGAAAATACAAGGCTGCAGACATTCCTGACATCCTTTTACAGCAATCAAGCGGGCGCAGAGCCCGTATGAGAAAAATCCGGCTTTTGCCGGATTTTGTTTTGTCCATAGAATCGCGCGAAAGGATCCGGAAAATGCAGGATGGCCCTTAGAGGGGGGCTACCTTATAGAGAAAAGGCGGCAGTACCATGCCGTATAGAGCCCCGTCGGTACAGAAGCTCTGCTTATCCGAGCGAAACATGCGGAAAGCGAGCCTCCTATCCCTGCCGAAATTTCCATCGAGGAGGGATGGAAATTTCCCAGCCTGCGGCCGTGCTGCTCTTGCAAAAAGCCGCGGCTTGTGGTATGCTGACAAAAACGAGGAAAGGAAGGCTTGTGATGCCATATTCCAATTTATCGGAAAATCATGAAAAGCAGGTGTTGTCCGACGGCAGAGAAATCCTGCGTGCGGCGGACGCGGCCTCACCTGAGATCTTTCGTTTCCTGCGCTTTTTGATCGAGCGCGGGCTTCCGGCGGAGCTTCCGCTTTCCCTGGACGGGGAAAGGGAGCATTATCGGTATGTGCAGGCGGAGATGGTCCATCCGGGTGTGTGGCGGGACGATGCGCTGTTCGCGGTCGGGACGCTTTTGCGCGCGCTGCATGATGCGGGCAGAGAATATGTCCCGCAGGACGCCTCCCGCTATCGTCCCTGGTGCCTTCGGGAGATCGGCGGGAAGGAACGCATCTGGTGCCACGGGGACGTTGCACCGTGGAATCTGCTGACGATGCGCGGCATGCCGTTTTTGCTGGTGGACTGGGAATATGCCGGACCGTTGGATCCGCTCACGGAGCTGGCGAGGGTCCTGTGGCTGTTTCCCCAGCTTCACGATGACGATGTGGCTCGCCTGCAGGGGCTTCCTTCTCCGGAGCAGCGGGCGGCACAGATGCGGGTGATCTGCGATGGATATCGGCTGCCGCGTGCCGCCCGCGCGGATATGCTGGACCGGATCATCGAGGTCATTGTCTGCGAGACGGCGCACGAGGCGATCGATGCAAGGCTTGCCCCGGAAAGCGAGGGCAGCTTATGGGGATTTGCCTGGCGTACCCGAAGCCTGTACTGGATATTCCGCCATAGACGGCTGCTCCAGCAGACGCTCGAATAAAAAGGAGGGACATGTCGTCCCTCCTTTTTATTCGATATCGACGGTTATTTTTTTGCCGGTCCCGCCTGCCGCCGCTTTCATCAGCTGACGGATGGCTTTTGCAATTTTCCCGTGCTTGCCGATCACCTTGCCCATATCGGGGGAGGCAACAGAAAGACGCAGCTTGATATGCGCATTGTCCTCCTCCACCGTGATGACCGTGACCTCGTCGGGATTGTCCACAATCGCCCTTGCGATATTGGCAAGGGTCTCGTTTAAATCGACGGTTCCCATATTATTCGGTGATGCCCGCCTTTTTCAGCAGGCTCTTGACGGTTTCCGTCGGCTGAGCGCCGTTTGCGATCCACTTTTTCGCCTTTTCGGGATCGATCTTGATATCGACGGGCGTGACCATCGGGTTGTAATATCCAAGCTCCTCGATGAATCTTCCGTCACGGGGATAGCGGGAGTCCGCGACTACCACGCGGTAAAAGGGCGATTTCTTCGCACCGATTCTTTTGAGTCTGATTTTTACTGACATGTTATGTCCTCCAAAAAATTTTGTTTCTATAATTTTTCAACCGATTCAGGGATCGCTTGAATCATTAACCTTAAAACGGCAGTTTGCCGAATCTACTGAATTTTTTGCTTCCCTTGCCGCCGGCGAACTGCTTCATCAGCTTGTTGGTCTGGTCAAATTGCCGGAGCAGCCGGTTGACGTCCTCGATCGAGGTGCCGGAGCCTTTTGCGATTCGCGTCTTGCGGGAATAGTTGATGATCTCCGGCTTTTCGCGCTCGGCCGGCGTCATCGAAAGGATGATCGCTTCGGTTTTTGCAATGAGCTTTTCGTCGAAATTCGCGTCCTTGAGCTTTGCGGGAGAAATCCCCGGCATCATGCCGACAAGGGATTCGAGAGAGCCCATATTTTTGAGCTGATTCATCTGGTCGAGGTAATCCGTCAGGGTAAAGCGGGATTTGCGCAGCTTTTCCTCCAGCTCGGCGGCCTTTTTCATGTCGAAATTTTGTTCCGCCTTTTCGATAAGAGAGAGCATATCGCCCATTCCGAGGATACGGGACGCCATGCGGTCGGGATGGAACGGCTCGATGGCGTCGAGCTTTTCGCCTGTCCCGATGAATTTGATGGGCTTTCCCGTCACATATTTGACGGAAAGCGCCGCGCCGCCTCTCGTATCGCCGTCGAGCTTGGTCACGATGACCCCCGTGATGTCCAGCATTTCATTGAAGGTTTCGGCGACGGATACGGCGTCCTGACCCGCCATTGCGTCGATGGTAAGCAGAATCTCCGTCGGCTCCGTTTCCTTTTTGATTTCCTGGAGTTCCTCCATCATGGCCGTGTCGATCTGAAGTCTGCCCGCCGTATCGATAAACACCATGTCGTATCCGTTTTTCCTTGCAAACGCAAGCCCGTTTTTTGCGATTTTGACGGGGTTTGCCTTGTCGTCCTCCGCATAGACGGCGACCTCCGCCTTTTCCCCGACGATCTGAAGCTGGCGGATGGCGGCGGGGCGGTAGACGTCGCAGGCGACAAGCAGCGGGTTTTTCCCCTGCTTTTTCATCATCGCGGCAAGCTTTCCCGTATGGGTGGTCTTGCCGGCGCCCTGAAGTCCGACCATCATCACGATAGTCGGCGGCCTTGACGCGATCTGAAGCTTTGACTGGGTCCCGCCCATAAGAGCGGTCAGCTCTTCATTGACGATTTTAATGACCTGCTGAGCCGGCATCAGGCTCTCGAGCACCTCGGAGCCGACGGCGCGCTCGGTGACCTTATTGATAAAATCACGGACGACCTTGAAGTTGACATCGGCCTCGAGCAGTGCGAGCTTGACCGCCCGCATCCCCTCTCTCACGTCTTTTTCGGTAAGAGTACCCTTGTTCCGAAATTTTTTAAAGGCCTCCGCAAGTTTTTCCTGAAGGTTCTGAAACATGGTTTCCTCCGTTTCTGGACGGTTTATAGCCGGCAGGCCCCGAGCAGCTCCGAGAACTTTTGAAAGGCTGCGGCGTCCTCGGGATATTTTTCCTCAAGCGATTTTAAAAGAGGTTCGACTTTTTCCGCTGCCGCTTCGATGCGGACAAGCTTTTCCGCAAGGCCGAGCTTTTCTTCCCAGGAAAGGAGAAGCTCCTCGCCGCGCTTGATGCTGTCCCGCACGCCCTGCCGTGTGATCCCGGTGTTTTCCGAAATCTCCGCAAGGGACAGGTCGTTGTTGTAATAAAGGTCGAACATGGTTTTCTGAGTATCGGTAAGCAGCTCGCCGTATAAATCGAAAAGCATGGCGAGCCGCAGATTCTTTTCAAACATCGGATGCCTCCGTGCCGTATCTGTAAAGAAAACAGCTTTACAGAGTATAGCATGGATTTCCCGATTTGTCAAGCAAATCGAAAAAATTTTTGGGAAATAGGGCTTTTCCCTTTGAAATTGCTGTTGTTTTGCCGTTTTGCGCCATTCGGAAAGGAAACTTTCCGTTTGTAAACAATTCGTTTTTATGGCCGGACGCCTTGACGGAGGCGAAGAATTGGATTATAATATACAATATTATGGGGGATTTTGTAAACTTCTCCCGATTCGCTGATACCGTGAAAAACGGAGGTCGCATGATGACACGTATGGAAAAGGCGGCGAGGCGCGCCACGCCGCAGGAAATAGATTTACAGTTTCAATATATGAAGAGGGTCCGCGATATCCTGTCGGACGGCGGACCGCGGCTCGCATGGGTCGTCACCTACGGCTGCCAGCAGAACGAAGCGGACAGCGAGCGGATCTCCGGCATGCTCCAGCAGATGGGATACGGAAGGGCGCGCGCGGCGGAGGAAGCGGACCTCATCGTGGTCAATACCTGCGCCGTCCGCGACCATGCGGAAAAAAGGGCGCTTTCCATCACAGGCGGCTATAAGCACCTCAAAAAGGCCAAGCCGTCGCTGCTTATCGGACTATGCGGCTGCATGGCCTCCAAGCCGGAAATGAGCAGCCGCATCCGGAAAAGCTTCCCATACATCGATTTTGTATTCGGCACGGAGATGCTTTGGCGGCTGCCTGAGATCTTATATCATGTCATGACGGAGGAAAAGCGCCTGTTTTTCCCGAATGCCGGAGATCCGGTCGTCGCAGAGGGCCTTCCCGTGGAAAGGGAAAGCCCGTTCCGCGCATGGGTCAGCATCATGTATGGCTGCAACAACTTTTGCACGTATTGTATCGTTCCCTATGTGCGCGGCGGCGAGCGCAGCCGTGCGCCGGCGGATATCCTAGCCGAGGCAAGGTCGCTTGTTGAGGGCGGCTGCAAGGAGATCACCCTGCTCGGACAAAACGTCAACTCCTATGGGAAATACGGCGATGACGGCTGCGATTTTGCAGAGCTGCTCCGAAGGCTCGCGGTGCTTCCGGGCGATTTTCTCCTCCGGTTTATGACGAGCCATCCCAAGGATGCGACAAGAGAGCTTGTCGACGTCATGGCGGCATATCCGAAAATTGCAAAGCAGTTCCATCTGCCGGTGCAGTCCGGCTCCGACCGCGTGCTTGCGGCCATGAACCGCCGTTACACGCGGGATTCGTATTTGTCCCTTGTCCGCTATATGCGGGAGCGAATGCCGGATATTGTGCTTACCTCGGACATCATCGTCGGCTTCCCGGGGGAAACGGAGGAGGACTTCGAGGATACGCTTTCCATCCTGCGCGAGGCGCGCTACGACATGGTCTATTCGTTCCTGTACTCCAAGCGGGACGGCACGCCGGCGGCGGAGATGGAAAATCAGATTCCCGAAGAAATCAAAGGGGAAAGAATGGCAAGGCTGCTCGCACTTCAAAGCGAGATCGCCCTTGAGAAGAACCTCCCGCTCGTCGGAAAAACGCTGCGCGTGCTGGCGGAAGGAAGGAGCAGGACGAGCGCCGAGATGTTTTCCGGAAGGACGGAGGGAAATAAGGTCGTTCTGTTCGAGGGGCGCGATGAAATGACGGGGTGCTTCCTGCCCGTCCGGATCACAAGAGCGGCGCCTTTTACACTTTGGGGCGAGGTCGTGGAATAAGCGGCGGGAGGCTGCCCCGGGGTTCTGCGGCGATTCTGCTTTTGCGTTTTCCGCTTGAGACGGGCCGGCTGTTTTTCAGCGAAGGGGAGCAGATGTCAGAAAAGATCTGGGATTCTGCCCGGCGGGATGCCGGGATAAGCTTAAAAAAGCGAGGGAATACACATGACGCCAATGATGCAGCAATATTTTGAAATCAAGGACAAATACCGCGAGTATATCCTCATGTACCGGCTCGGGGACTTTTACGAAATGTTCTTTGACGATGCCAAGGTCGCCTCGAGAGAGCTGGACCTCACGCTGACGGGCAGGGACTGCGGGGAAGAGGAACGTGCGCCGATGTGCGGTGTTCCGTATCATGCCGTTGAGGGCTACATCGGCAAGCTTGTCGGACGCGGATATAAGGTCGCCATCTGCGAGCAGCTTGAGGATCCGGCGCTCGCCAAGGGGATCGTCAAGCGCGACGTCATCCGCATGATTACCCCGGGGACGCTTACGGAGTCCTCGCTGCTGGACGAGAAGAAGAACAATTACATTTGCGCGGTCTATGTGGGCGGAGACGTTCTCGGCGCCGCGTTTGCGGATATTTCTACGGGACATGTGGCGGCGACCTTCTTCGAGGGCGAGCACCGTATGACGCGGCTCGTCGGGGAGCTCGGCGCCTATGCGCCGCGCGAGCTTCTTGTCAACACCTCCGCCGACGAGATCCGCACGGCGGCGGACTTCCTGCGGGACAGGCTCTCGGCGGTCATCAATCAAAATGAAGAAGCGCGTTTTGCGGCCGAGGACGCTGTGCGCCGGGTAAGAGAGCATTTTTCCGATCTTCCGGAGGAATTCGGCAATCCGGACAATCCTGCGCTGCGCGCGCTCGGCGGACTGCTTTCCTATGTGGAGGAGACGCAGAAAAATTCGCTCGGGAACCTTGGCGTTCTGAATTACTACCAGAACGGCCAATATCTTGAGATCGACGTCAACACGCGCCGCAGCCTTGAGCTTTGCGAAACGATGCGGCGCGCCGAAAAGAAGGGGACGCTGCTCTGGGTGCTCGACAGGACCAAGACGGCGGCGGGGGCAAGGCTGCTTCGGAAATTTCTCGATCAGCCGCTCAAAAATCCCTATCATATCAACCGCAGGCAGGCGGCGGTGGCGGAGCTTTACGAGCGTGTGATGGATCGGGGGGAGCTGTCGGAGGCGCTCTCTGGTGTGCTGGACCTGGAAAGGCTGATCACCCGTATCGTTTATGGGACAGCGAACGCCAGAGACCTGCGCGCGGTGGCGCAGACGGCAGAGAAGCTTCCGGCGGTCAAGGCGAAGCTTGCCTCTTTCGGCTGCGAGGAGCTTGCGGGGATCCGGGACGAGCTGGACACGCTTTCGGACGTTTGCGCGCTGATAAACGCATCGATCGTGGAGGACCCGCCGTTTTCCATACGGGAGGGAGGCTTCATCAAGGCGGGCTATCATGCGGATGTGGACCGTCTTGCCGAGATCGAAAGCAACAGCCGCGGCTGGATCCAAAAGATCGAGGAGACCGAACGGCAGGCGACCGGGATCAAGACCCTGAAGATCGGCTATAACCGTGTATTCGGATATTACATCGAGGTATCCAAGTCCTATATGAACGATGTGCCGGACCGTTATATCCGCAAACAGACGCTGGCAAACGGCGAGCGGTATATCACCGAGGAGCTGAAGGACATGGAGTCCCAGGTGCTGGGCGCCGGAGAAAAGCGCGTGGCGCTCGAATATCAGCTTTTCTGCGATATCCGCATGCGCGTCGCGGAGAATGTACACAGGATCCAGAAAACGGCGTATCTTCTGGCGAAGCTCGACGTATACTGCGCGCTCGCCGAGGTCGCGAGCCGCAACGGCTACTGCCGTCCGGAGGTGGGCTACGGTGGCGAGATTTCCATCAAGGACGGGCGGCACCCGGTGGTGGAGCAGTGCGCAAAGGATTCGTTCTTTGTTCCGAACGATACGGAAATGGATTGTGGGAGCAATCGCTTTTTGCTGATCACGGGCCCCAATATGGCGGGAAAATCCACTTATATGCGTCAGGTGGCGCTCATCTGCATCATGGCGCAGATCGGTTCGTTCGTGCCGGCGCGCGAGGCAAGGCTCGGCGTGCTCGATAAGGTGTTTACGCGCGTCGGCGCGTCCGATGACCTTGCGATGGGGCAGTCTACGTTTATGCTGGAGATGAACGAGGTCGCCTATATCCTTGCGAACGCGACAAGGGCGAGTCTCATCATCTATGATGAGATCGGGCGCGGGACCAGTACGTTTGACGGCATGAGCATCGCGCGCGCCGTGGCGGAGTATACGGTCGGGAAGAAAATCGGCGCGAAAACGCTTTTCGCGACGCACTATCATGAGCTGACGACGCTTGAGGGCGAACTTGAGGGTGTTGTGAACTATAATATCGCCGCGAAGAAGAAGGGCGACGGCATCACGTTCCTGCGCAAGATCGTAAGGGGCGCTGCGGACGACAGCTACGGCATCGAGGTAGCGCAGCTTGCCGGTGTGCCGCGCGAGGTAATAAAGCGCGCAAGGGAGATCCTTTCGGGGATCGAATCCGGCGGCGGGATCGCGTCTCCGGCGCCGCGTAAAAAAGAAACGGAACCGGAAAAACAGGGCATGATGTCGTTTGAGAGCTTCAACGAGGCCGAGGTCTGCGACAGACTGCGGCGTACGGATCTCAATACCATCTCCCCTCTTGAGGCGCTGAATCTTGTATTCGACCTGAAAAAAATTCTTGGGAATTGACTGTCGCGGCGGACAGGGAAAGGATAGGAAACGTGGGGATCATCCATATTCTTGATATTTCCGTTGCCAATCTGATTGCGGCGGGCGAGGTGGTGGAGCGTCCCGCCTCCGCCGTCAAGGAGCTGGTGGAAAATTCCATCGATGCCGGCGCTTCCGCCGTTACGGTGGAGATCGCGAAGGGCGGCGTCGCGTTTCTGCGCGTCACGGACAACGGCTGCGGCATGAGCGGCGAGGACGCCGTCACGTGTGTGCGCCGTCATGCTACGAGCAAGCTCCATACCGCAGAGGATCTGTCGTCCATTCTGACGCTGGGCTTCCGCGGCGAGGCGCTTGCGGCGATCACCTCCGTCTGCGAATTCCGTATCATGACAAAGCGGCGCGGGGATGCGGCGGGGACGCTTCTCTGCGGCGCATACGGCAAAACCGAGGAGGTTTCGGAGACCGGCTGTCCGGACGGTACGACCGTCATCTGCGAACGGCTTTTTGCGACGACGCCGGCAAGGCTGAAATTTTTGAAATCGGACGCGTCGGAGACTGCGGCGGTGTCTCAGGCGATGGAGCGTCTCGCTCTGTCCCACCCTGAGATCGCGTTCCGCTTCCTTGCGGACGGCGTGCTGAAATTTGCGACTGCGGGGGACGGAAAGCTTCAGAACGCGATTTATGCTGTCTACGGCGGCGCATTTGCGACGAAGCTGATTCCCGTATCCGGCGGCTCGGAAGGGATCCGGATAAGCGGCTATATTTCTTCTCCGGAGAATACGCGCGGCAATCGCGGGATGCAGCAGTTTTTCATCAATTCCAGATGTGTGAAGAGCAAAACGCTGACGGCGGCGCTGGAGGCGGCCTACCGCTCCTATATCCCTTCGGAAAAATTTCCCTCCTGCGTTTTGAATCTTGAGATTCCGGCGGCGTCCGTTGATGTCAACATCCATCCGGCCAAGCTCGAGGTGAAGTTCTCGAGGGAAAAGGCCGTATTCGACGCCGTGTATTCCGCTGTGCGCGGAACGCTTGCCGAGAAGCTTGCAAGGCCGGCGCTTACGCTCTCCGGACATGGTACGCTTACGGAGGCGGGACCTGCGGCGCCCTCCTCCTCAGAGGAGCGGCGGCCTCCGATAAGAACGCCGCTTGACCTTCTGTTCGATGCGGCGGCAAGAAAGGGCGCGGAAAGCGAGCAGGCGGGGCCTTGTGCGGTGCAGAATCAGGCACCGCCGGCCGACGACGGGATTCCCGTCGATATCCCGCCGCTTCCCGCGGAGGGCGGCGGCTTTTCGCCGCGGCTTGGTGCGGAGATGGATATGGATTCCCTTACCCTGCGGGAGCGGCTCTACGGCGCGTCCGTGCGGGAGGTGCCGCGGGAGGGCATGCCGGCGCCTGCGATACGGGAAACTGCCGAACAGAGCGGGATGCCGGTGAAGCCGGCAGAGGCAGGTCCGGCGGCAGATGCCTTGCAAGATGTTCCGGCATCTGCCGCCCGGGGCTCGACGGATGCGGGAATTACGGGCGCCGCGGCGCGTCCTGTGCCGGAATACCGAATCGTGGGAGAGGTATTTTCTACCTATGTCATTCTCGAAACGGAGGGAAAACTGATCCTTTTCGACAAGCATGCCGCGCATGAGCGCATCCATTTTGAACGCATGCGGGCGGGAATGGATACCGGGGCGCGCAGCGTCCAGATGCTGCTTGCCTCAGAGCCGCTTGCCTTGACGCCGGCGGAGCTTGCCGCGGCCAAGGAGTATCGGGAGGAGCTTGCCGCGGTCGGATTCGAGTTCGATATTTCGGAGAAGGAGATCATCCTGCGCGGGATCCCGCAGGACCTTGCGCTTGCGGAAGCCAAGTCCCTCTTTTCGGAGCTTGCCGCCTCCGTTTTGGAAAGCGGAGAGCCGCTCGAATCGCGGCGGCGCGCGGCGTTCGAGCGGGCGCTTTATCAAAGCTCCTGCAAGGCATCGGTCAAGGGAGGCAGGGTGTACGACGAGGCGCATATCCGCTGGATCTGCGAGAATCTTCTTCGCTATGACTGCATTAAATTTTGTCCGCACGGGCGTCCCGTTGCCTTTGAGATATCCAAAAAGGAGCTGGATTCCCGCTTCGGCAGGACCTAATCGGAAAGAGCCGCACGGCGGCAGGAGAGACCTATATGTTTACTTTATTAAAAAAAGAAGGGCGCGCAAGGCGCGGTACTTTTGAAACCGTTCACGGAACCGTCCAGACGCCTGTTTTTATGAATGTCGGAACGTCCGCCGCCATCAAGGGCGGCGTTTCGACGCGGGACCTATATGACGTGGGCTGTCAGATCGAGCTTTCCAATACCTATCACCTGCATGTCCGTCCGGGGGACGACGTGATCTACGATATGGGCGGCATCCACAAGTTTTTTAACTGGGACCGGCCGGTCCTCACGGACAGCGGCGGCTTTCAGGTGTTTTCGCTTGCCGGCCTGCGCCGGATTACGGAGGAGGGAGTACATTTCGCCTCTCATGTGGACGGCAAAAAGATTTTTATGGGACCGGAGGAGAGCATGCAGATCCAGTCTCATATCGCTTCCACCATCGCGATGGCGTTTGACGAGTGCATTGAGAATCCCGCGCCGTATGATTACGTGAGGGACTCCGTGGCGCGCACGACGCGCTGGCTTGCCCGCTGCAAGGCGGAAATGGCAAGGCTGAACGGTCTGCCCGAAACCATCAATCCGCATCAGCTTCTTTTCGGTATCGGACAGGGCGGAACGTATGACGACCTGCGCATCGATCATATGAAGGCGATCGCGGAATATGACCTTGACGGCTATGCCATCGGGGGACTTGCCGTCGGCGAGGAAACGGAGGTCATGTATCATATCATCGAGCAGGTGGAGCCTTTCATGCCGGCGGATAAGCCGCGGTATCTCATGGGTGTCGGCACGCCCGTCAACATTTTGGAGGGCGTATACCGCGGGGTGGACTTCTTCGACTGCGTCATGCCGTCCCGAAATGCGAGACACGGCTATATGTTCACATGGAAGGGCACGATGAACCTCAACAACAATAAGTACCAGCGTGACCCGCTGCCCATCGATCCGGACTGCACATGTCCCGCATGCCGGTATTATTCGAGGGGATATATCCGGCATCTCCTGCGCGCGGACGAGATGCTGGGCATGCGGCTCGCCGTGCTCCACAATCTCTATTTCTATAATGAGCTGATGGCGAAGATTAGAGAGGCGCTCGACGAGGGCCGCTATGAAGCGTTCTACCGTGAGTTCCGCACGGTGCTTTCCGAAAGGATCTGATGCCGCTTCCGTTTTATCGCGCAGCGGCAGGTGCATTGGCGGAAAAATGGGAGGCCGAAGGCCTTTTCTTCGGAAATCCTGCGTCGGGTGCCGTGTTTTTGCATGTCTGGAGGAGGGCTTGCGGAAAAGCTCCGCAAGCCTTCGGGAAGACGCGCAGCTTGGCGCGGAGGCTTCTTGCCCGCCTTGCGTGCTCGGAAAAAGGGCTCCTTTTCTGCTTGGCTATCATATGCGTCTTATCATGGATATTTTTTCCGCGGCCGGTGGGAAGCGCTTTTCCGCAGGGAAGAAATCCCGGAGGATGAATGGATGCCTTGGCTTACCGCGCGGTGTCGGACCGCTTTTGGCGTCGGGAGAGATCCTCTTTCGGTTTATGAGAAATGGACCGCGGCGGCAGGGATCCCTCGACGAAAACGCCTTTTGCTTGGCATGACAAAGGAGGAGGATGGCGGAAACCGAATTTTGCACGAATCTTTCCCCGCATGTGGGAATAGAGATAAAAGAGAGGACTGATCCCGCAGATATTCCGAAGATTTACAAAGGGGCGGTCCTCTGCCCTGACGGGTTTTTCAGAGACTTTCTTCGGAGATTGCAGGATAGCGGAGGTTCAGCATGAGGATTACGGTGATCGGCTGCGGCAGATGGGGTTCGTTCATCGCGTGGCTTTTGGATAGGATTGGGCATACGGTTACGCTCTACGGCAGGAGCACGTCTATGCATATGCAGCGTTTTCTGGCGGAGCGGAAAAACGATCTCTTGTATCTTCCGCCTCGTGTTGCGCTTTCCACCTCGCTTGCCTGCATGGAGGATGCCGAGGCGGTGATCCTCTCCGTCGGAGCGCAGTCTCTTCGCGCGCTGATGGAGGAGATCGCACCCTTGGCACCGAAGCGGAAAATTTTTGTTCTCTGCATGAAGGGACTGGAGGCGCCGGACGGAAAGCGGCTTTCGGTCGTTGCGTCGGAATATTTGGATGCTTCCAATCCCATTGCGGTCTGGGTCGGACCGGGGCATGTCGAGGAGTTTACCCGCGGCATCCCGAACTGCATGGTCATCGACAGCGAAAGCGAGGAAGTGAAGCATCACCTGGCGGATGCGTTTTCCGGCGGGATGATCCGCTTTTACTACGGGCAGGATATGATTGGCAGCGAAATCGGCGCCGCGTCGAAAAATGTCGTCGGTATTGCGGCGGGCTTTCTTGACGGACTGGGACTTTCGAGCTTGAAGGGCGCTTTGATGTCCCGCGGCACCCATGAAATCGCGGGGCTCATCGGCGCCCTGGGCGGCAATCCGATGTCGGCGTATGGGCTTTGCCATTTAGGCGATTATGAGGCGACCGTTTTTTCGGCATACAGCCATAACCGACGCTTTGGAGAGCTTTTTGTACAGGGCAGGCCCTATGGGGAGCTTGCCGAGGGGTACGCGACGGCGCGTGCGATTGTGAATCTTGCCGACCGCTGCGGCGCGGAGCTTCCGATCTGCCGCGGCGTTTATGAGATTCTTTATGAGGGCGCGGACGCGGAGAGGACCCTGAATGCCCTTTTCACACGAAAAATGAAAAATGAGTTTTGATGCGCGGGGCGCATATAGGAGATGTTCTTTTGAAAAAAACAGTTTTGAAAAAATCGGATAAGATCCTTCTTGCCGCATTGGCTGTGGTCATGGCGGTGTCAGTCTTTGTTATCATCTATTTCATTGTGATTGGACTGGGAGGAGGAAAGAGACCGGCCGAATCGACCGGAGGACATACGGAAACGGAACATACCACGGAAGGGCAGCCGGGCTCCTCGACGGAGGATACCCGTCCGCCGCAGACGCCGGACAAGGTGATCGCCCTTACGTTCGACGACGGACCGAGCCTTTCCGTGACGCCGAAAATCTTGGATCTGCTTGAAAAATACGACGCGAAGGCGACCTTTTTTACGGTCGGCTATAACCTGACGAGCTCCAAAACAGAGCTTCTGCGGCGGGCGATTTCGATGGGCTGTGAGATCGGGAACCATTCGGCGGACCATCCGTCAAGTCTAAAAAATCTTTCCGATGAGGAAATCCTCCGACAGATTACGGAGGTCAATGAGAAGCTTTCCGAGCTGTGCGGCACTACGCCGACGCTGATGCGTCCGCCGAGCGGGAGCATCAACCGGCATATTTTAGAGGTGCTCTATGAGGGAGGCGTGCGGATGTATCCGATTTTATGGAATGCGGATTCGCGTGACTGGGAGTTCAATAAACGCTATCTGGACGGAGAAATCTCGCGCGAGGAAGCCATAGAGGGCGCGGTGGAGCTTGTCCTTTCGGAGGCGTCGGACGGCGGGATCATTCTCATGCACGACATCAAGGAGATCACGCCGGATGTGCTGGAGCGGGTGCTGGAGGAGCTCTCGGCGGAGGGATATACGTTTGTGACTGTAAGCGAGCTGTTCGATTTCGAGAGCATGGGAGAGGACGCCTATTTCTCGAAGTTCTTCTCCTCCTACAATGTTGTGCCGGTAGAATGAGCCTGCGCCGCTGCCGCGGGAATATAAGAAAAAGCCGCTATGGCCAGACGCCATAGCGGCTTTTTCTTTTGAGTTTTGATAATGATATTTTAATTGCAATAGACGCAGGGTACAGCAATACAAGGTGGGATAAAACGCATGGAAGTAAAAGGATGCCCAAAAAGACGAAGCGAGAAAAATCTTTTTCTCCTTGCGTTGGAGTCTTTTTTATGTTGTTTATTCTACCATGCCCATGCCGTCCATCCAGTAGAGCACGTGAGAAGCAAAGCCGTGGTTGCAGCTGGCGTTCGGCGTGTCGTTTTCCCAAAGCGTGCCGGTAAGGTCGGCCATTTTCAGGAAATAACCCTTGATATTTTCCGTCAGCTTTTCATATTCGCCGTAGCGGTAGAGCAGCTCAAGACGCAGGTAGTTGCCGATGAAGGCGTTGGCGGGATAGACGTTCTGCCACTTGGCATCCTCGGTGAAATTCGGCCATGCACCTTTTTTCACGCGGTACGGGCCGAAATCGTGGAGCAGGCGTCGCCAAAGCTCCGGACGGCTTTCCGGGGTCGCGATTTCGCAGAAGAACGCATAGTATTGGCAGCTCTCCGTACACATCCCGGAAAGGACCGCTTTTCCGCTTTCGTCATATACGGCGTTATCGCAGTAGAATCCGTTGTCGAGATAGGACTGCTCGTTGATCTTCGCCGCGATCCGATCCGCCTTTGCTTTCAGGCTGTCGTCTCCGTACAGCTCGGCGGTGCAGCGCAGCATCTTTGAATAGAGCATATTCGTCGGATAGTTGATGTCCTGCGTCAGTTCGTTGGATTTCGACCATTCGATAAAGACCCATCTTTTCAGCTTTTCCAGCAGCTCATCCTTGTTTTCAAACGTCTTGAAGTATTCGAGCAGCGCGTCGATCCGCGGCTTTGCTGCGTCAATGAAGGCGCGGTCGCCGGTCCGTTCGAGGTGCTCCCGAAGCTCGATGACAAGCCACATCGCCCAGTTCGGGATGAAGTTCCCGTCCGAAAAATCAGCGGGATAGCACATCGGGAGCATTCCCTTCGGCAGGCCGTGGAAGCTGTCCGGCAGGAAGAAATTTTCAAGAAAGTTGCGCTCGATCTCGCTTTTTCCAGTAAGGACCTTTTCCACACGCGAGGTGAAAAAACTGTCGCACAGCCATCCGGCGCGCTCGCGGGACGGGCAGTCCATGAAGATGGTAAAGGTATTCTGTCTATAGGTTTCGACGGCGGCATCAAAGATCTTGGCGAGCGCGGGGTCGTTTCCCTTGTAATGCTTTTGGGGCTTATCCGCACCGAAATAGACAAGACCTACCCCGGAGATGGAGGCGCTTCCGCGCAGGACAAAGACGCGCAGCACACTCATGGTATACGGCTCGAACGTGGAGAGATGATAGGATCCTTTTTTGAGGCGGAAAATCGGCGCGTTGACGACGCTCATGCGGCGAAAGTTGATATAGTCTTCCTCGCTGAGGTATTCGTCGAATGTGACGATGATCTCCGTGTCCTCTTCGCATACGGCGTCAAAAACAAGCTGTCCTGTCAGATTTCTGTCCATTTGATAGGTGACGGCATGCCCTGCACGGATGATTTCCGTCCCGGGCACATCATCGGTTTTATGGACGGCGTCAAGGTCCAGATTTCTTGCCATGAGCAGGGAATCCGTTGTGACATCGCAGGTATAGAAGCCCTTGTAGACGTCGCTGATCTCCTTCATCTGACGCTGGTATCTCAGCTCGTCCGCGTGATCTCCCATATGGAATTCGACGCGGGAGGTGATCGCCTTTGCCGGGATCCTGTCATAGGTGTTGTATCCGCAGCCGCGCGCGATGAAGGTCTTTTTCTCTGTCGGAGCCGTCTCCAGAAGGGAAAATCCGGCGGGCTCTTTTTCTGTTTCCCATGCGGCAAGGGAGGGGTCGAGATTATAGACCTCGCAGAAGGTCCTTTGGTAGCTGTAGCGCTCGACTTTCTGCTCATGCTCGCTTACCTCGCGGAAGGAAAATCCATTGCGGCCGGTCGCGGCGATAAGGGCCCCGTCTGCGGAAAGCTCCGCGCAGAGGAAGGAAGGCTGGTCAAGATGATAAAAGGAATTGCAGTTGTAACCGGCGACCGTGATGGTGAGGACGCTCCCGCCTTCCCGGATATAGGAGGCGAGCTCCAGCTCATCGACGCGGTAGAAGCCGTGCGCCGAGCGCGCGGGTCCGAACGCGACGAATGCGCCGTCCACCTTGACGACGTAGGCCGACGAACCGGTCACCTTTAAGATACAGCTTTTTGCAGGAGAAAGCACCGCGCGTGCGGAGAGCCAGAGATTCAGCTCTTTTTCTCTTCCCGCCGCCCAGACCGGAACGGCACTTTGAAATGAAATGCTTTGTGTTTTCATCTGAAATCGAAATCCCTTCGGATTCTCCTCCTTGTTATGGATTTGTAGATACTATCATTAAAGCACAAAAACGAAAAAAAATCAATTAAAATGAAAAGAATTTTAAGCAGCTCGCTTTGTCGATTCAGCGGCTCACAAGCAGAATGCTGCCGCCTTTGCCGTCCAAATGGATCGCATGGCCAAGATCGACGCTTTTCTTTCGCTGGAGCTCCGGAATAAAAGCCGTTTCCGCTTTCCCGATCGGAAAACCGAGCAGCGTCTCGTCGATTTTCAGCCGAATATCGGCGGGTTCATCTGAAAAGTTGAAAAGGCAGATGAGCGCGCGGTCCTGCTTCAGATAGACCGTCGCATATACGCTGTCGCTTCCGGTTTTGACCGGATTTTTGCTGTGCCACCAGCCGCGCATTTCGCTGTCTTCGATCCCAAAGTCGTCCCAGAGCCGGTAGATCCGCGTCGCCGTCGTGACGCCCATCCAGCCGAACCGGTTGTTCATCGCGTAGAGCATGCCGATATAGGGATCGCCGCCGTCCTGAAGCATGGCGCTCGTTTTGCCGTAGGGAATGCCGGATACCTCCATGAGGAGAAATTCCGGCGTCATGCGCCGATATCGGTATCCCTCCCCGATCCAGAAGCTGTCGAGGAACGGCATGATTTCCGTATACAGATTCATGCAGCTGATATCGCCGGCGACGTCGCATTCATGGTTCCACATGTGCATGTCGATGAGGCCCTCTACCGGCGCAAGGACCTTCTTGGCACGCTCAAGGGTCGTTCTGTCCATTGCGGTATCGTCGATATAGATGCCCTTGATCCCGATATGCCGCACGAGCCAGTCGAGTCCCTCGATATAGTAGTTGTCAAGACGCGAGCCGGGATGCACAAGGAACGTGATGTCCGGATCGTTTTTATATTTCCCGCTCGGAAACTCTACTTTCCACGCGGGGATGATGGTGTCGCCGAAATAGGTCGTGAGCCATTCGGGAACGCCGCCCTTGTGCGGATATCCCACGCCTTTTTTCCGAAGGATGATCTCGTCTCCGAGCGCCTTGTAGGCAAAGACCTCCGCCATGTGGTTGCTGTGCTCTCGAACCGTATAATAGACCTTGACGGCGATATCCTCCTTTTTCGCGGCATCGACAAAGGACTTCAGCTTCTTCGCCTCGAGAAACGGATAGTTGAGAATGGGATTCTGCGGAACGCCGTGATGGACATTGATGTAGTTCAGTCCGTTTGCCTTTGCGCGCCGGATCTCATTGGCCCCGTTTGAAAGATGGTCGTTGTGGCTGTACCGCACGGAATAATGCTTTTTATAGTCGATGGGACAGAACGGCGTCAGGTGGATCTCAAAATCAAAGCTGCGGACCTCTCCCTTTTTCATGGAGTACTGTCCGGTAAATGCGGAGATCTCTGCCTGGTTTTCTCTCTTTTCAAAGGTCACGCCGCCGCTTCCGTGATTGTCCCATGTCTGCTCCGGTATGATGAGCGGGAGATTCCCATAATAGATATTGACAAGCGGCTTTTGATAGTTTTCTGCTTTCCATTTGAGGCGCAGTCCGGCATTGACGGCACCGACATAGAGACAGTCCCAGTGCTTTTTGGAATTCCAGCGGAACGACAGGCTGTGTGCCCTCGAGCCCGTAGCGCCGAGTCCGTTCATGAAATCCGCACAGTCGGAGGAAAGGACGGTTTTCAGCGCGATATTTTCTGTCTTGCAGTCCTCCTTTGCCGTTATCTGGATACGATAGCTGAGAAAGCCTTCATAATACAGGCGGCCGGTGAGCGCAAGATCAAAATGCTCGGAGCTCCCGTGGGCGGCGATGTCGATATGGCCGTCCTTTGAGACGAGGACCGGCGCGCTGTAGCGGACGGATTCGCCGGAGAGGACAAGCTCCATCGGCTCTTTTAGGAGCGTTTTCTGCGGCGTGCCGCAAAGGGAGACGCTCTCGTCGAAATAGGTCCTGACGTCAGCGGGAAGCCCGTTCTCGCCGATGCGAATCTTCCGCCCGAGGATATCCACGGTGTTCCCCGCAAGGCGGGGCGCGAAGTAGGGCGCGACAGGCTTGTCGTCAAGAAAGCGGGAGCTGTTGAGCCAGCGCAGTCTGGAAAGACGCGAAAGGTCGTCGTCTCCTCCGTCGGCGACCGGCTCGTCCGTGCGGTGGAGACGCAGACGGAGCGTGTACTCGCCGGCATCCGTCTGCAAGGAGAGCGATGCTGTGTCCTCTGTACCTGCCTTGTCCGGCGCGGCGCCGATGACAAAGAACAGAGGCTGAATTTCCCCTTCTGTGAGGGGGACTGCCTTTTCGCTGTGTGCGCCGGTGTGGTCGACGATCTCCGTATTGATGCACGAAATGCGGGCGCTTTCGCTTGTCGTCCGGACCTTTGTGATTTCCGCCTCTCCTTCCGGAAGCGCGGCGAGCTGCAAAACGAAGTTTTCCCCGGCGGGAATATGGAGCGTGAGGGACGTTACAGGATGCCGTCCCTCCAGCAGAGAAAGGTCGTCAAATTGCTTGATGGGCGTTTTTCTGTCGATATAATAAATTTTCATGAAAATCCTCCTGATGCCGGATTCAGATCCATCCCTGCAATTTTGCCGCACGGCGGCGATACGGGGATCCCGGCTCTCTTTTTCATTGCTTTGCCACGTACTATTAAATCATATCGGAGGAAAAAAATCAACCGAAAAAACAAATTCTCTGAAATTTCGACAGAGAACCTATCCCATGGCCGCGGAACGCTTTCAGCGGAAGGGCTTGCTCTGTTTGTATTTTCAGAAGCAGGATGCGGCATAGAATCATGACGGAGGGATGGGTCCCTTTTCATATAGGAAGAAGGGAAAAGCCGCCGTCCGATTTCAAAGAACGCTTTTTCTGTACCGGCCCTATCCGCGGGGAAGCCTGTGCAAGGACGTCCTCTGTAACGGCGGTCCCTCCGATGCCGCTCGAAGTGCGCTTTTCGGCAGAAAAAAACAGGCAGCGGAACATTCCGCTGCCTGTTTTGGATGCAAAAATCAAAGTTCTGCAAAATATTTGATGGTGCGTACCATCTGAGAGGTATAGCTGTTTTCGTTGTCATACCACGCGACGACCTGGACCTGATAGGTATCGTCGTCGATCTTGGTAACCATCGTCTGGGTCGCGTCGAAAAGCGAACCGTATTTCATACCGATAACGTCGGAAGAAACGATCTCCTCCTCGTTATAGCCGAACGAAGCGGAAGCGGCTGCCTTCATGGCGGCGTTGATGCTGTCCTTGGTCACGTCCTTGCCCTTTACAACTGCGACGAGGATCGTCGTCGAGCCGGTCGGGACCGGGACACGCTGTGCGGAGCCGATGAGCTTTCCGTTGAGCTCAGGGATGACAAGTCCGATCGCCTTTGCAGCGCCCGTGGAGTTCGGAACGATGTTCTGCGCGCCCGCGCGGGAACGGCGCAGGTCGCCCTTTCTCTGCGGTCCGTCAAGGATCATCTGGTCGCCGGTGTAAGCATGTACGGTCGTCATGATGCCGGAAACGATGGGATAGGTCTTGTTGAGCGTATCTGCCATCGGAGCAAGGCAGTTCGTGGTGCAGGATGCAGCAGAGATGATCTGGTCGTCCTTGGTCAGCGTTTTCTCATTGACGCTGTATACGATCGTTTTGAGATCGTTTCCTGCGGGAGCGGAGATAACCACCTTCTTTGCGCCGGCTTCGATATGCGCCATGGATTTTTCCTTGGAGCAATAGAAGCCCGTGCATTCGAGGACGACGTCTACGCCGAGCTTGCCCCACGGGCATTCCTTCGCGTCCTTGACCGCATAGATCTTGATTTCCTTTCCATCTACGATAATGGAATCCTCCGTGGACTCGACCGTATGCTTTGCTTCGCCGATCACGCCAAGATAAGAACCCTGTGCGGTATCGTATTTGAGCAGGTGAGCGAGCATTTTCGGGCTTGTCAGGTCGTTGATGGCGACCACTTCATAGCCCTCGGCATCAAACATCTGACGGAATGCCAGACGTCCGATACGGCCGAAGCCGTTGATGGCAACTTTAACAGACATTTTGAAATCCTCCGAAATCAATTGATTTTTGAAATGTGGAAATTTTCTTCCATACATCTTTTATTGTAACCGATAACAAAAAAATATACAAGTCCTTTTGGAAAAATAATTGAGGATTATTTGTTATTTTTTTGTTAAGTTAACATCGATTGTTCCGCATCGGCGTATGTTTGGCGCATCTGCGGGGATACTAATTCATAAGAAACCGCCGAAAGGCAGAGATTTTAAAGGAGACCGATATGGCAGAGAAACAAAAAAATACAAGTCCCGATGAGATGTTTTTGCAGGATCTATACAAAAACGCATGTATGGGCACGGATTCCGTGACGACGATTCTCGGCAAGGCCAAGGATGAAAAGCTGCGCTGTGAGCTTACGGCGCAGCTGGACGGATACCAGAATTTTGCCAACATTACAAGAAACAAGCTGACCGGCATGTCTGCGACGGCAAAGGAGATCACGGCTTTCGCCAAGATCCCCGCCGAGCTTTCCATCATGATGAACACAATGGTGAACAGCTCGACCTCGAAGATCGCTGAAATGATGATAAACGGTTCCACGATGGGGATCATCGATCTTGGAAAGCGCGTGAAGCAGGCGCAGAGCGAGGGCGTGTCCGAGGACGTTGTCAAGATTGCAAACGACATGATGAGCTTTGAAGAGGACAACATCCAGAAAATGAAGACATATCTGTAATGCCGCCCGTGCAGTGAAAAAGGGACAGGGACGCCGCAGGCGTCCCTGTCCCTTTTCTTAGCCTCGTTCGAGCGCGCCGCGTTGCCTCTGTTTACTGCCGTTTGCCTACGGCGGCGCGGATCTCCCGCAAAAAGCCCGCAATCGCGGCATCGAGCTCCAAATTCTCAAAATCGACGCTCCGAATGTGAAGAACTGGCTGTTCGAGGTATTTTACCCGATATTCCAAAATCAATTTTCCATATTTGTCGATAGAAAACTGCGTGCCGCGGGACAGCTCCTCTCTATTGGGGAGAAAAGAAAGCTCCGGCGCGCATTCCGGCGCAAGCCGGGAAAGAAGCGAAACGATATTTTTGCTTTTCCGAACGCTTGCCGCAGACAGGGAAGTCCTTGCGGTAAAACGAAACAGACAGCAGCCGCTGTCTTCGTCATATCCGCATTCAATGCCGACGGTCCCGTTCTCGGAGCATCTCATTTGCAGGTACAGCAGCCTGCTGAAGGAAAAAACGAAGTCGTATAGATCGAGCTTCACATATTTTTTCTCCCATTCCGGAATAAGATTGCAAAGGGAGATGCGGTAGCCAAGGGAACGAAATGCTCCTTTCAGGTGCGCCGAAAGCCTGTTTATGATCTCCCTGACATCATAAACGCAGGTTTCTGCCGGTGCGGACTGTGCCGCAATGCCGACAAGATCGGTGTAAATCCGCTCTCTGCCGAACGGGAGAGCTTCGGAGGCTGCCGCATCCTCTTCTTCTGCGGGAAAAAACGAGGAGAGCTCGGTCCCGCGGGCATCGACGATGCGTTTGGCCATCGCTTCCCCGTCCGGATATTGCAGGCGGGCCAAAAAAAGAAGCACAAACCGGTTTTCATCGGCGAGGACCACGGCGCGCCGGTAAGGAGAATCCCCTGCGATTTCGGCAAGCGTGCCGGCCGAAAGCGGCACGCGGCCGCGCAGCCGGCGTATCGCGTCGGCGCCGCGGCGCAGCATGGGAAGATATTTTTTTGCCGCCGGATTTTTAAAATGAACGGTCCCATCCTCACGTATTCCGACTACGGGGAAGCCCGCGCGGTCGAACAGCTTTTGATAAGCTCCTTGTTGCATAGAACGATACGGCAAAAGCGAAGCGCTGGGGCTTCGCTTTTGTCATTCCTTTTCAGACGTTATGGATCTTGTTTTCAAAGTCGGCATGCTCATGGTCAAGACCATAAAGCTTGGCCTTCCGCTTTTCAAAGAATTTCACGGCGACCTGCTCGAACAGGGCATAGGAGAGGACGTCCTCCTCCTGGATCGCCCAAGGCTTGACTTCCTCACGCAGACGGTCAAGCTCCGGCGCGAGCGCGTCGGCAGGACGCTCGGTGACGGGTTTTTCGTCCCCGATGATTTTTTTGCGGAATTCCGGTGAGATCTCGGCCGGCGTTTTGCCGTATTCGCCGCGGATAAGTCCCTTAAATTCCTTTGTCACCATCTTGTAGCGTTCCCCGCCGATGATGTTGAATACCGCCTGTGTGCCTACGATCTGCGAGGACGGCGTAACGAGCGGCGGATAGCCGGCGTCCGCACGAACGCGCGGCACCTCCTCCAGCACCTCTGTCAGCTTGTCGGATTTTCCTGCCTGCTTGAGCTGGGAAACAAGGTTCGAGAGCATGCCGCCTGGGACCTGATAGAGAAGCGCGTTGACGTCTACGCCGAGGACCTTCGGGTCGAGCTGTCCGTTTTTGATGTATTTTTCGCGGATCGGCGTAAAATACTTGCAGATCTTGTCGAGCTCGCTGAGGTCGAGTCCCGTATCGTATTCTGTTCCGGCGAGCGTTGCGACAAGCGGCTCCGTCGGCGGCTGGCTCGTTCCCATAGCGAACGGGGAAATCGCGGTGTCTACGATGTCGACCCCCGCCTCGATGGCTTTTAGCAGTGTCATGGAGGCGAGTCCGGAGGTGTAGTGCGTATGCAGCTCCACCGGAACGTGGACGGTCTCTTTGATGAGCTTTACGAGCGTATATGCGTCATAGGGCTTCAAAAGTCCTGCCATATCCTTAATACAAATGGAATTTGCGCCCATTTCCTCGAGCTGCTTTGCATAAGCCGCAAAGCTTTCGTTCGTATGCACGGGGCTTGTCGTATAGCTGATCGCCGCCTGTACGTGCCCGCCTTCCTTGATGGTCGCGGCAATGGCGGTTTTCAGGTTGCGCGCATCGTTGAGCGCGTCAAAGATACGGATGATATCGATGCCGTTTGCGATGGACTTTTGGACAAAGTATTCCACAACGTCGTCGGGATAATGACGATAGCCAAGGATATTCTGTCCGCGGAACAGCATTTGGAGCTTGGTATTTTTCACCTTGTCGCGGATCTTGCGCAGTCTGTCCCACGGATCCTCGTCGAGGAAACGCAGGCACGCGTCAAACGTTGCGCCGCCCCATGCCTCCAGCGCATGATAACCGATTTTATCCATTTGCTCAAGGATGGGGAGCATTTCATCTGTTGTCATTCGAGTGGCGATGAGAGATTGATGTGAGTCGCGCAGCACGGTCTCACATATTTTGACCTTTGCCATGATAAACCTCCTAACTGGGATTGTGCCGGACAGCGGCTCGATGCCCTGTCCGTGCGAGATATCTTGTTATTGGAAAAGCGCGAGAAAGACACCGGCACAGATGGCCGAACCGATCACGCCGGCGACATTCGGTCCCATCGCGTGCATGAGAAGAAAGTTGCCGGGATTTTCGGACTGACCGACCTTTTGGGAGACACGCGCGGCCATCGGTACCGCAGAGACACCTGCCGAGCCGATGAGCGGATTGATCTTCCCGCCGGAGAGCTTGCACATGATCTTCCCGCCGAGCACGCCGCCGACGGTGGAAAGGATGAAGGCGGCAAGGCCAAGAGCGATGATCTTCAGCGTCTCCCATGAGAGAAAGACATCTGCGCTCGCGGTCGCGCCGACCGATACGCCGAGGAAGATGGTCACGATATTGATGAGCTCGTTCTGCGCCGTCTTGGACAGACGCTCCGTCACGCCGCTTACATTCAGCAGGTTGCCGAGCATGAGGAAGCCGACGAGCGGTGCCGCATCCGGAAGCAGCAGGCAGACAATGACAATGACGGCAATCGGGAAGACGATCTTCTCAAGCTTGGATACGGGACGCAGCTGCTTCATCTCGATGGCGCGCTCCTTCTTGGTCGTGAGCAGCTTCATGATCGGAGGCTGGATCATCGGGATCAGCGCCATATAGGAGTAGGCCGCGATGGCGATGGCTCCGAGAAGCGCGGGAGACAAAATCTTGGTTACCAGAATTGCCGTCGGTCCATCGGCGCCGCCGATGATACCGATGGCTGCCGCTGCCAGTTCATTGAAGCCGAGCAGCAGCGCGCCGACGAATGCCGCAAATACGCCCAGCTGTGCGGCGCCTCCGAGAAAGAGGCTGCTGGGTCTCGAAATCAGCGGGGAAAAGTCCGTCATCGCCCCGACGCCGAGGAAGATGAGAGAAGGGTAAATGCCGAGCTTGACGCCGAGATACAAAAAGTCGAGCAGTCCGCCCTCTTCTATTACCCGCTGGATCTGCAGGGCTGCGTTCGGATTCTCTCCGTCGATGAACAGCTCCATGTGGAAAAGGTCCGCGCCGGGGAGATTGGCAAGCAGCATTCCCGCGGCGATCGGCAGCAGGAGCAGCGGCTCGAAGCCCTTCTTTACCGCGAGGTATACGAGCACGGCGACGATGAGATACATGAAAAGCGTCTTGCCCCAAAGCCAAGCATCCTCCTGATTTTCAAATACCTGCGCGATCCCTGTGCTTTCCCAAAGCTTTTTTAGATTTTCAAGCATGAAAGGTCACCACCGTTCGGGCATTCATGCGATCGTGACAAGGACGTCGCCCGACTGAACGGTGGCTCCCTTTGTGACGGCGACGGAGGTGACGGTGCCGGCCTCCGGCGACATGATTTCGTTTTCCATTTTCATGGCTTCGAGAATGAGAAGCACCGTGCCCTTTTCTACCTTGTCGCCGGGTTTTACGTTGACGCTCAGGATATTTCCGGGCATCGGGGCGGAAATGGTGATCCGTGCTTCTCCTGTGGGGGCCGCGGGCGCAGGTGCCGGCGACGGTGCTGCCGGCGCGGGAGCCGGTGCGGAAACGGCCGCAGGAGCAGGCGCCGCCGCGGGGGCAGGCGTCGCAACGGGAGCGGCTGCCGTTCCATTTATTTCTTCTACCGTGACGTCATATACGACGCCGTTTACGGTTACGCTGTATTTTTTCATTTCGGTATTCCTCCGTGATTATTAAAAATTCGATTGAGCTTGAAGAATTCATCCTGTTCCGCCGGCGTCAAAGGCCATGCGGCGGACCGGATACCGTTTCGGCATGGAAGCCGCGCGATTTATCGGGACGGTCTTTTTTTGAAAGAGACGACACGGAACGAGGTCGGCGTCTCTCCGGTGTAGGCCGCGATCGCTGCGGTAATCGCAGCGATGAGCGCACGGTCGTCCGCCTGCGGGGCCGCGGGAAGGACGGCGGCCGGCGCCTCAGGCACTACAGCAGAAGTGACTGCCTCTTTTTCCGCAGGATGCTCCGGAGAATCGTTCCTCTTGCCTGCGAGTATGGCTCGAATGGCGGTAAGCGCAAGATAGATGACAAAGAGCATCGCAAAGACGATGATCATGCCGATCAGAAGCGTTTCGCCGCCAAGCCCGAGACGCTCGAGAAAGGTCGAATCCTCCGTGATGATCGGTTCTTGAATGGAAAGAAACATTTGTTACCTCCCGTCAAAAGCAAAGCATTTCGAGCGCCGCGCCGATCCTCTGGCGCAGCTCGGCTGCATCGATGATATCGTCGATATGGCCACTCTTGGCCGCCTCGAGAGGCGAGGCGTAGGTCTGCGCCCAGCTTTCGGCGATTTTGGCATGCTTGGATTCGTCGTCCACCTTGTCAAGAAATTCGACCGCGGCATCCGGTGACATGGCGGAGATTTTCGCGCGGTCAAGCGCCAGCGCCACCCCTCCGGTCAGCGCCTTGGAGCCCATCACGGTGTGCGCGGTCCCGTAGGCCTTGCCGAGCGTCACAGTGACGGCAGGGGACATAAGTCCGGCATAGGCTGCTGCGAGACGGGAAAGCTTTGCGGCAAGTCCCATGTCTTCTGCCTGCACTTTGTCGGCAATGCCGTCTGTGTCCACAAGCGTGATGACCGGGAGCTTTGCGCTCTGGCAGAGCCTGAGCAGGCGGAGCGCCTTGTCGGCGGCGCAGGGACAGAGAAGCCCATGCTTGGAGGCGGGATTGCTTGCAACGATGCCGACCGTCCTGCCGCCGATGGCGGCAAATCCTGTTACCATGCTGTCTGCATGTCCGGCGCCGGTTTCCGTAAAGCTTGCGGCGTCGAAAACGGCGGAGATCACCTCGCGCACGTCGTAGCTTTCCTGGGAAAGGATAGAATCGAGTGCGACTGTGCGGTTGATATCGTCGTTTTGAGAATCGGCGCCGGCAAGGTAGGTACAGACGGTACGCGCTTTGACAACGGCGGATTCGTCATCCTCGCATATGACGTCGATGAGCCCTTCGTTTGCACTAATCCCTTCTGACGTTTTGCCTGACGGAGAAGCGAACAGCTTGCCGGTCCGCTTCGCACCGATGACAAGGTCGAACATTTCCGCGATGACGGCATTTGCTCCTCCGCAGAGTCCGGATATTACAGCGACCTTGGGGATATTGGCGTTTGCGGCGGCGCGCATGATGCTGCCGTAGCCGGCGAGAGCGTCCACTCCCTCTAAAATCTTTGCGCCGGCGCTGTCGAAAACGCCGACGAGCGGCGCGCCGGAGCGGGCCGCCATTTCGATGATCGTTACGATCTTTTTTGCGTGCATTTCGCCGAGAGCGCCGTGCAGACGGGAATAGTCCTGAGAGAACGCGTAGACAAGCGCTCCGTTGACCGCGCCGTATCCGATGACGACCGGCTCGAAGCTGTCGTCCGCCTCGCGGTCGAGCTCCGTCCGCCTGCGCCCGATATAAGCGCCGACCTCAACGAAGGTACCTGCGTCAAAAAGCAGCCGCATCCGTTCGTGCGCCGTAAGCCGCCCTTCCTTTGCCAGCGTACCGCCTGCGGTCATGCTGTCTTTGAGAAGCTGGCGAAGCTCGGCTGTGGTTTTATGTCCGTTTTCAGCCATTTGTATCATTCCTTTCCGAATGGATTCAAAATCCATAGTCAATTAACAGGAAAAAAGGAAAACCCCATTCTCCCCCATTATAATTTGATATTATCATACCATGCAGGGCGAGAAAATACAAGATGTTTTGCAAAAAACATATGTTAAAATTATGAAAAATTTACAAAGGGAATTCCTGCCGAAAAATACCGTGCATGAATCGAAGTTCATGCACGGTGAAGAAATTATTTTGCCGCAGCTACCAGCTCTTCGGTATCCTTGGCGATCATCAGCTCTTCGTTGGTCGGGATCACATAAACCTTCACCTTGGAATCCGGCGCGGAAATTTCAACCGAATTGCCCTGATGCCATGCCTTGGCATTTTGCTCGAGATCGAGCTTGATGCCGAAGAAGCTCATATCGCGGCAGACGCGTTCGCGCAGCTCAGGATTGTTTTCTCCCATCCCGGCGGTGAAAACGATGGCGTCAAGCCCGTCCATGGCGGCGGTATAAGCGCCGATGAATTTTTTGATCTGATAGGCAAGGATAGAAGCGGCGAGCAGGCAGCGCTTGTTGCCCTCCCGGATCCCCTCTTCGATGTCTCTGCTGTCGGAGGAGACGCCGGAGACGCCGAGAAGACCGCACTTCTTATTCATGAAATTGCTCATCTCATCGGGCGTAAAGCCTTCTTTTTTCATGATATAGGTGACAATGGCGGGGTCGATGGAGCCGCAGCGCGTTCCCATTTCCACGCCGTCGAGCGGAGTAAAGCCCATGGAGGTATCGATACATTTGCCGCCCTTGACCGCAGAGATGGAGGAGCCGTTCCCGATGTGGCAGGTGATGATTTTGGTTTCCTCGACCGGCTTTTGGAGCAGCTTTGCCATTTCGATGGAAACAAACCGATGCGAGGTCCCGTGAGCGCCATAGCGGCGGATATGATACTTTTCATACATTTCATAGGGGATCGGATACATATAGGCGTAGTCGGGCATTGTTTGATGGAAAGCCGTGTCGAAAACCAGTACCTGCGGCACGTTCGGCATGACCTCGGTGCATCCGCGGATGCCCATCAAATGGGGACCGGTATGAAGCGGTGCAAAGTCCCGGCAGAGCTCGAGCTTGGAGAGGACCTCCGGGGTGATGAGGCAGCTTTCAAAAAAGTAGGGACCTCCGTGGACGACGCGGTGCCCTACCGCCTCGATCTGGCCCATGTCGGACAGACATCCGATTTCAGGGTCGGTCAGCGTGTCGACGACGATTTTCATGGCGACGGAATGGTTGGGCATCGGGAGCTCCCGCTTGGTCTTGCTGCCATCCTCTTTTTTGTGCTCGATGCAGCCGTCGATGCCGATTCTCTCACAGATGCCCTTTGCGAGAACTTTGCCCGGCACGGTGTCCATGAGCTGGTACTTCAGCGATGAACTTCCTGCGTTGACTACCAAAACATACATGATTTGCTTTATCCTCCGTGATTGTATTGATTTTATCAATTTTTTACACTATACTATTTATTATACAAGATAGTTTTTCTGATTTCAATAGTTATTTTATCAATACGATCGGAAAAAAGAAAAATTTGCGCGGCTGTGCCTCTTGCCGCGGAGATACCGGAGGAAAGCTGTTTATGAAGGTCTGTGCGGTGATCTGCGAATACAATCCGTTCCATCTTGGACATGCGTATCTTCTATCCGAGATGAAGAAGCGCGGCGCTGTGCTGGCCGTCATGAGCGGAAGCTTTACCCAGCGCGGAGAGGCCGCGGTGGTCTCCAAATACGAACGCGCGCGCGCAGCTCTCATGGGCGGCGCCGACCTTGTGCTGGAGCTTCCGTTCCCATACGCAGCTTCCCGTGCCGAAAGCTTTGCGGCGGCGGGCATAAGGCTTCTTTCCTTGCTCGGATGCGTCGACGAGCTTTGCTTTGGCAGCGAGACGGGCGACGCGGCGGCGCTGTCCGCGGCCGCCCAGCGCACGAGGTCGTCTGTTTTCTTAGCTGCATTGGCGCGCCGGCTCTCGCTGGGGCATGATATTTCGTACCGCCGCGCCTTTGCCGAAGTGTATGGGGAGATGTTCGGGTCCGATATTTTTTGCGGCTCAAACGATATTTTGGCGGTGTCCTATCTTTCTGAAATGGAAAGGCAGGGCTCGGCGTTCTGTCCTGTTGCCGTGCGCCGCATCGGTGAGGATTACAGCGGGGGCGGGAACGGGTATCCCTCGGCGTCCTCCGTGAGAAAAATGCTGGAAGCCGGCGATTTTGATAAGATCCGGACATCGGTCCCGCCCGTGATGGCGGAAATTTTAGAGGGGGCGGCCTTGAACGGGCGCCTTGCTTCAGACCGCAGGCTTTATCCGATGCTGGCGGCTCTTGTCCGATCCGGCAGGGAAGTGTTTTCGGAAGCGCCTGATATGACGCAGGAGCTTGCATCAAGGCTTTCCCGCGCCGCATCCCATGCGAGGGATCTTGCGGAATTCCTTGCGCTTGCCGGAACCAAGCGATATTCTCCGTCCCGAATTCGCAGAGCGGCTCTGTATGCTCTTTTGAATGTCAGAGAAGAGGACTTTTCCGGCGTGTCCTACACGACCGTGCTGGCTGCGAATGCGGTCGGAAGGACGCTTTTGGCCGATATGCGAAAAACGGCGCGTCTGGCTGTCGTCACTAAGCCCGCAGACGCTGCTTGCTGCACGGAAAAGGTACGGCGCGCCGCTTCGCTGTCTGCGCGCGCAGACAGCGTTTGGGAACTGCTTTGCGAGCGTCCGCGGGATGGCGGCGCGATGCTTCGGGAGCATCCTGTGATGCTGTGAAAGGCGGGTGAGTCCCGTCCTGTCCTGAGCAGAACTCAGACAGGACCGGGCGAACCGGCGGGAGGATCGGCAGCGCTCTGTCGGTATGCCTATGTCCGATGACAGCATCGGGCATCCCGTGTTTGGCCATGTGACTGCTGTGCCGCTGCCGATAACGGACGGGAGATGCCTGTTCTGCCGGTTCGTCGGAAGCTGCAATTTAAAAAAGGCGTCCGGCGGGAGCCTTTCGATCCGGAAAAAGAAGGGCGCGCGGCCGTTTCAGCACAGGTCCGCGCTTGGACGGGGAGGGAGGCTTCCCTTGGCGACGGAAAAGACGTTGGAAAATGGGAATGTCTTTGGTATTTCAGGGGCGTTCTGCTGCCCACTCCGGCTTGCGTTCATGTCCGTCGGAAACGCGCTTGAGCGAAGCCGGACCGCTGTCCTGCAAGGCAGATGTCCCATATCCTGGACAACGGATGCGGGGCCTTCTTTTTCTGCGGCGCAGACCCGTTCGATTTTCGCTTGGCGCCCTGCTTTCCGGCATATTGCGGACTTGACCGCGTCGGCGTGGGGCGCGGAATAACGAAAGACATTGCCGGCCCCGCGCGAAAGCGGCTTTCGGAAAGCAGCGGCGGACGCCTTTTTTGGCATTCGTTCCCTCTGCTGCATAGAATAAGGAAAAAGGGGCATAGCGGAGGGATCCTTATGAAATTGCAGGGGACGATTACGGCGCTTGTTACGCCATTCACGAGAAACGGCGGCGTGAATTATGAAAAGCTGGCAGAGCTGATCGAATTCCAGATCGAAAACGGCGCCGCCGGCATCGCGCTGCTCAGCGCTGCCGGAGAGGCGTCAACCATCCTGCCGGAGGAGGCAAGGCATATCATTCGGACGGGCGTAGAAACGGCGGCGGGGCGGATCCCCATCCTTGTCGGCTGCGGAGCGAGCGACACTGCGCGGACGGCCGACGCCTGCAGGGAGGCGGAATCTCTCGGTGCCGACGCGCTTCTGGTCATGGCCCCGTACTGCGATGGGGTGAATGCGGACGGGATGGCGGCGCATTTTCTTTCGGTTGCGGAGGCCGTGCAGACTCCCGTTATCCTGTGTCATTCTCCGTTTCGGACTGGGCGGCCGGTCGAGCTCGAAACGCTTGCGCGTCTTCGGGAGCATCCGCGGATCATCGGCATCCATGAGAAGAGCGGAGATATCGCCTGCATAACCGAAACGGCGTCGCTGCTGCGCGATGATTTTGCCATGTGGTCCGGCAGCGATGTCGCTGCCGTGGCGTCGATGGCGCTTGGTGCATGCGGCGTCATCTCCGTGACGGCAAATTTTCTTCCTTTTGTTATGTGTGAATTGACGGACAAATGCCGGAAAGGGGACTTTCCTGCCGGCCGCGCCCTGCAATTCCGTTACCTGCCGCTCATGCAGGCGCTGACGCTGGATGCCGATCCGATCTCTGTCAAGGAGGCAATGAACTATCTGGGCTTTGAGACGGGAGGCTTTCGCCTGCCGCTGTGCGCTATGAGTGAATCGCGAAGGAACCGTCTTATAATGGAGCTGGAACGGCTTGAGGATATTTCATGGAAAAAACGCCGAATGTAAAACGGCAAAAATAAAAAATCAGCCTTTACAAAGGCTGATTTTTTATTTTTGCTTAAATCTGCTCTTTTACCTTTGCCTGCTTGCCGACGCGGCTGCGGACATAGTAGAGCTTTGCGCGGCGTACCTTGCCGCGGCGAGTCACGTCGACCTTTACGACGTTGGGGGAATGAAGCGGGAAGGTTTTCTCAACGCCGATTCCGTAGGAAATCTTTCTGACCGTAAAGGTCTCGGAGATCCCGCCGTTCTTTTTGGCAATTACCATGCCGTCGAACAGCTGGATTCTCTCTCTTGAGCCTTCCTTGATTTTGTTGTGTACGACGACGGTATCTCCGACCTCAAAAGCGGGGACGTCCGTCTTTAATTGCTCGTTTGTAAAAGCCTGAATTTTATCCATTGTTTCGGCTCCTCTCCATAGATTCACGAAGCGTTCATGCGAGCATGCAGCGGACCGCTCCGATGCCATATCAAAGCATAGCAATTTTTATTATAGCACTATTGTCCGGATTTTGCAATAGTTTTTGAAAAAATATTGATAATAATATGGAAAATGCGCTGGATAAGGTCGGACATGCTTTGCCGGATCAGAGGAACCGAAGGATAATTCTGACCGATAATGGGGCTCTGCGGGAGTCAGGCTTCGCTCGGCCTTTGCGCCATGACCTCCGGCGGCGTGACCTTTTTTGCAACCAGAATGATGATTGCGCCTACCACGCACTGCGCGACCGCACAGGCAAAGACAAGGATCTGCGTGCTCGTCAGCGGATATCCGAGAACGGTGACAATCCGTGCGCCGCCGTCCATATAGGAGGTGAATACCGTTCCGAGCATCATGCTGAGAAAGGCCGCCATATTGGAAATGATGGCATTGAAGGACATGTAGTTGGTGCGGTCCTCGTCCGGAAGGTTGACGTATGGCAGAGAGGCTACAATGGAATTCATCACGACGCCGAATACGTGCTGCATCAGGCGGACGACGACATAAAGCCAGATGGTGTCCGCCGTGACGAAGACCTGTATGTAATACGTGACCGACTGCATCAGCATGGCAAAGGCGAACGCGCGGAACCAGTAGTGCTTGGCGACAAATTTTTTCCACATTCTGGAGAATAGAATAAAAAATAGAAAATAAAGAGCATTGATGGCATTGGGAAGCGTATACTGCATCCCTGTCCCGTCAAGAATTTCCAGCACGTAAGCGTTGAGCGTCGCATTCGGCAGGTTAGACGCGAACGTGTAGGCGGCGCAGATCAAAATGGTGATCAAAAAGCGTTTGTGCCGGAAAGGGAGAACGAAAATATTGGAAAGCTTTGTCTTTGCCTTCTTCAGATAGGGGTATTCCTTCGGGACCAGCTGGATAAGGCAGTCGATGATGGCAAATCCGAATGCGAGCCAGCGCAGGGCCGTAATCATGACGAGCTGTTCGGGAGAATCCTGAAGACGGTCCGTTATAATAGAGACGGCAAGGACGATGATATAAGAGAGCAGGCTGTTGATGCAGCCGGACGATGTAAAATAGTCCATCCTTACATTGTCCGGAAGGAAATTGGCCTGCCATGTCGAATAGCCGGAGGAAATCAGAGCGTTGATCGAGTTTGAAACGACAACGATGGCGA
This sequence comes from uncultured Clostridia bacterium, assembly GCA_944381075.1. Classification (GTDB taxonomy): domain Bacteria; phylum Bacillota; class Clostridia; order Oscillospirales; family CAG-272; genus QALR01. Next base: position 92,945 of record CALWJT010000023.1, read on the forward strand.
TAAAGCCGGCAAGACGGGCCTGCGGGTCTTCGACGAGCGAGGGGAGAAGCGTGATGCCGACGATATTGAAAACATAATACAGAAGCTTGCCCGCCGCAAGGATCAGCTTCCTTCTTTTGAAATGCTCAAGAATCCACGGAGAAAAAATGTTTAAAAAGCAGGTGATGTACGGGATAAAGGTAATGATGGCGATGTCGACGACGTCGATCCCATGACCGAGCAGGAAACCCGTGTAAAAAAAGCCGGTCGAAAGCTGTCCGATGATTCCTGCCATAATCGCGGAAATGAGCATGCAAAGACGTCCGCGTCCGCGGTCATCCTTTGCATTGTACACGTAACGGAGGGTGCTTGCTTGCCATTTGTTTTTCAAGGCAGTTATGAAGTTCTTCATAAAAAGCTCCGTGCCGTCTTGTGGCGGCAAATATTCAAATTTGTATTTGGTCCGGCTTTGCGGCATGGGAAAAGGCCGGCCTGCAAATAGGACCGCGGTTATTTTACTTGATAATGAGAGAGAAGTCAACATCAAATAAAAAAATAAATAATAAAAATTTGAATTTTGCAAATACTAATAAAAATATTTCTGCAAAGAAACATCATTTGTGCAGGATGACAAAACGATGCAGCATAGGTTTGCCTTTCCTTCGACAAATTTGCAGAGAGAAGTGAGGTTTTCAATGTCATCGAGATATGATACGGTAAAGCGGGAATTTTCAGAGGCATTCCGGGATATGAGCGATTTTTCCTTTCGCGAGCTCGTCTTCGGAGAGCATCGGATTTTCATCGCTTACATCAGCAATTTCAGCTCCAAGCTTTATATCAATAAATATGTGATCGAGCCGATTTCCCATGCCTATGAAAACGGCACGGCAAATTTTCCCTTAGAATCGGTGATCACCAACGTGAAAATCGAAGGACTCGCCGATTTTACTGCTGCCAGCAGGGCGGTCCTTTCCGGCAATGCCGTCGTATTTTATGACGGATATGAGAGCGGATACGGCATTTCGGTTTTTACAAAAAACGAAGAGGGACGCTCCACCTCCGAGCCGGAGACGGAAAACGTCATCCGCGGCCCGCACGAGGGCTTTACCGAAAGCGGGGAGAACAACGCGATGCTCCTGCGCCGCAGGCTCCATACCGCCTCCCTGAAGCGACGGGATATGACGGTCGGAGCCGTCTCTCAGACCTCTGTTTCCGTCATGTATCTCGAGGGCGTCGCAGATCCTTCGACGGTAGAGGAGGTCTGCCGCCGGATCTTAGCCATCAAGACGGACGCCGTGCTGGATTCCGGCTATGTGGAGATTTTTATTCAGGACGGAAAGACGCCGCTTTATCCGACGGTCGGCAATTCCGAACGACCGGACAAGGTGGCGGCCAAGCTCCTTGAGGGACGAATCGCGGTCATCGTGGACGGTTCTCCCGTCGTGCTGACGGTGCCGTTTTTGTTCTGCGAGGCGCTTCAGGTGACGGAGGATTATTCCAAAAGCCCTTGGTATGCGACGTTCATCCGGATCATCCGCTTTGCGGCTTTTTTGACGGCGCTCTATCTGCCCGCGCTGTTCGTCGCGCTGTTCGTGCGGCACCGGGACCTGATGCCGGCGTATTTGATCACGCTTGTGGAGGAAGCGCGCCATTCGCTTCCGTTTTCCCTGTTCTGGGAGGTGCTCATCATCTTCTTATTGTTCGAGGTGGTAAGGGAGGTCGGCCTGCGCATGCCGAAGGCGGTGGGCTCCGCAGTGGGCCTTGTCGGTTCTTTGATCCTCGGCGACAGCGCCATCGAGGCGGGGATCGCATCGGCGCCGGTGCTTATCGTCGTGGCGCTTGCGGCGGTCTGCAATTTCATCGTTCCGCCGTATATGAACTCCAACATCCTGTACCGATTTTTGATGATCGTGGTATCCGGCGTCTTCGGGCTTTACGGCTTCTTTGCCGCGGCGATGCTCTCCCTTCTGCATATGTGCATGAAAACCTCCGTCGGCGTACCGTATTTTTCTCCTTTTGCGCCGATGGATTTTGCGGGTCTCAAGGATTTTCTGTTCATGGCGCCGATTTGGGCGATGAAGCGTGTGCCTGTTTCGATTGCCCGCAAAGAGGTGATCCGAACGAAAGGAGAAAAGCGATGAGAACGCATATCACGCCCGTCCAGCTCTTTTTTCTTGTGTTTGCCTACCTGCTTTCCGGCTTCTTCCTTTTTAATATCCACAGCTATTATGCCGTAGCGGCGCAGTTTGCCGTATTTTCCGTTTTTGCCGTCATGGCGTCGGGCGCGCTTTCCCGCCGCAGTACAGGCCTTTCTGATTTTGTTTCATTTTATGTCCCGGGAGCCGCCGGAACGGTATTGACAGGCGCTTTTCTGGTCCTGTCCGTCTTTCAAACGGTGCGCACGACGGTCTTTTACGGTGAGTCCATCGCAAGATACTGCACGTTTCTGCCGTGGTGGATGATTTTTTCGGTTCTGCTGCTTTGCGCGTTCCTCGCCGTGAAACGGGGGATGACAGCGGTGGGAAGGTTCTCGGAGCTGCTGCCGTTTTTGCTTGTCCCGCTCCTTTTTGTCAGACCTTTCGGTGATTTTGCGCCGACACTGTCGCTTTCGGATTTTCCCGTTTCCGGCGTTCTGTCGTGCGTTTCCTGCGTACCTGTATTTTTTCTTGCGTCGAAAACGCTTGTCTCAGGAGATGAGGGCGTGTCGGATGCCATGCAGTCTGCGAATCCGCCGCCTGTCCGCCGCGCCGCCTTTCTCTTGCAGGTCATGCTGGCGGCAGCGGCGTCGGCGTCGCTGCTTTATGGATTTCTCACGATGTTCACCTTTCGCGCGGGAGATGTGTTTTTGTCCTTGTTTTTGTGGATGCTGCATATCATCCGGCTTTCCATTCTGGTTGGGATCGCCGTCGATTCTGTATCGCAGGCATCCGGCACCGGCGTGCGCACCGCATATACGGCGGTACTGGCCGTATCCGTTTTCGCAGTGCTCGCCGCGTCACAGAGCATGGATCCTGTCCTGCGCGGCAGGCTTGGCACGGCGGTTCTTGCTGCCGACCTTCTGCTTCCCGCTGCATGCGGTGTTGTTTTCGCGGTGCGGCGCCGCGGGTCCCGGCGCGGGGAAAAGCAGAAAAAGAAAAGCTCCGCCTGACGAAGGGCGGGAAGGGGGAATCGGTGAAAAAGGCCCTGCGGGGCACTTTCGCCGATTCCATAAAAGCGGCGGACAGATCTTTTCTGTATGGATTTGAAAAGGAATTCGCGCAGCCACAACGAGAAAAAGGAGCGCTGCAATCGTGGGATTTTGGAAGCGGAATGAAGGTCCGTGTTGACAGATTCCTTTTTCTATGGTATGCTTATGGGCAAGGGGTTAGTTTATACTAACTTTTAATCCACAATGGTCCTGCCGGATCTTCCGGCGGCAAACGAGAGGAGGCTTTTATGAGCGTGGTGATTGTCGGCGGCAACGAAAGGATGGAGTGCCAATATGAGAGCATCTGCAGGGAATACGGCTGGAAAGCGAAGGTTTATACCAAGGAAAACGGTTCCTTTCAGAAAAAGCTTGGATGTCCGGATCTTTTGATTGTTTTTACCAATACCGTATCCCATAAGATGGTGATAAGCGCGCTCCGAGAGGCGAAAAAAAGCGGGATTCCCATCGCAAGGATCCACACGAGCAGTGCCGCGGCGCTGCATACGGTCCTGACCGAATATGCAGGTACATAAAGCGGGGGACAAGGGAACCATAAGGCCCCTCCGCCGGACGGCGGAGGGGCCTTATGGTTCTTCCTTTTTTTCTGAACGAACGTGCCTTTTGATCGCCTCGAAGCTTTCCGCGCTGATGACATGCTCGATGCGGCAGGCATCGAAAGCGGCCACCGAAGGGGTGACGCCTAAGGAGACCAGCCAGTCGGAAATAAACGTATGCCGTTCGTACATTCTCTCGGCGATTTCACGGCCGGAATCCAGCAGCGTGATAAAGCCGCCCGCATCCATTTCGATGTACCCGTTTTCGCGCAGGTTTTTCATCGCGATACTGACGCTGGGCTTCGTATAGTCGAGCTCATTGACGATGTCGATGGAGCGCACAGAACCGTTCCGCTTTTGCAGGATCAGAATGGTTTCTAAATAGTTTTCGGCGGATTCCATAATTTTCATGGTCTCACCTGCTTTCTTGATATTGACGGAAATTCGACTGTTTTTATGAATTATATCACAAGAAAAAAGAACTTTCAATAAATTTTTTGTAAATAAAATTCAGGAAAGAGTCTTGACAAGACAACGGGGATGTGATACCATATAGGATGGTTAGAGAGTGCTAACTTTTGGGGAAGAATCCTGCTTCCTGAAAGAGGATAGAAAGGGAGGATGAGAATGATGCCTCTGGTTTTTGCTGAAAACGGAGAAGAAAATATCATCAAGAAGGTCGGCGGCACGCCGGAAACGAAAAAGCATCTCGAGGATTTGGGCTTCGTGCCGGGCGGGGCGGTGACGGTGGTCACGACGGTCGGCGGGAATCTGATCGTGAATATCAAGGAATCCCGCGTCGCCATCAGCAGGGAAATGGCGAGCAAGATCATGATTTGAGCCTGCGCGAGACAGGCGTTTGCCCTTGAAGGGCGGTGAAGTCGAACGGGACGAGGACTCGTCCTTATAAGTATAGAGGAAGGAGGAGGCAGAGCGATGAAAACTCTGAAGCAGGCGAAGGTCGGCGAAACCGTAAAGGTCGTGAAGCTTTACGGCGAGGGCCCGGTCAAAAGACGGATCATGGATATGGGGATCACGAAGGGCGTCGAGGTGTATGTGCGGAAGGTCGCACCGCTGGGAGACCCGATCGAGATCACCGTGCGGGGATATGAGCTTTCCATTCGGAAAGCGGACGCGGATATGATCGAGGTGGAATGAGGTCAAAAAGGGCATGAGAGAGTGTCCTTGTCAGATTGAGTTAGAAAAAGCTAACCTTGAAAAGGAGAACGGCTATGGATAAAAAGCAGATCAAGATTGCCCTTGCGGGCAATCCGAACAGCGGCAAAACGACGCTGTTCAATGCGCTGACCGGTTCCAATCAGTTCGTCGGAAACTGGCCGGGCGTCACGGTGGAGAAAAAGGAAGGAAAGCTCAAAAAGCATGACGGCGTCATCGTGATGGACCTTCCCGGCATCTACTCCCTGTCTCCGTATACGCTGGAGGAGGTCGTGGCGAGAAATTACCTCATCGGCGAACGTCCGGACGCGATCCTCAACATCGTGGACGGTACGAACCTTGAGCGCAATCTCTATCTTACGACGCAGCTTACGGAGCTCGGCATTCCGGTCGTGGTCGCCATCAACATGATGGATGTCGTGAGAAAAAGCGGCGATAAGATCGATATCGCAGAGCTTTCCCGCCAGCTCGGGTGTCAGGTCATGGAGATCTCCGCGCTGAAGGGCACGGGCATCGAGGAGGCGGCAGAAGCCGCGGTCGAAGCGGCGGAAAACGGGAAAACCGTTCCGCAGCACAGCTTTTCCGGCGTAGTGGAGCACGCGCTCGCTCACATCGAGGAGGCTGCCGTACATAATATGCCGGAGGAGCAGCAGCGCTGGTACGCCATCAAGATCTTTGAGCGCGACGATAAGGTCTTAGAGCAGCTCAAGCTGCCGGAGGAAGTCGCCGCACATATCGAAAAGGATATTCAGGCGGCGGAAAAGGAGCTGGACGACGATGCGGAAAGCATCATTACGAATGAAAGATATGTCTATATCGCATCCGTCATCAAGAGCTGCTATAAGAAAAAAAGCAAGGGCAAGCTTTCGGTTTCCGACAAGATCGACCGCGTGGTGACCAACCGCTTTGCAGCGCTTCCGATCTTTGCTGTCATCATGTTTATCGTCTATTTTGTTTCCGTGACGACGGTCGGGACCTTTGCAACGGATTGGGCCAACGACGGCGTGTTCGGAGAAGGCTGGCATCTTTTCGGCATCGGCAGCTCTGCCGCTGAGGAGGCGTCGGGCGAATATGCGGACGCTCTGAACGCGGCGGGCGCATTTGTGGATTTGGATCCCGAAGCGGAAGGCTTTGATGCGGCGGCAGCGCTCGCGGAGCTGAAAGCGTTTGCGCCGTCCTCCGAGAATGCGGCAGGGACCGTTACCGTTGTGGATGAGGAGACGCTTGCGGAAACCGATATGACGGTCTATTATTCCTCGATCCCCGATGCGGAAAAGGGAAAGGAAAACGTCCTTCAGACAACGTATCTTGAAGCGGTCGCTTACTTTGAAAGCGCCGGCTTTGCGGCGCCGGACCCTGCCGATTACGGCGTATGGGTGCCGGGCATCCCGGTGCTGATCGAAAACGGCTTGGATTCCATCGGCTGCGTGGACTGGCTCAAGGGCCTCATTCTCGACGGTATCGTCGCGGGACTGGGTGCGGTCCTCGGCTTTGTGCCGCAGATCTTCGTACTCTTCATTTTCCTGGCGTTCCTTGAGTCCTGCGGCTATATGGCCAGAATCGCCTTCGTCATGGACCGGATTTTCCGCAAATTCGGGCTTTCCGGCAAATCCTTTATCCCGATCCTGATCGGAACGGGCTGCGGCGTCCCCGGGATCATGGCCTCGCGCACGATCGAAAATGTCCGCGACAGGCGCATGACGATCATGACGACGACCTTCATCCCCTGCGGCGCGAAGCTGCCCTTTATCGCGATGATCGCGGGCGCTATTTTCGGCGGGTCTCCGTGGATCGCGCCGGCCGCCTACTTCATCGGCATGGCGGCGATCATCTGCTCCGGCATCATTCTGAAAAAGACAAAGCTGTTTTCCGGCGATCCCGCTCCGTTTGTGATGGAGCTGCCTGCTTATCACTGGCCTACGGTCGGCAACGTGCTGCGCAGCATGTGGGAGCGCGGCTGGTCGTTCATCAAGAAGGCGGGGACCATCATCCTTCTTTCGACCATCGTCATCTGGTTTGCGACCTATTTCGGCGTTGTGGACGGCACCTTCCGCATGCTGGCCGAGGATGAGATCGATCACAGCATCCTTGCGGTCATCGGCAATGCGCTCGCGTGGATCTTCATCCCTCTCGGCTGGGGGAACTGGCAGGCAACGGTGGCATCGGTCACAGGGCTTGTGGCAAAGGAAAACATCGTCGGTACGCTCGGGATTCTGTTCGGCGGCGGAGAAGGCTCGGTCTATGCGAATATCGCCGGCGCGTTCACGGCGCTCAGCGGCTTTACGTTCCTCACGTTCAATCTGCTCTGCGCACCTTGCTTTGCGGCAATGGGAGCAATCAAGAGAGAAATGAATAGCGGCAAATGGACGGCGTTCGCCATCGGATATCAGTGCGTATTCGCCTATGCCGTATCGCTTGTCATCTACCAGCTCGGTCTGCTCTTTACGGGCTCCGGCAATGTCATAGGTTCCATTGCGGCATTCCTGCTGGTGGCGCTCTTTGTCTACCTGCTCGTTCGTCCCTACAAGGAGAAGAGCAAGCCGGACGTCAAGGTGAAAATTTAACCGAAAGGAGGGATTTCATGATCTCGTTCCTTGTCAGCAACTGGGGAAGCATCCTCGTCCTTCTTGTGCTTGCCGCGGCGGTGACGGCGATTGTCGTGAAGCTGAGGAGGGACAAAAAGAAGGGAAGATCCTCCTGCGGATGCGGTTGTGCAAATTGTCCTTCTCACGGCATGTGTCATAAAAAATAGCATCCCAAAAAGGTCCGGCGCATCGCGCCGGACCTTTTTGGATCCGGCAAACACACGCCGCGTTTTTCCGCATGCCGTCTTGACTTTGCCGGATGTTTACGATATAATCAAAAAAGGTCCGTTCAATGGACGATGGAAAGGACATTCCCGATATGATAAGCGAAGAAATCCGTGTTGTTCGGAAGCGTTTTTCCATAACGCTGCATCCTGACCGCTTTGATCTCGATGTATATGGTTCCCGCTTTTTTTCATTTTCTCCCGTGAGCGCCGTTTCCCTTAAGGGGAAAAAGGACGTCGAGAGCGCGGAGCCCTTGTCGCTGCGATGTTCGGAGCAGGGGGAGGAGATGACGGCGGTCTGGACGTCGGGCAGCAGCCTCTGGAAAAAGAAAGAATACCGCTTGCGGATCGGAGAGGACTCCTTTTTCTATACGGTGAGCGTCTCCGGCGCCGGCGCGCCGTGGGATGTGGATTATTTTTCCGGCGCCGCGCTTGCGGAAAAGGCCGGCGGCTGGTATGAGACCTCGGAATATCTGCTGACGCAGCCGCGTGCCGGGATCGAAAATCATATTTTCTCCATGGCAGAGGACAACAAGATTGCGATGCAGCTCATGGTCCCGCCTCCGCTTTGCTTCCCTTTTCGGAAGGAGGGAGCGCGCGGATGGCTCGGTATCGGACTCGCCGCCGAGGATGGCTCTTATGCTTTCGACGGCTTTTCTTACCGGAATATAAACGGCAGAGCGCGCTTTTTGACGGAGCTGTACGGAGCGCTGAAGGCGGATGGCGTGTGGACGGCGCCGGGAATTTTCGGATGCGCTGCAGACGACGAATGGGAAGTGCTGAGCGGCTATGCCGCATGGCATTATCGGAATGGCTGCCATGCGAGCGGTTATCCGCGTGCGCGCTGGTGGTACGGTCCGTTTTTCTGCGGCTGGGGCGAGCAGGCCATTCTAAAATGGAAATATCATACGGACATTTACGGCGCAGCCTCGCAGGCAGCCTACACGGAGATGTCCCTGCATCTCGATGCGCTGGACCTTCATCCGACCGCCATCATCCTCGATGATAAGTGGCAGGAAGCATACGGAACGTTTTTGCCGGATCCGAAAAAATGGCCGGATCTGCGCGGATTTGCGGATCATGAGCATGAAAAAGGGCGCCGAGTGCTGCTTTGGTACCGCTGCTGGTCCCCGGAGGGGCTCGATCCGGAGGAGTGCATGTTAAAGGACGGAGAGCCGGTGGCCGGCGATCCGACCAATCCGCGGTTTATCGAGCGGATCGAACGCACAGTGCGCACGCTGCTCTCTGACGAGGCGGACGGCTTTGGATGCGACGGCTTTAAGATCGATTTTGCGGACTGCGTTCCGGTGGGCGATGGCCTTTCGACATGGGAGGCCGGCGTGCGCGGCATCGAGCTTGTCAAGCGTCTTGTGGGGCTGATTTACGGAGCCGCGAAAAAAACGAAGGCGGACGCTTTGGTGAGCTGCAGCGGGTGCCATCCCTATTTTGCGGACGTGACCGACATGGCAAGGCTGCACGACTATGATCTGCGCCTGCGCAGCGTCGAGCGCTGTATGTCGTTCCGTCAGAGGCTATACCGCATCATGCTGCCGGACGCGCTCATCGATACGGATTTCCCGTCGTTCGCCGGCCATGAGGAATCGATGAAATATCTGCGGTACGCTCCCGCCCTCGGTGTGCCGGACCTGTATCGCCTGTCCGATACGGGCGAGTGCCGTTTTACGGAAGAGGACTTTGCACAGGTAAGAGCGATCTGGGCCGAATATGCGGAACAGATCTCAAAATTATACGAAAAAAATCCGTGATATACGGAATCGGAGGTAAATTCTATGCCAAAAATGCAGCCTGAGGTATTCTCAAGTCCGGTCATCCACCGCTACAATGGCGGCGAGCCGGTTCTCTCGAAAAAGGACATCCCCTATGCGGCCGATTGTATTTTCAACGCCGGCGTCGCCAAGTTCGGCGGGAAATATGTCATGGTGTTCCGCGACGATTATGAGCGCGCGCCGTGGGGCGGCTGCCGCCATATCGTGGTCGGCATCGCGTTCAGCGACGACGGCAAGCACTGGGACGTTCGGAAAACGCCGTTTATGACGCCGGAGACGCTTCAGGACCCCGATGTGCTGCGCGTCTATGACCCGCGCCTTACGGTCATCGACGGACGCTGCTATGTCTGCTTTGCTGTTGATACGAAGCACGGCCTGCGCGGCGGCATCGCCGTGACGGACGATTTTGAAAAGATCGAGGTCCTTTCGCTCACGGTTCCGGACAACCGCAATATGGTGCTGTTCCCGGAAAAGGTGGGCGGCATGTACGTGCGTCTGGAGCGTCCGATGCCGGTCTATTCGAGAAACGGCAAGGACCGGTTCGATATTTGGCTTTCAAAGTCGCCGGATCTGCGCTTCTGGGGGGAATCAAAGCTTGTCATGGGCGTGGAGGACGTTCCGTTCGCCAACGATAAGATCGGACCCGGCGCGCCTCCTATCAAAACGGAAAAGGGCTGGCTCACGCTCTTCCATGCGGTGCATCGCGACGATACGCGCGGCAAGCATGGCTGGGAGGAAAGATGGACCAAATGCTACCATGCCGGCATCATGCTGCTGGACCTTGAGGACCCGTCCAAGATCATCGGAAAGTCCGACGTTCCTCTGATTGCGCCGGAAACCTTCTGGGAGACGGAAGAGGGGATGCGCACCAATGTCATTTTCCCTGGCGGCATGATCCTTGAGGACAGCGGCGAAGTGAAGGTCTATTACGGCGCGTCGGATACGGTCGAGTGCCTTGCGACGGCGGATGTTGGCGACCTGCTTTCCCTTGTGACAAAATAAAAAAGGAAAACAAAAATACGGAGCCATCTCCGTATTTTTGTTTTTCCCTTATGTTTTTTGAACCGCGTGCGCAGGCTTGGGGTCCTTGAGGATGCTTTTCAGCCATGCCGTGTCCTCTTTTGTCAATCCCTGTGTGGTCCTGAGCAGGATCAGATAGAAGAGAAGAGAGAGAAGAATGCCGACGACCGTGACTGCAAGATAGCTAAGAGAGGCGGGAAGCGCAAGCCTTACGGCGAGCGTCGCAAGAGAGGTCGCGCCGACGATACATACGACAGGAGAGAGAATCGCCCGGCAAAGCGGGATCTTGACGCCGGTCACGGTGAGCAGCCGGTTCAAGCTGAAGGCGAGATTGACGAGCTCGGTTAAAAATACGCAGATGACATAGCCGTAGATTCCGATTTTCGGCATCAGGGTCCATACGAGAAGCACGCTCATCGAGGCGTCGATGATGTTATAGATCATGGAATTGAATTGCTGTCCCAGTCCCTTGAGCATGCCGTCCACCGCCGTGTCAAGATACATGACGGGAATAAGCGAAGCGAAGATCCCGATATATTTTGCGGCCTCTTCGCTGCCGTATACCAGCAGTCCCAAGGGCCTTGCAAAGCAGAGGAAGATCCCTGCCGTCCCGATGCCGAAAAGCAGGGAAAAGCAAAGCGCGCGCTTTACGATATAGCAGATATGCTTGTTGCCGCGGACGTTCCCGTACTTGGCGGCAAGCTCGGAAAGCTCCGGTACGATGAGACCGGCGAAGGTCGAGCAGACCGCGGAGGGGAACAGGATGAGGGGGAATACCATCCCGTGTATGGTCCCGTAGGAGGCAAGCGCCGTCTGATAGTCGGAGCCGTGCCGCCGCAGTCCGATGGGGATCAGAATATGCTCGATGGTCACAAGTCCCGAGCGAAGATAGGAGGAAAGCGCGATCGGCAGGGAAATGGAGAGCATCCGGCGCTTCATATCCGGCTGAAGGGTTCCCTTGTCCGCTTGGATATGCCGTTTTTTGTCGACGAGATAGAAGATGAGAAGATAGAAGAACGACAGTCCCTCCGCGGCGGCGGTGCCGACGACAAGAGCGAGGCAGGCGTATTCCGTACCACGCGGCGCGATGGCGATAAGCAGGCTTACGGTGATGAAAATCTTGATAAACTGTTCGGCGATGCTTGCCGAAGCGTTTTTATATACGCGCCTTACCGCGTTGAAGTACCCTTGAAAGATGTTGGAAAGCGCGATGAACGGAAGGGCTATGGCGAGGATCCGCAGAGCAAGATAAGTGCGCGCGTCGCGCAGGATGTGGGCCGAGATAAAATCTGCGCCGAAGAACAGGAGGACGGAGGCCGTGCAGCCAAAGATCAAAGCGTAAGCGATGCAGTGCCGTACTGCCTGAATGGCGCCCTTCCCGTTGTTTTTCCCCAGCTCTTCGGAAACCAGCCGCATGACGGCAAGGCTGATGCCGGAGGTGGCGAGGGTCACGGCAAACATATAGACGCTGGAAATCAGGGAAAAGAGCCCCATTCCCTCGGCGCCGATTTTCCCTGAGACGTAAGCGTTGAAAACAACGGAAATGCTTCTCATGAAAATGGTGGTCCCGCCGAGGATCAGCGCGTTCATAACAAATCGTTTTATTCGTTTCATGGATCTCCCGATTCTGCCGGACGCCTGCCCGTCTGCCGCGCGGCGGGCGGCTGCTATGGATATGGAAGGGAAGGCCGCGGCAGCGAAAAAATATACGTTTTCTATCAAAATATATTCGATATCGGGTTATACTATTACAAAAAAGGAGGGCATGGGAATGATAAAAGCCGGCAGAGATAAAAAATGGAAGCCTGCTTTGACAGATGCGGGCTTCCTGCTTGCGAGCGGACTTCTTTTCGGCATGGCGTATAATATGTTTTTGATTCCGGGCGGGATCTTTATCGGAGGCGCCGGCGGACTTGCGACCGTCCTGAATTTGCTTTACGGCCTGCCGACCGGTACGATGATGCTTGTCATCAATGTTCCGCTTGTGCTTTTGTTCATGCATTTTTATGGCCTTCGGGCGAGCGTCAAGGGGATCGTCGGCATCGTCGTATCCTCGGTCTTTGTCGACCTGATCTCTCTGATTGGCCTGTTTCCCCCTGCATTTCCGGATCCTGAGGAAAATTCGCTGCTGTATGCGATTTTCGGCGGAATCACCATAGGCGCGGCGGTGGGACTGATGTTCGCCAGAGGCTATACGACGGGCGGCTCCGATCTTGCGGCCCTGCTCATCAAGCTGAAATTCGCAGGACTGCCCACCGCGAAGCTGATTCTTGCGATTGATGCTGCGGTCGTGATTTTCTCGGCGGTGGCATCGGGGAGCTATGTGTCGATTTTCTTCTCCTTCATCGCCATTTTTATGTCGTCTGCCGCGCTGGAATTCGTAAGCGGCGGCTTTGAACGCACAAGGCTTGCCTATATTTTCTCGGACCATTATGCGGCGGTCGCCGATGCGCTCACGGAAAAGCTGGAGCGCGGCGTCACGGTCCTCGACGGCATGGGATGGTATACAAAGGAAAAAAAGAAGGTCGTCCTGTGCGTCGTAAAGAAAAATGAGATCTATGCGCTCAAGGCGCTGGTGAAATCGATCGATCCCGACGCTTTCATGATCCTCAGCGAATCCACGGAGACCATCGGCGAGGGCTTCAAGCAGGGGGTCGGCGACGTTTCCATCGAACCGCGCCGGCAGCAGCGGAGGAAAGGACAAAAACGGAGGCGATAGCATCGCTTCGTCCTTTCGGGAAAGAACAAATACTGCAAGGGGGACGGCGGGAGCCGTCTCCCTTGCAGGATAGGGGTTGGGGATTGTCATTGCTTTCCCCGCGCCATCCCGCACCGCGGAATTTTTACCGGTAAATTTTCTCCCGCACCGGTCAGTCTGCATCCTCCATACAGCGTACCTGTATCCGGCCATTTGCCCTGTCCGCCGCGCGCACCTCCGTTGCCCTCTTTGTCGGAAGCCTCCATCCGCGGCACACTTACACCCCTCGTCTTTTTATGCACCTGCGCCTGTCCGCGCCCGACCGTCCCCCGCACCCCTATAGAGCCCGCCGCAAAAACATGTCCCTGCGGGAAAATACCCCGCGCACCCGCGGAAATATCTCCCCTATTTCCCATGCGAGAGCCCCGCGGCGCTTGTTTCGGGGGGCGGCGCCCCCCGAAAAGCGGCTCTCCATGCGCACCGCGCGCCCGCCCTTTTCTATGTGGCCGTGCTGTCCGCGCCCGCGCCTCCGTTGCCCTCTTTGTCGGAAGCCTCCATCCGCGGGCGCATTGGCCCCCCTCGTCTTTCTATGCAGACGCACCCTTGCCGCGCGCCATCCCGCGCGCCCCTATAGAACCCGCCGCAAAAACACGTCCCCGCGGGAAAACATCCCGCACGCCCGCGGAAATATCTCTCTCTTTTCCCATGTGAGAACCCCGCGGCGCTTGTTTCGGGGTATCCGCCGCCCCCGAAAAGCGGCTCTCCATGCGCACCGCGCGCCAAATCCTTTTCTATGCGGCCGCACTGTCCGCGCCCGACGTTCCCCACGTCCCCGCGGGAATATCTCCCCCTTTTCCCATGCGAAAACCCCGCGGCGCTTTTTCGGGATGCCCGCCGCCCCCGAAAAGCAGCCCTCCATGCGCCCTGCGCGCCCGCCCTTTTCTATGTGGCCGTGCTGTCCGCGCTCACACCTCCGCCGCCCTCTTTGCGGAAAGCCTCCATCCGCGGCACACTTACACCCCTCGTCTTTCTATGTGGCCGCGCCTGTCCGCCGCCCGACTGCCCCGCGCGGCCCTATAGAACCCACCGCAAAAACACGTCCCGCACGCCCTTTTCCATGCCGAAGACGCCCCCGCCGCGGCATCGTTTCAAAAAATTCAAAATAAAGCGACAAAATATGAAAATAGAGTTGACATTTTCAAAAGATTCCGTTATAATAAAAGAAAAAGAGGCAGGCTGCGTGTTGCGAGCACGACAGCCCTGCATAAGAAAGTGTGATAGGCACTCCCTCATACAACCGGATAACCGGCGCCCTGTGG
>CALWJT010000024.1 GCA_944381075.1 uncultured Clostridia bacterium
TCTTGTGTCTCCCTACGCGGGGGCGCCCGAGTGCCACTCTCTTTCGCGACTCGTCTGGCTATGGGCCTCGTGAGTCTCCCCCCGCGCGGGCGCGCAGATGTCCATCGATGGTGCCCGTACAGGTAGCCGCCGTATTGTCGTCTCCCTACGCGCGGGCGCGCAGATGTCCATTCGATGCGGTAAGAGAAAATAAGATGTCGGTTCGGGTCTCCCTACGCGCGGGCGCGCAGATGCCCACCTTATGAAAATCGGTGAAACCCGTCAGGCGTCCCCGCGCGCGGGAATGCAAACATCAAAAGTCCGCCATCCTCCTGCGCCGCAAAGGAGAAGGACAGAGCCGCATCCCTGCTCTTCCCTTTCCCATCCCGCCATGCAAAATCGCCGTATTCCAAACGGACAGTCCGCCGGCTGAGGGCGGCGGCGCGGACGGCGCGCGGGGCCCGCGTCCCTCCCGCGCGAATCCGGCACAGGAGGCGCGGCTTTCTTCTCTGCGGGCCGCTCTCTCTTCTTAAAAAAATCTTAATTCAGAATCCACTTGGATTTTAAATTTTTTTATTGTATAATAATAAAAACCGCAGGCAGCGGATTTAATCAAAGCACAAAGGTGGTTTCACATGTACAATATCCTGATCTGCGACGATGAGAGAGATATCGTCTCGGCACTAAAAATCTATCTTTCCTCGGAGGGTTACCGCACCTTTGAGGCTTACAACGGGCGCGAGGCGCTGGAAATCGTGAAAAAAGAGGACATCCACCTCATATTGATGGACATCATGATGCCGGAAATGGACGGCATTGCCGCCATGATCCGTCTGCGGGAGGATACCAATATCCCCGTGATTCTGCTCACCGCCAAGGGCGAGGACGCGGATAAGATCCTCGGCCTCAACGTCGGTGCGGACGATTATGTGACCAAGCCCTTCAAGCCGGCCGAGGTCATCGCAAGGGTCCGTTCCCAGCTGCGCCGGTATATGCAGCTCGGCGGCAGCACCGCGCAGAAGGCAGAAAAATACGCGATCGACGGCATCGTGCTCGACGACAAGGCCAAGTCCGTCACAGTGGACGGAGAGGCCATTTCCCTTACGCCCACAGAATTTGAAATCTTAAAACTGCTGATGCAGAATCCCGGCGAGGTCTTTTCGCCAAAGGATATTTACCGCAAAATCTGGAATGACGATCCATACGGCGCAGAGGGAACGGTGGCGGTACATATCCGCCATCTGCGGGAAAAAATCGAGATCAATCCGGCGGAACCGCGTTATCTCAAGGCCGTATGGGGACAGGGCTATAAAATCGAAAAAAACCTGTCCGCTTCCGAATAAAGCCTGCAAATCGCAAAATCGCCATACACGGTTCACCGATGGGAAAGGAATTCTATGAAAAAGCACAATTACAGCTTTGCCAAAAAAGCGACGGCAGTTTTTCTTTCAGCAATCCTATTTGCCGCCATTCTTGCGGGGATGTTCGGAATCCTTTATATGGCGGAAAGCGATTACTACAGCTCTACCCTGACACAGGTACAGAAGGACGCGCAAACGCAAATGGTCTATGATAGGATCGAAAAAATACGGTATCTGTTCCTGTATGAGGGCACGGACCCCGTCGAATACTTTGAGAACACCAATTTTCAATTCATGCTCACGGACGAGAACGGCTATGCTGTCCTCAACACCTACAGCGGTGCGGAAGCCGAATACGAACAGAGCGTTGAATTTACGGACGGGATCCATACCTATACCATTACGGGCTATATCGTCCCCGGTGCAGGAGAGGATATTTTTGCCGGCAGGCTCTCCTTCATCGAGCTTCTGTATTCGGCAAGGTATACCCTCATCGTCTTAGAATTTATCGCCGTATGCGCGTTCATCGTGCTCTTGATCTATCTTTTCTGCGCCGCGGGCTATCGGCGGGAGGAAGCAAGGCCGCGGTATGGGGCGCTCGAAAAGATCCCGTTCGACGTGTTCACAGTGCTCTATGGGATCATAGCCGTTCTTCTCGGCCTTATCCTCTTCGGAGGGAATGTCCTCTTTTGGAATCCGATAGCGCTTCTCATATCTGCCCTGCTCTTTATCTGCTTCTATCTTCTGGCGCTCTCCTACCTTCTCAGCTTCGCCATTCGGCTGAAGGTCGGCGGACTTGTCAAAAACATGCTGATTTATCGGATCTTTGCATGGCTCTTCCGCGAAATCGGCTCCTTCTTCCGGCATCTGCCGCTCATATGGAAAACCGTTCTTTTCGTCGGCGTGGTCCTGCTCCTTGACTTTATCGCCATCCTCTCCTGCTACTATACGTCCTCCTACCTGCTGTACTGGTTCATCCGCGCTCTCATTTTAGTGCCCGTCATCTTCTATATCGCCGTGACGCTGCGCCGTCTTGAAACCGGAGGAAAGCAGATTGCCAAAGGGGACCTCACCTATCAGATCGACACCTCGCATATGATAGGCGATTTCAAGCAGTTCGGGAACAGCCTGAACAGCATCCGTGAGGGAATGTCCCGTGCGGTCGACGAACGCATCAAAAGTGAGCGGATGAAAACGGAGCTCATCACCAACGTATCCCACGACATCAAAACACCGCTCACCTCCATTATCAACTATGTGGACCTGATCAAGAAGGAACCGATCGAAAACGAGGCCATACGGGAATATGTCGCCGTGCTCGACCGTCAGTCCGCACGGCTGAAAAAGCTCATCGAGGACCTTGTCGAAGCCTCCAAAGCCTCGACCGGAAATCTGACGGTCGACATGAAGCCGTGCGATTTCGGGGTCCTGTTGCAGCAGGCCGTCGGCGAATACGATGAAAAACTGAAAAGCGCGGGGCTGGAAGCGATCGTCACCTGCCCCGAGGAGCCGGTCAAAATTATGGCGGACGGCAGATATATGTGGCGGGTCATCGACAATCTGATGAGCAACATTTGCAAATACTCCCAGCCCGGCACCAGAATTTATCTGAATTTGGCAAAGGAAAGCGGCAAGGCGGTCGTGACATTCAAGAATATTTCCCGTTATTCTCTCAACATTTCCGCGGAGGAGCTGATGGAGCGCTTTGTGCGCGGAGACAGCTCCCGCAGTACGGAGGGCAGCGGGCTTGGCCTTTCCATTGCACGGAGCCTTGCGGAGCTGCAAAAGGGGCGCCTGTCCCTCTCCATCGACGGAGACCTCTTCAAGGCAACGCTGATTTTTCCCACAATATAAAGAGCACGGCTGGACGGTACGGCAAAAAGGATCGAGTACGGAGTCCCACTCTGAGAAAATATGTCTCAGGGGGACTCCGGCTTACAGGCTTTTTTCGTTCCGCAGAGCCGCGCTTTTTTTTACAGGGCAAGCGCAAAAGAGACTTGACTTGCGCGGCCCATGCGGGTATAATTGGCATAGAAATCTCTATCCTGAAAGGACTCATCATGAAAGTTACAAAAGCATGCGGCATGCCGCCGAAGGATACCACCATCACGACAGGCGACCCCGTTTTTCTGGACATCACGAAGCCTCCGTTCCGCCTTTACGGGCTCTGCGAGCCGTTCCGACGGATCCCCGAGGCTGTCGCAAAGCAGGCAGGCGAGCGGGTCGACCATCTCTCACAGATGTCGGCAGGCGCAAGGGTGCGCTTCTCTACGGACTCGGACTACGTCGTCATCCATGCGGAGATCGAAGGCATTGAAAAATTCCCGCAGGATTCCGCCATTGCCGTCACAGGCTTCGACCTTTTTCAGGAAGAAAACGGGAGCTATCGTTTTCTCTCCATCATGGCGCCCTCTCAAGGAGAGGGAAAGACCTATGCGGAAAGCCGCGTCAGGCTCGCGCCCGGAAAAAAGGACCTTATCCTTTCCCTCCCGCTCTTTGCGAAAATCCGCTCCGCCACCATCGCCCTGCGCGAGGGCAGCGAGGTCGACTTCGGCGGTGAATACCGCTGCCAAACCCCGATCGTTTTTTACGGCTCCTCCATCGTCCACGGCGTCGGCGCCGGCAGACCGAGCAGCAATTATCCCGCCATTGCCGCGCGCCATCTGGACAGCGATTTTCTCAATCTCGGACTTTCCGGTGCGGCGAAAGCGGAGGATGCGATCTTAGATTACATCAGCGGACTTGGCATGAGCGTTTTCGTCTACGATTACGATTACAATGCGCCCGACGCGGATTATCTCGCAAAAACGCATTTTGAAGGCTATCGCAGGTTCCGCGCGGCGCAGCCGGAAACGCCGGTCATCATGGCGTCCAAGGTCGATTATTTTTCAAATCCCGAAGCAAACGAAAAGCGGCGGGAAATCATCCTCGACAGCTATCGCCGCGGCATCGCCGCCGGCGACCGTCATCTGTATTTTATCGACGGCAGCACGATCTATGATCCCGATTACCGGAACGAATCCACCTGCGACGGCTGTCATCCGAACGACGCGGGATACCTTGCCATGGCCAAGGCGTTTGCCAAGGTGATAAAAGAAGCGATGGCAGAAGCAAATATCCGGTGATTCCCCGGCAGAAAAAAGCGTGCAGAACGCCGCTCACGCGAGTTCTGCCATCCGCCGTTCTCTGCCGGCATCGGGCCCGTCACGCGGACGGCACCGGATGGATAACAGATGGATGCCGAGCGAATGGCATCCGCAGGAAAATCACACGGACATTCCACAGCCCGCAGTCCTGCGGGGCGCCGCTTTCGGAAAAGGGCATCGCTCCTGTCCGCGGATTTTTTCGGCGGTATCCGCCGCGTCAATACAGAGGATAGCCGGGAGGCCGAAGCGGAAAACCGACCGCCGCATCTCGATTTACGCAAGTCAGAGTAGGGCTTCTCATATAGCGCTTTCTCAACGAGAACGCCGTCCGCACCGTACCTTCCTGCGTGTGCCGGATAGGATTTCCATGGGAAAGGCGCGGCGCGGGACTGTGCGTTCCTTTTTCATCCTACAGCCGACATAAAGAGCGGACCGATATGTTCGAGAAAAGCGAGCGCTCTGTGAGACCGCGGCGGCGGGCGAAAAGCGGTCTTTTGGCACAGAACCCCGCGCGGTCCCGTGTTCCACATCTGTCTTGGCAAATCTTTGCGGCAGGCTTCTTTCTTTCAAGAGAGACGGTCCCCATACTGCGCCGGCGGCGGGAACCTGCTCCTTTTCTCCTATTCCAAGCAAGGATTCTTTCAAGGAGGCAAATATCCATGCACGACGAACTGACCCCTGTAGACATAAAAAAAATGCAGGAGGAAATCGATTACCGAAAGCTTGTTTTGGCACCGCAGCTCAAGGAGGCGCTCCGGCATGCCCGTGAGCTGGGGGACCGAAGCGAGAACTTTGAATATCATGCCGCAAGGCGCGACCTGAATAAAAACAACAGCAGAATCCGGTATCTGCAGCAAATGATCGCCACAGCCGTCGTCATCACACCCAAAAAAGGAAACGCGGATACCGTCGGCCTATTTGACAAAATCCGCCTCTATGTGGAGGAAGATGACGAAGAAATGGAAATCGAGCTTGTCACAACACTGAGGCAGGATTCGATCAAGGGCTATATCAGCAAGGAGTCCCCGCTCGGCAAGGCGATCCTCGGAAAAAAGCTCGGAGAGCGCGTTTCCGTCACGGTAAATGCCGATTATACCTATTACGTCGTCATCCGCGGGATCGAAAAAGGCGAGGACGACGAATCGCTTGCCATCAGTCCTTATTGATACCGCTTTGAAGGACTCAAGTACATCGCATGAATATCCCTACATTAGAAACGGAAAAATTGATTTTAAGAAAATTTACGGAAGAAGATATAGACGCCCTTTTCCTTATTTTGAAAGAGGAAGAGGCAAGTACGTTCCTCCCTTGGTATCCTGTCAAAAGCATAGAGGAGACCAGAAGGTTTTACGAGGAAAGATACGCTGACAAGTACCGGCAGCCGCAGGCGTACGCCTATGCCATTTGCCGGAAAAGCGACAATTTCCCTATTGGCTATATACAGGTCGATATGGAGGAGCCGCACGATTTCGGCTATGGCCTGCGAAAAGAATTTTGGCATTAGGGCATCGCAAGGGAAGCCGGAAAAGCCGCGTCGCCTAGGTAAAGCGAGACGGACTTCCTTACATTACCGCAACCCATGACCGCAGCAACCCGCGCAGCGGGAATGTCATGAAAAGCGTCGGGATGAAATATCAGTATTCCTATAAAGAACAGCGGCAGCCGAAAAACATACCCGTTATCTTTCGTATGTATCAGTTAAATTTTGACGGGCAGGAAGACCGAGTTTATAAAAAATACTGGGATAATGCCGATGGTCGGTTCATCGAACCGGTCGAATGAGCAGCGGATATCTCAAAATCAAGAAAAATCGCAGCATAAAGTGATCGAGGCGGGCAATCCCCTTTTGGAGATTGCCCGCCTGCTTTTGATTTTCGGAGGGACGAGAGCGGGATGTGTCCCATGACAGGAGTTTTTTCCGGAGCAGGGAGCTCCTCTTTCGCCGGACAGGGCGCAGGCGCTCGCCTGAAGCGTCCGAGAGCGGTCTCATTTTGAGACCGCTCTCGACAAAAAAGCCCTGACAGGGAACCTTTTGAGGGTATGCGGGGCTTGCAAGGGCTGCTTTTCCTTCGTTTCCGGAGATACGCTTTTGATGTTGAGAAAGCGAAGTCCCTAACCGGAAAGCATTTAAAACCCGCGAATGTCCTGACCGTGAAATGCCGCACATCCATTCCGACAGCCCGAATCTGCCGATAGGAACATTTTCCGCAGAAATTGCCCGCCTGCTCCAAAAGCCGCACAAGGTCCGACTATCCGCGTCGGACCTTGTGCGGCTGTATTTTTCGTCATTGACGCATATCCATTTCCAGCGGCTGCGCTTTGTGCCGGTACAGCATTTACCGGAGCAGCGCAGTATTGATATAGAAAAAACCGTTGGAGGTCTGCGTGCTCTCCACATAAGTGGAAATTTTAATCATGACATAGGTCCTGTCATCCTTCAGCGCTTCAGAAAGCGTCACCCGCTCTACATATTCGCCCGGACGTATAAACCCGCTCGAACCGAGCTTTTTATCAGGGCTTGCAGCCGTAACGGCGCCGTCAGCGTCATAGGTGAAGGACACGCTGTAAATCTCCGCGCGCAGCCATACCGTATTGCTCTCGGGATTGGTGAGATACAGATATACCTCTTTTCCCTTCACCGGCGGATTTCCGCAGAGCGCAACGTCACAGACGCCATCCGCCGAATAAGACGCATAGCCGTATTCCAAGGACAAATCCGCCGGACTGCCAGTCCTTCGGGTCTCATCCAAGAGCTCCGGTCTCATCCCAAGCAGGAGGATAAAGGCGGCGGCCGCCGCCGCAAGGACCAAAACGGAAGCTGCCAGCCCTATCGCCGTTCTGCGAAAGGAAGTATAGCACATTTTTCGCATCCATCCACCTCGCATCACGAATCAGAAAGCGACACGGCAAGCGTAAGCGTCCCAATGCGCTGAGCACTGCTGTGAATGAAAAGCTCGCCCTGCGCCGTTCGGGGCACACCGGAAAATGACAGATAAACCGAGCTTTCCGGCGCCTCCCCGCCCGCCGGCATACCGGACATCACAAATTCATAGACGTTCGGCGTATCCGTATTTAAGCAAGTCACAAGCTCCGGTTCCGCATAGCAATACATGGAAACGCTTCCGGCAGCAAGCGGGAAATCATAATATCCATCTGATCTATCGCTGTATCGGAGCTCAATTTTTATTCCTTCGGTCAACGTACCCGCATCCGCCGTCTCAGGCGTTAGATTGGTAACTCTGATCCGGTTGGCGACTCCGTCAAAGCCGTACCAGCCGGGAGAGCCCGCCTCCGTACCCGCCGCAGGATGCGTGCTTGTCGACGACGCATCATAGCGGAACGTATCCTCATTCCAGGTTCCGTGGTCATAATAAAATCCCAAGGAACCAAATTCGATTTCCACCGCATAAATATAGGGATTGTCATCGTCCTGCGGATCTCCCGTCGCCTCGTCCGCACGTATAGAGGGCAGCCGCAGCACCGCAAAAACAAGCGAGAGAGCCAGAAAAGCAGAGCAAAGCCTCCCGCCCGTCCGTTTTTTGGGGAAAATGCGCATCTTTCCGTCATCCTTTCCGTTCCGTGGATCTCATGGTGAGCAAAAGGGAGTATATTCTTCTCCGTTTGAGGCAAATCCTGCCGCGGGATCCACACGCACCGTGACATAAATCGTTTTGATACCCGCGTATACGTCAAGCTTTGGATATCCCTCAAGCGTAAATGTCATCTCTCCCTCGCTGACAAGCGCATCGGCGTTCGGCACTGGCTGGCACGCCGGCAGGTATTCGCCGGAAAGTCCTGTCTGCCCGACGTCGATGCCGCAGCGGACCAGCTCGGAAGCATCGGCCCTTGACGTCACGAGGACCGGCGTATCCGAATGATTGACAACGGTAAGCGTCACAGACTCCGCCGCATTCCCGCTCATCTGCCATTCCCCGCTGTTGACATAGACCTCGCCGGTCTCTTCATTGCAGGCAATGCTGAGAAGATGATAGGTAAATTCCATGCTGTAAAACAGGATATCCATCGAATAGCGGTACTCTCCATAAACGGGAGCCACGGTAATGGAAACCTCCGAGCTGGTGCGCGAACCGGAGGCCGCATGCAGGGAAAGTCCCGGCAGCGCCAAAAAAGCGGCGCAAAAAACAGCGATCAAGCACAAGAGTCCGATCCGCTTTCTCACAACGCAGGTCAAGCTTCTTTCCCTCCCTTTTCTATCTTGTCAGAAAGACATCATTCTTCCTCTGTCGGGCATATGTGCCCGACAGAGGCGGATGCCGGCATCCGCCGGAATTTTATGCGGCGGTTTTGGATATCGTAACGGTAACCGTACTGATGACAACGTCCGTAAGCTGTCCGACCGTAGGCGAGCCCTCAAGCCCAACCGTAAAGGTCGCCGCCGTGGGATCCTGTCCCACCTCGCATCTTGTGACTTCCGTCGACTCAACGGCGTCGGCCCCTCCGTTGAATTTGACCGAGATCTCTCCATAAGAAGTGACCTCCTCGCTTGCTTCGGCCGAGTACCAGACCGAAAGATCGGAATGATTGTAGATAGAAACGGTCTTGGGATCGCTCCATGTGCCCGTCCCGTTCACTTCATACTGGTGCGTCGTCGGATTCCATGTGGAGCCTGTGCTGTAGGTAAAGCTCAGCGTTTCAAATTCCACATCTACCGCGTATTTGTGAACGGGATCTCCCGTAACGGTAATGGTAACATCGCCCTCTGCCGTACCGCCGTTATAGGAACCCGCCTCCACACCGTCGGCGCCGCCTCCTACAAAATCGGCCGCGGCCGATATCGCGCAAAGACCCGCCAGCATCAGCGCCGCGAGAAAAACCGAAAGGATTCTTTTCATATCCTTCCTCCTTTCAATGTGAAAATATTTATTTTACAAACACTTTCGTGTCCATAAACGGGAAAAACTCTGCTCACGGCGCCTTATCAATGGCTACCGTGATGGTGCCGACGGCGATATTGCCGCTTTTGCCGGCCGCCACAAGCGCATTGACGGAAGCCGTCCAGTCACCGCTTGTAAGCGCCGCCGTAAGCGTTTCCTCGACAGGCTGCGCATCCGCTCCGGCCGTGACCTTGGCGACCGTCGCACTCTGCTTCGTCATAACAAGCGAGATTCCGGCGGAGGCCGCATCCGCGCTAAGCGGACCCACCGATCCCGTCGCCGCGACCGGCAGGTCGGAATAGTTGGTCACGGTAATGTCCAGCGTCTGGTCTGTCATCGCCGTGCCGCCGATATCATATTGCAGCGTCTGAACGTTCCAGGTAAGCCCTCCGACATCGAAGGTCATTGTCGGGAACGTAACGTCCACGGCATACCGGTGCTCCACCGCGCCGAGATTCAATACGACATCCCCGCTTGCGGACGCATCCTCTGGGATGTCGGCGACGCCGTCGCTCGCATCCCCGTTTTGTCCGTGCGTGCCGACGACAGGCTCCGCCGCGGCATTCATGCAGAAAGCGCCTGCCAGCATGAACGCCGCAAGCAGAAAGGATAAAAACTTTTTCATACATTCCTCCTAAATCAAAAGCATTTGGCAAATATGGTTGGAACGAGAATGAGCTGCGTTTTCCTCACTCTTCATTCGTTTTGGAAACAAACACCGATACGGTCCCGATCCGATAGGCAAGCCCCGCAGACACGGCGCCGTTCCCTATCAGATAGGAAAGCACACTGTCCCAGTCAGAGGCAGGACGTATCGTGACCTGCAGGGACTCCTGCCGCGGGCCCTGCGCCTGCGGCCTTACCTGCGGAATCATCCGCTTGCCGTCCTGCGTGATATCGCATAGAACAGAGATCCCGTCATGAGGATCTGCTTTTTGGACCCTTCCCCACATGAGAATGGGCTTATCGGAATGATTGGTCACGATAATTTCAAAATCCTCCTCCGGAAGCCGCTCCGCCTCATAAGAAAGAGCGTCGGCATTCCAGACGATATCTCCAAAGGAGAGGCTCAAATCGGGAAAGGTCACATCTACAGCGTACCGGCTTGCCACCTCGGTCACGGAGACTTGAATATCCGCCGATGAGCCCGCCCCCTGCGGAATGTCCGCCGCACCGTCCGGCCGGTCCGGATTTTCTCCCCCGATGACACGGTCCGCAAGACAAAGAGACGAAAGAAGAGCAAAAAGACTGGCCGCCGCAAGGGCTACAGCCATTATTTTTTTCATCCCATACCCTCCTTTTTCTATTCGGCCTTGGAAATCAAGACGGAAACGATCCCGACCGTGACAAAATCCTCCGAGGTCATCTGCGGTACGCCGGTGAGGACAAGCTGCATGCTCTCCTGTGAGGCGCGCCCCGGCGCATCCCCCTGCGCCGCCACTGCCGCAGGGACCGTCACCGGTGTATTCAGCTCTTGCGGAACGCCGTCCTTATCGGCAAGATACAGGCTGATGCCGTTCGGCGAGCCTTCCGTAATCGGACGGTATTCAAATTCGATGGCAGCGTCCACCCGGAATCGGATGTCCCCATTGGAATAATTGACAACGGAAATCCGGTTGTTGACGCCGTCGTTCCCCGTCCAAACGCTGCTTTCCCCCTCTACATAGTCATACCGGTTGACGTCCCAGACGGCACGGGAATAGGTAAACTGCATCGCGCCGAATTCGACATCCACCGCGTAGCGGACCTCATTTTCTCCCGCATTCACTGTCCGCAGGTATACATAATCTCTGTGCTCTGTGTTGGAAGGAGAATGATAGTCGATGCGGGTCTCATCCGGTTCCGGAATGAGATTTCCCGCGTCGTCTCGGATATAATCCCCGTTCTCATCCGTCTGCCACTTTAAGAACGTAGGGGCCGTCGTCGGATAAAACTTCCGCCAGAAGGAACCCGCCGACAAGGTTTTGCGGAAGATCGCGCCGGTCGTTTCATAGGCGATCTGCCCGTAAACACGGAAGGTGGCGCTGCCGTCCTCCTGGACCGCCTCCCTTGACAATATGTAATTGCGGTTGACAGGGTCGTCGGGATCGAGCCAAACGCCGCTTATGATGATTTTTCTCTCATGATACCCGATGTCGTCGGCATATGTGCCAAGCGTACCGCGGTCCTCATAGCGGACCGTATATCCGGGCGCAAGCGCTACCGTCTCGCCGGACAGCACACCGAGGAAAGAGAGCGCTCCCGGATCCTCGATGGTGCCGTCCCAGCCGGACAGTCCCTCGCCGTATTCGACAAGCTCAGCCGGCATTTTATAGGAAAGCCAATTTTCAACCGCGATGATCTCGATCTCTCTGCGATAGATCTGGAAGCGGATGCTCCCATAGCCCTCATAGGCATCGGCAGCAAGCGATGCTGTCACAAAATACATTCCCGCATCCTTCGGCGCGGCGTCGAGCCGCTCGATGCTTGTGGGCCTGCCGGTCTCGTCGACGGCAAGGATCCGGTAATAGGTATAAACGACCGCATTCCGGTCAAGCGCCGTCATTTCATCGGTCATATCCGCTTGTACGTTATACGTCGTATACACCCGCACATTTCCCATTAAGGAATTTCTTCCCGTAAGCGAAAGCCGATACGTTTCCGTACCGCCGTTTTGCAGGTCAGATACGGAAAGCGTGCCTGTATACGTTTGGATGCCTTTTGTATACTGCTTGTTCACGGAAACCTGCTCGCCCGCGTTCTCCTCGCCGACAAGCGACTGTGCTTCCCTCTTGGCCGCCTCAATCGCCGCCGTCTTTGCCGCCTCCACCTCGTCGGCGCTCATGCTGCTTTCCGTCAGGATATCCGACAGCGAAAGGGACAGAATATCATAGGTATAATTCCCATTGCTGCTGCGCAGGCGGATAGTGGCGCCGTCGATGACAACGGTAAAGTTCCCCACGCTGCTGTCGGCCGATGTGAGGGAAAGGCGCTGCACCGGATCCTCTGCATCCAAATGTACAGAGGCGACGACGGTCGCCTCGTCCGTCCACAAGGAGTCTCTTTCTATCCTGATGATGACATCATAGCCGTTCTCCCTTGCTTCCATGGAGACGGAGACCGTCAGCGTCTGGGAATAATCCAATATTATGTGATTGTATACAAGATCCTTCTCATAGCGCAGAATCTCCGTCCCGCTCTCCGGAATGTCCGGAGAGGAAACGTCATAGCCTCCCGCAGGCATGCTGTCGGTGCCATCAGACACCACATAATCATAGCCTGCCGGAAGGATCAGCTTTTCCACCGCCGGCACAACAGGGATCCCGTCATAAAGCTTATCGAGAGCGCCGAGCTCCATGGTATACTGAGGCTTCACCACAACAGTGATCCGATAAACGACATATAGCTCACGTCCATCCGGCCCCGGTTCGGTTTTTCGCAGCCAGACGTTGACAATATCGCTGCCGTTCATTGAAATTTCCACGGTATTCCTCATTTCCTGTCCCTGCTGCCCATAGGAGAGCGTAACCAGAGACGAAGAAGACCCCGTATCCATCGTGACCGTGCTCTGCGTATCCGTCACGCTGTAGGCGGAATACAGATGAAACGTTTCCGTCCCATAGGGCAGATAGACCGTATAGCCGTAGGTGCTGGGACTGAACTGCCCGATATGATTCTCCGCTTCCGCCTCGCCTGTCTCGGGATTCACAGCAAAAACGCCAAGTCCCGTAAACGGGTTGGCAGCAGCATCCTCGATGACGCTCGGCGTTTCTCTCATCGAGGAATTTTCGCCTGCCGGAAGATGATATCCGCCCTGATTGACGATTTCGCCGGACGTCGTACCCGGCTCAAGCTTCTGGATCACGGCATAGGTATCATCCGCCGTACCCCCGCCGCCGTCCGGGATATGAATCACATAAATCCCCCCGTAAAGTGCAGGATCCGACAGAGTCGCGGCAAACGCCGTATAATTGCCCGGAACGACGAGCGTTCCGATCGGAGAGGACATATCATAATAATAAGAAATCGAGGGCAGTTCCGGCGGATAATACCGCGCGCCGTCCGACAAGGGTCTGCCGTCCGCGCCGACCGCGACCCCCTGTGCATTCACAAGATAATAGTCGCTGCGTTCCCGGTCGAGTGCATAATACGTCGCCTCCGCGGGAACCGTCCCGTCAAGGATTTGCGAGGCCGCGGCAGAAATGAGCATCGGATTTCCCGAGGCATCCCGCTTGACGGGATACATGGTAAAGATCCGTTCCTCCTCCATCTTTTGAAATCTTGCAAGGTACATAAATCCCGACGGGTCAATGTTGACCATCGGCGTTGCATCGGCACTGGTCCCGTAATTGGACAAGGCAAATTGGGAAAAGCTCGCCGCCACGATCTTTGAGGAAGAATATACGACGATGCTGTTGTCCTGTATATCCGTACCCTGTCCAGAGCCGATGGCCGCCGTCGCGCTGGACTCGTTTTCCGCCTCTCCGGAATGCGCATATACCGTACCGCCGGAAATGGTGATGGAAAGACCGGAATCATTTCCTGTGCGCGTCGTAATCTCGTCCGTCGTACCGACGGCGGCAGAGGAAGTGCCGCCGTAAGCGTCAAG
Organism: uncultured Clostridia bacterium; assembly: GCA_944381075.1. GTDB lineage: Bacteria > Bacillota > Clostridia > Oscillospirales > CAG-272 > QALR01. The sequence continues at coordinate 13,970 of CALWJT010000024.1, forward strand.
CTCTCCCCCGTTTATGACAATTTCATAGCTGTGCCAATATCGTTTGGATTCATAATCCACCGTCGAGTCACCATCTCCGATCCCCGTAGCAAAACGGCCGCCGACGGCGGTAATATTCCCGCCGCTTATGACAATCCGGGAAGAGGTCGCAGCGCCGTTGACGCCGCCGCCGATCCCCGCGGCAAGATGTCCTCCGGCCGCATAAATATCGCCGGATTCAATCACGATTTCTCCCGGAGTCCCCGCCGTATAGCCATGCTCCGAAACGGCAATGGTCTGCGTATCATAGCCCGCACCGCCGCCGATTCCGGCGCCGCCGCCGTTCGTACCGTTTGTGTTTACCTCGATTGGGCGCGCCCATGGATTTTCATGATTGTAAATGGGGTTCACGTTCAATGGATTGCTGTCGTAAAGATTCCCGTCATGGTCGCGTGCTCCTGCGAGCGGAAAGGCGCCATATGCGGAAAGGCCGCTTGCACCCACAATGGTAAGAGAAGCGCCGCTGTCGACCTGAATGCCCGCATAGCCGCCGCGGCTGCCGTCCGATATGGCTTTTCCAAGCGCGCCGTCTGCCGAAGATAAATATAGGCCGTTGCCTCCCGCGCGGAAGCTGCAGCTCCCGTCGAAGCGCGCCGTCACCGCAGCGCCTCCCGTTACAAGAAACGGACAGGTCGGCACATAATACCCGCCGCCCGCCGGCGTATTCGTCCATGCGGCGTCGCTCGTCAAATCATGCAGACGTCTGCCCGCCTCATACAGCTCCGCTGCCGTGACGGAGCCGGTCGTGCTGTCGCCGAAGCCGTCGGATGAGCGGTCGATGACAACACCGTCGAAAATGAGCGTCACATCGACGCCGTCCGTTACCGTAACGGAATAAACGCCGTTTTCAATGACATATTCCGTCCCGTACTGCGCGACCGTATCGCTGTCAATGACGACGGCGCCGGAGGAAAAGGTATGGACCGCGCGAATCTCGATGCGGGGCAGCAGGGACACCGCCAGCACAAGAACAAGAAGGCATGCCGCGGCCGTTTTGAAACACGTTTTGATTTTCTTTTTCCTCCCTTCGCATTTCACTTGCAGCGCTTATTCCGGCGCTACGACATGGACGGTGATCGGCGCCTGCGCGTTGACGACGGATTTTTCATGGGTATCTGGATCATAAGCATCGATGGCGACCAGCATTTCATAATCGCCGACCGGAAGCGCGGTCCCATCCGGCAGAGCCGACAGCTTGATATCCTCGATTCCATATCCGATCCGGATCCTGCCGGAACGATACAGCTCCTGATAGGAGGTCTCCGGATCATAGCCCTCCTCGGCCTCCAGCGCCGCCTGCTCTTTCTCGCTGCGCCCCGTTTTCCCGAGAACACGCAGAAGCTCCGCGTCGCTTATCAGCACTCGGATGACAACGTCCTGCGTGCTGCGCTTCGGATTGACATAATCGATCTGTCCCACCTGCGTTACCGAATGAACGTATATCTCCTGGTTCATCTCAAAGCTGATCCGGTTGGAGCCGGCCGGCGGCGGCGTATAGGTGCCGGTATCGACGATGGGACGCGCATTCGGATCGATCACCTCCGGACTCCATGGAGATGCGGCAAACCGGCTGACGGCAATGCCCACACCGACCGCAAGCAGCAGCACGACGGCCGCCGCGAGCGGAAACAGAAAGACGGCCGCCGCGACTGGTCTTGCAACCGTTCCGGCAAAAGAGCATTTTGCGATGACGCCGGCGTTTTTGCCGATAAATCCGCCGCAGCACCTTTCGCCGCAGACCCGCGCCACAACGCCGCAGTTGAGGATCACGCCGCGCTCGCTCACCGCACACAGCGCGCCCGCCGTATTGGCGCCGGCGGCATTCACTATGCAGTCAAGCTTCAGGTTCGCGATGCGTCCTCCCTTGACGCAGCCGAAAAACCCTGCGAAATCCAAGCCCTTTCCCTGTATTTTGAAATTGAGGATCCGGTGGCCGCCGCCATCGAAGATACCGACAAACGGCGTCATATCGGTAAGACCGATCGGAAGCCATTTTCTGCCGTGAAGGTTGATATCCGCTGTGAGCCGGTAATATGCCTTCGCCGCGTCGGCGTCACCGGCCGCGATCCGTTTGGCGATTTCACAAAGCGCCGCCGCACTTCCGATCTCGACGACGCGCATTCCCTCGGCTTCCCCGTCAAAAGAATATGTGTTCTCCGCCCCGCCATTGAGCGCGAGCGGATCCGTTTTGCTCCAGGCGTCTCCCAGCCCCAGCTTTGCAGCAGCATCCGCCGGTTTTCTATATTCGACGGCAAAGGATATATCCGAATAGGAGGGCGTCTTTGATGCCTCCGCCTTCCACAGCCAGCCGCTTTCCTTGATGACCCCCTTGTTCCGGAAACAGAAGCCCGCAATATTTTCTTTCCCATATGTACGGCTTTTTGAAATGGAATGCTCGATTTCGCCGGTGTTTTCAAAAGCAAAGCCGGCCGCGTTGCATGGATATTTCACCTTTGCGTCGGTATAACAATCCTTGATGATGCCGGCGTTTGACGAAACAAAGCCGCCTATGCGGTTTGAATACGATGCTACTTTCATTCAGGAATTCCTCCGCTTCCAAAAACGATATCATTTTTCAAATTCAAGTTATATGAATATTTTTTCTTATAGTAACAAACTATAAGAATTGTAAAAAAGTATAAAATATTTTGCTTATAATGAGATGTTTCACGTAAGATCTGCTTATCGTAAAAAACATCCAGTCGTATCGGTTCTCATAGTAACAAACTATAGGATAACGACTGGACACATAAAAATTTGATTTTGGTAGAAATACAACCCCAATTTTTCAATCTTTTTTGATCATTCTACCACATCTTTTTAAAATTTGCAAGAGAATCTTTAAAATTTACACTGATGCATGCGGATAAAAATCCGGATTTTCAGTCAATTTTTTCGCTTTTAGCGTAGGCTCCGGATTTGAGCCGTCAAAAATCGTCGCTTTATCTTATGAAAGCTTCCTGTATTTTGTTAAAATAGAGAAGCCGATTTACGACAAAAATCGACAATAAAATTGAAAGAGATTATAGGAGGAAATGATGTCAAAACCTGGAGAAAACATTAGCAAAAGAAAAGACGGCAGATGGGAGGCGCGGTATATCAAGGGATATCGGGAAAACGGAAAGGCCATATTCGGATATGCTTACGGAAAAAGCTATCATGAGGCAAGAGAGAAAAAGAACCGAGCGATACATGCTTTTTTCCGGGTGGAGGCAGAACAGGACAAAGACTGCGCAGACGGATACTGCTTCGGTGAGCTGTTAGACCGGTTTTTGGACCGAAAGAAATTTGTTGTCAAGCAGTCCACTTATTCTCATTATTGTGAGATCATCCAAAGCCATATTCGTCCCATGCTTGGCGCACTTCCTGCATCACAAATTACCGGACAGACAATCGAGCGCTTTGCAAGTGAAAAATTGGAGTCTGGAAGGCTGGACGGGACCGGAGGACTTTCTGCCAAAAATGTGCGGGACATTCTTTCGATCATTAAAATGACGCTGGACATTGGATTTGCAGATGAAATCCTGACGAAAAAAGTCTCGTTTGCGAAGCCGCGTGTCCCCGCAAAGAAAATTGAGATTTTATCGCCGGAAGCGCAGAACATTTTTCTTTCCCTTGGAGATTCTAAGGATTTGCGCGAGTTCGGCTACTATCTATGTATCCAGACTGGCCTCCGTATTGGAGAAATCTGTGCGCTCCAATGGAGCGATGTCGATTTTGAAAACCGAATTTTAAGAGTCGGAAAGACCATGCTGCGCATCGGGGACCCCGCAGGCGCCGGCCGGAAAACGAAAATCATCATCGATACGCCGAAAACGCAGAACAGCGTAAGGGTGATTCCTCTGCCGGAGATCCTGTTAAAAAAACTCGAATGGCACAGAATGCGCGCACAATCCGAAGAGGCCTTTGTCTTAACGGGAACGCAGGCCCACATCGAGCCGCGGCTGTATACCTACAGCTATAAGAAATTTCTCGAAACGCACTCTATCAAGGACTGCGGCTTCCATGCGCTGCGGCATACCTTCGCTACAAGATGCATAGAACAGGGATTTGACGCGAAGTCCCTGTCTGAGCTATTGGGACATGCCGATGTCAAAATCACGCTGGAGCGTTATGTGCATCCCTCGCTCGATCTCAAAAGAGCACATATGCAGAGGCTTTCCGAAGCGTTTGCGCCGTAGCGGGCTTTCTTGAGAACACAGATTGTCAAGGCGGCAGCGGCGTGATTTTATCTTTTTCTTATAGTTTGTTACTATAGGAAAATATTTTACCAATAAGGAAAAATTTTTACAATATCCGGTTGTTGCTCTATGGGCGCACCATCGCTTATATCGGCCTTCGCAGCAAAAGGATGCCGCCGGCGGAATGAAATATCATTCCGCCGGCGGCACTTGTTTTTCTTTACGCTGCAAAAGGACGCTATGTATAATAGAAAGGCTCGCTTTCTCCTCCCATGACCAAAACGGCAAGCAGTCCTATGACGGCGATGCCAATCAGAATAGCCACCGCTACCCGCAGCGGTGAGATCGGCGTCCTGCCGCTCACCCTGCCTGTTCTGCCGTTCACCATGAACTGATATACCTTTCCTTTATAAACAAAGCTCGACATCCAAACCGGAAGCATCAAATATTTATAGGTAATGTTCCGATAAACCGTTTTTACCTTCACGCTGTCCACGTGGTCGGCATGATGAGTCTCCTGTACCTGCTTTGTAATATGCGAAAGAAGCCGGCTTTTGATAAAATTTTTCGCTTTTTCCCAAGCCGCCTTCAGCCCTACGGAATAGCGTTCGGAAGCAAAGCCGGCGACATATTCGGGCTTATAAACGACATTGCTTTCCGTATCGAACGGCTCGATTCCGGAAAGCAGCTTCTCATCGTGCTTTTCCGTACCCGAAATCAGCTGATCGTTGACAAACTCATGATAGGTCCCAGAGGTTCTATACCAGTCGGTGACGACTCTGGTCTGCTTGCCGCGCCGCACGACACGGTTTTTGCCGTAGCGTGCCGTATAGGTGGAATCCGTATCCGCGTCAAATGTCCAATACGGCAAATAGATCCCGCGCATTTTGCCCGCCTTTGCGCTTTTTTTCGCCGCGCTCGGACAAAACAGCTTTTTCTTCAGCCATCCAAGAAAACGGCTCCCGGCATTCTCCGCCGTAACGGTGAACGGACACACGCCGCCCGGCGCCAGCACATTTTCCGCTCCTGCCTCCATCACCTGATTGGAGCCGCAGTACGGGCATTCGCCGGATACCGTCGAGGCGTCGTAGATGGTCTCCGCTCCGCAGGACTTACAGTGGATCACCCGCTTTTCCGTGCCCCAATCGCAGTTTCCCGTGATCTCCGCCTCGTCGAATGCAAGCTCCTGCGCCCGATCCGGCGCCGTCTCGTCGTCTTCGATTTCGACGATATTGCCGCAGTATGGGCAAAGCAGCGCGCCGGTTTTCGGATCGAAATCCATTGTACCGCCGCAGTCCGGACACTTTTTATCGGTCTCGGACAGCGTATGCTCGACCTTTTCTTCTGCCGCCTCATAAATGTTCGATTCGTCCATTTCTCTCCTCCGCACCGAAGGGCATGCCTCCGGCTCTTCTCTCAGGTCAATTCTTCACATCCTCGTCGTCAAAGACGTCGCCGCATTCCGGACAGAACTTCGGCGGGTGCGCAGGGTCCTTCGGCTCCCAGCCGCATTTGTCACAGCGGTAAAGCGGCGCGCCCTTCGGCTTCGGTTTCCCGCACTCGGAGCAGAATTTGCCCTTGTTCACCGCGCCGCAGGAGCAGGTCCAGCCCGTTTTTGCTTCGGGCTTCGGCTTCCCGCATTCGGAACAGTACCTGCCCGTATTCTCCGCTCCGCACTCGCATTTCCATACTCCCTCCGGCGCCGGCTGCGGCTTCCCGCATCCGGAGCAGAACCTGCCCGTATTGACCGTTCCGCACGCGCACTTCCACGAATCCTGCACGGAGGCCGCCGGTGCGGACGCCGGCTGCGCCGCGCCCATTGCATACAGGTCGCGCGCGTTCATGCCGCCCGCCGCATTTGCCATGTTCATGCCGGCAAAGCCCATGAACGCGCCGGCGCCGCCGGTATTCTTTGCCGCGTCCTGCATCGCCTGCGCCTGCGCGCCGACAAGCGTCGCGGCCGCCATCGTCGGATTGCGGTATGCCGCGTTGCGCTGGAGCTCCTTGATCATCTTTTCGTCCTCTTCCGAGGCCGTCACCGAGTTGATGCCGATGGAAAACACGGAAATGCCGCGCATCTTCGACCATTTCTCGGAAAGCACCTCGTTGAGCGCCTCCGCCATTTCCACCGTATGACCGGGCAGCGCGCTGTAACGGATCCCCATGTCGGAAATTTTGGCAAATGCCGGCTGAAGCGCCGTCATCAGCTCGCTTTTCAGCTGTCCGTCGATTTCGGAACGGTCATAAACGCCCGCCACATTGCCGCAGACATTGGTATAGAATAGGATCGGATCCGTGATTTTATAAGAATACTCCCCATGGCAGCGGATTGCAATATCCACGTCCAATCCGACATTGCGGTCCACTACGCGGAACGGGACGGGGTTCGGCGTCCCGTATTTGTTGCCCATGATCTCCTTGGTGTTGAAGAAATAGACGCGCTGGTCCTTCGCGGTGTCCCCGCCGAACGTGAAACGCTTGCCGATCGTCTTGAAGGAATCGAGGATCCCCTTTCCAAGTCCGCCGTAGAAGATGCTCGGCTCGGTCGAGCTGTCATAGAGGAATTCCCCCGCCTCGGCGCAAAGCTCCGTCACCTTGCCCTGCTCGACGATGATCATGCACTGTCCTTCGTTTACCGCGATGACGGAGCCGTTTGAAATGATGTTTTCCTCGCCCTTGCGGTTGGACGAGCGTCCCGACACACGCTTTTGCCCTTTGGCGACAAGCGTATCCGCCGAGAGCGAATCGCAGTAGAAATATTCGCGCCACTGGTCGGCCGTCGTGCCGCCCAGCGCCCCTGTAAATGCCTTAATGAGTCCCATAAGTTCTCCCCCTTCCGTTTTTTGCGGTCCAAAAGATATTGGATTTCAGTCTACCATATGACAACGATGCTTGTCAATATGAGATCCAAGGCTTCCTTATTTTAAAGAAAATAATTTTAAACCAGCAGGAAAGCTCCCCTCGACATGACGGAGATTTTATGCTCCGCATAAAATGGCACAGCACAGCCATCTTGCCGGCACAATCGTTTCCGCCGCGCAGAGAGCTCCCGCGTTTTCCCCTCGAGCGATTCTCCAAGCGGAAAGCTCCCGCTTTTTCTCGCTCCTTCGTACATTGGCAAAGCAAATACCGCCGCCCGCAAAATGCAACCCTCCTGCTGCCGCCGCAGTCAAAAGATCGAAGGAGCGGGCGAAACCCCTTCTCCCCTTGGGCAGGGATCACGAAATACGGCCCGCTTATCATACATAGGAGGCTTTTGCTCCCGCAGACATGGGGTTTTGCCTGACGCGCTTTTCAAGGCCGGCGGGACTTTTGCCAAAGGAACATCACAGCCGCTCGAAATCCGCGGCGCCGTGCTTGCAGATCGGGCAGACAAAATCCGCCGGCAGCTCGTCGCCCTCATAGACGTAGCCGCAGATCTTGCAGACAAAGCCCTTCTTTTTTTCGGGCGCCGGCTGCTTTTTCGGCTTGATGTGGTCAAAATAATATTGGTATGTGACGCTTTCCGCCTCCGAAAGGATCGCCGCCTCGGTCACATCGGCAATAAAAATAGTATGCGTGCCGCAGTCCACCTTTTCCACCACATGGCCGGAAATCACAGCGTTCGCGTATTTTCCGATATAGCGCACGCCGTTCGCTGTGCGAGATTCCGTCTCGCAGCCCGCGAATTTGTCAGTATCCCTGCCGCTTGCAAAGCCGAAATGCTCAAACACCTTCATCGGCGTGTCCGTTGTCAGAACGGAAAGATTGAACACGCCGGTACTCAGAATCATATCATGCGTGAGGTTCGCCTTGTTCACCGTCACAGAGATCCGCTTCGGCAAGTCCGTGACCTGTGCCGCCGTATTGATGATGCACCCGTTGTCGCGGTCCCCTTCGCGCGCCGTCAGCACGAACAGCCCATAGGAAAGCCGGAAGAGCGCATTCGCGTCCACATCGCCCGCGGCAGGCACAGTATGAACCGGCGCCTTCGGCATCGAATCCGCGATCGCCTGCGCAAGAGAGAGGATGTCTTCATAATCCTTGTCCTTCACGGAAGAGCGGATGCTGACCTTATTCTCAAGGAACGTCATATTTTTGCACTTTTCCAGTACCGAACGCATAAGACCGCCGCTCGTCGGCGCCCACGAGCCGTTTTCGACGATGCCGACCGTGCGGTTCTGGATGTTGTGCGCCGCAAGATCGCTTATCAGCGCCTCCATTGTGACAAAAACGCCCGCGTTGTAGGTCGTGGAGGCGAACACAAGATGGCTCCACTTGAAAGCCGCCGCAATGATTTCCGAGGCCGGTATAACAGAAACGTCGTACACTGCTGTTTTGACGCCGAGCTCGCGCAGACGGCAGGCAAGAATGTCCGCCGCGTTCGCCGTATTGCCGTAAACGGAGGCATACGCGATGACAACGCCCTGCTGCTCCGGTTCGTAACGGCTCCATTTGTCGTATTTTTCCATGAAATCGCCGAGATTTTTCCGCCAGACGAAGCCATGCAGCGGGCAAATCATTTCGATATCCAGCCCCGCTGCCTTTTTCAGCAGTGCCTGGACCTGCGTGCCGTACTTGCCGACGATATTCGTATAGTAGCGTCTTGCCTCGTCCGGATAATCGCGCATGAAATCCACCTCGTCGGCGAACAGCGCGCCGTCAAGCGCGCCGAATGCACCGAACGCATCTGCGGAAAACAGGATCTTATCCGTCGTGTCATAGCTTACCATGACCTCCGGCCAATGGACCATCGGCGCCATCACAAAGGCAAGCGTATGCCGTCCCGACGAAAACGTATCGCCCTCGCCGACAAGATAGGCCCTCGAATCGATATCGAAATCGAAGAACTGGCGGATCATCGCCGCGATCTTCGCATTGCAGATGACCTTGACCTCGGGATAACGCATCACAAGCTCACGCAGGGAGGCAGAATGGTCCGGCTCCATGTGGTGGACCACCACATAATCCAGCTTCCGCCCCGCAAGCAGGTGCTCGATATTCTCGAAGAACACCTTCTCCACCGCATGGTCCACCGTGTCAAACAGCACCGTTTTTTCATCCAAAAGAAGATAAGAATTATAGGAAACGCCGTCCGGCACGGAATATACGCCCTCAAACAGGGCAAGTCTGCGGTCATTTCCGCCGACCCAATAGAGATCGTCCTTTACTTTTCTGTAGCAATACATAGCAAAATCCTTTCTGTTCATGACTTTGTCCGCAGCAGTCAAAGCCTTTTTCGGTATATCCATTCCTCCGCCTTCTGCTCCGGAGGGAAAAACGCGCCGCATTTCTCATAGCCGAGCTTCTCATAGAAGCGCCATGCCGTCTCGTCCGCCTGCGTGGAGGTCATGACATAGCGATAGGAACGCGCGCGCATCTCCCGCTCCCATTCCAATAGGCAGAGCCGGCCGATCCCGCGTCCGCGGAAAGCGGCGTCGATATACAGAAGCTCGAGGAACGGATGCTCCCCGAAGAGAAGTCCAAAGCGGAGCATGCCGACCACGGCCGAATCCTCTTCCGCGGCAAAGCAGCAGCCGTCGCGGATACGGCGCCGGAGCACATCCGGCGCGATATGCGTATCATACCGCAGCAGCACCGCCATATCCGACGCCTCCGCCGCTCGCATGGTCGCCATTTTGGTTCTCTCCCTCCCCTTATCTGCGCGGACATAATTTTCTCTTTTATTGTAACCGTTTCGCGGAAAAATGTCAAGAACAAGCGGGGATTTTCCCCTTTCCTCACGGTCTGCCCGTTCCATGGGAACGGATGGACTGCGCCCGCAGGGTCCAGCTTTCTCTCTTCCATCTATTCTATGAAAAAGCCGCAGGTCCGCCCCGACAAAAAGCGTGCGCTCTTTCTCAGAGCGCACGCTTTTTGTCTTCAACGAACGGTTTGGAGCTCATACTCCTGTGTGCCAAGCCCATACTTCTCCAGCTTTTCGAGCTGAATGAACGGATTTTTCCCGTGGAGCTGCTCGAAGAGATGTCCGTGCCCGGACAGCTGCATTCCGGATGGAATCCCCGCGGGGATCAGGTCTTCGATTTTGATGGCGTCGATGGAGGCGCGCTCCACGGCGACGATGTCCTCCCCCGCCATGATGCCGATATCCGGCACCAGAGACGGCGTCGTCATGCCCCAGCAGTCGCAGAGCGCCGTGATTTGCGTCAAAACGTTGATAAAATAGGTATTTCCCGGCGCAAAGGTATCAAGCACCGTCTTCGTGCAGATCGCCATTCCCTCCTGAAAATCGGTATAGTCATGGCTGTCGAGCGTGATGGCGCCCGTCGGACATACCTTGACGCAGTGCTGGCACATCGTGCAGTTGTGATATTTGACCTTGTAGGCGCCGTCCTCGTCGAACCCGTTGGCGTCATGGTTGCATGCCTCGATACATTTTTTGCAGTGGACGCATTTTTCCCTGTTCCAGACAAGACCGCCCTCCAGCGCATGGATCTCGTGGCGCGTACGATCGGTGACACAGCCCATCGCGATGTTTTTGCAGGCGCCTCCGAAGCCGCAGGCACCGTGTCCCTTCACATGGGAAAAATCGATGAGAAAGTCCGCATCATGGATAAGGCCCGCAACGTCGATATGACGAAGCTTTTTGTAGTCGACCTCTTTGGTATAAAAGTATTTGCCGAAATAGCCGCAGTCGTCGAGCACCGGACATCCGAGCGTTGCTTCCGTATATCCGCGGCGCTCCGGATGACGGCGGTATACATAATGATCGGTGATGAAGCACTCCCCTCCGCTTTCATGGATGAAGTCGACAAGCTTCATGACAAATACGGGCGGGATGGTCGAATAGGTCACGCCGGAGCCGACGTGCATTTTCACCGCGACCGTTTTTCCCTTCAGCTTTTCTGCGAGCCCGGATTTCCGCAGCAGGCGCGCAAATTTTTCCGGAAGCGTCTGAGACGCTTCATACCGCGAATACGCCATTGGCGCAAATAAGATTTTTCCAGCCATTTTTCTCCTCCCGCCGCATGAGCGGCTCTATGTATATGGTTTTGATAGGACAAGCAAACGGGATCAGGCAGCCGCACGGAAGCGTCCCCGACCGTCTAAATGGAGATATGCAAAAATTCCCTTACCCGCCGAGCGCCGTAATCCAGAAGCACGCCGCCGCGAGCACGCAGGCGGGCGTCATGACCATGCGCTCCTTCGCGCTTTTCGAGCAGAGCGGGAAAAGCACGCCCACTGTAAGGCATACGGCAAAAAACAGACAGAAGCCCCGTGCCAGACCGGCCGGGAGCGCGCCGGGGATCCCTCCGCCCGCGCACAGCACGCAGAATCCGGCAAACAGCGCAAGGACCGCGGCACCTGCGGCGACAGCCCGCTTCCGGCCCGCAAGGACCCGCGCGCGTCCGCCGAGGACAAATTCCCCGACCGGAAGTCCGGCGGCGCCGAGCAGCATCCATACGGCCAAAGCTCCTGCAAGCACGGCGCCAAAAATCGAAGCCATGATTTTTTCTCCTTTCTCAATCCGCAAAGGCAGAAAAGCCCCTCTTAAACCGGCAAAGCAAAGCTTTCCCACAAAAATGCCGGAAACGGCACCCAAAAAAGTCCATCTCCAAGGCAAAGCCTCCCTGCGGGACAGCATTTTTTTCGTCAAAACGGAATCCGTCTCTGCCCATTCCCTGCCCGTAAGGGTCAGGGCTCGTCCAAAAAACGCTCCATAACCGCACCGAACGCTTCCGCCATACGGAAAAAGCCGAGATCGTTCGGATGACAGCCGTCCACGGTGCAGCCGTCGGCGACAAAGGTACGGTATTCCCGCGCACCGTCCACGAAATATACATGCGTATCCCCCTCGGCCCGCGCCCGCTCATAGCTTGCGGCAATGATGTCGCGGCGGGCACCGCCGTCCTCGCGGGGATGATCGAAATTCGGCCGCGACGCCATGACAATCGGGAGTTCGGGATGCGCCGTGCGGACCGTCCGGTATCCCATGTAATGCGTCGCGGCAAGGTGCTCCGCGCTCGGCGCGTTGTAATCATAATCGTAAACGAAAGCACTCATATCCAGTCCCGCGATATATTTCATCATCGCGGACTCGCCCTTGGCGTTGCCGGAAAAGCCAAGATTCACGTAATCGAAGCCGAAACGCCTCGACAGCCTGCCGATATAGTCATTTCCCGGCGTGGACGCACACGCACCCTCCGTAATCGAGGAACCGTAAAAAACAACGGGCCGGCGGATCCGGTATCCATCCCAAGCACGAAGCGCCGCTCCCCTCTCCAGTCCAACGGCAAGCGAAGTGATGCCGCAGTAAAGCGGAAAATGAAGAATGAGCTCCCGCATCCTCTTTACGGGGAAAGACAGGATCGAATCATAGCCCTCTCTTTTTTTCGGATCGGGCATGAACGTGCCGTAGTAGGCGGTCTTTCCCGCCTCACGCACATAAAGGTCGAAGCCTCCCGAGCCAGCAAGCGCCATGTGCGGCATCAGCCAAAGGCCCGGACGCAGACAGGAGATCGCAACAAAGTCCGAGTCGGTCGCAAAGCACACTCTGCCGCCCGCTGTATACCCGGCAAGCTCCCGCACGCCGCCGCTTACTTTCGAAGCCGCAGCATCGGGCATGCGGCGGTACTGCCCGTCCTCGAAGAAAACGCCGTATAGGGCAAACGGCTCCTTTCTCGGATCGTAAAACTCGATGTCATCGCGTCCCAAGGAATACATAACCGCCAAATTTTTATCCAGCATACCGATCTCCGGCATCTCCATATCTCCTTTTCTCACATCTACCAGTCTAAAGGGAATGCCCCAACAGCCATTCTTTACGGCCTGCCAAGCGGTCCCCATCCGAAAAATATGCCCGCATTTCCGGCGCCGGAAGAAAAGGGCCGCGCACAAGGGAGCCTGTCGATCCCCGGACCGGGGCGCCGCTTTGCAGCCAAAAGTCGCCGCACGGTCCGAGGTCCCGACGGGCGCGCAGACAGAAATATCGTCCGGCTCCGACGACACCGAACCGTAAAAGGAGAACGCCAACACAAGCATCCGCCTGCGCCGCCGCTTTTGGGACTGCCGCGCGGAAGCCATGGACCCGTCTTTTTGCCGCAAAAGGCACGCAAAAACCGCGTTTATCCCTCTGCGCGGCAGAAACCGATAAAGACGGGGACCCGTGCATACTTTATTTATTATTTTACTCTCTCCCTGTTTCCTTGTCAAGATTTCCTTGCCATGTACCCCGATATGTGATAAAATTATTTTGGATATGAAACAGAAAAGGAAATGAAAAATGAAAACCAAAAAGCTATACGAATCGGACGGCATGCTTGCGCGCTTCCCGGCGCGCGTGCTCTCCTGCCGTCCCTATGAAAACGGATATGCCGCGGTCCTCGACCGCACCGCATTTTTTCCGGAGGGCGGCGGGCAAACGGCGGATACCGGAACGATAGGCAGCGCCCGCGTGCTCGACGTCCAGATCCGGGACGGCGAGATCCTGCATTTTACCGATGCGCCCGTGTCGGGTGAGGTCACCTGCGCGCTCGATTTTGACGTGCGCTTCCGAAAAATGCAGAACCATCTCGGCGAGCATCTGCTCTGCGGCGCATTCCACAGGCTCTACGGCCTTGACAACATCGGCTTTCACCTTGGTGCGGATTATATGACCTTCGATATCGACGGCATCCTCACGCCGGAGCAGATCGCGAAGGCGGAGAAGGAAGCGAATCGCGCCGTCTTCGAGGACGTGCCGGTGCGGTGCTGGTATCCGGAAAAAGACGAGCTTTCGGAGCTCGATTACCGTGCGAAATTGGAAAAGCTCGAAGCGGCGGAAGGGATCCGCATCGTTGAGGCGGCGGGCTTCGACCGCTGTGCCTGTTGCGCGCCGCACCTCGACCGCACGGGAAGGATCGGATGTATCAAAATCACAGACGCCGCAAAGTATAAAGGCGGCATGCGGCTCCACGCGCTGTGCGGGTCCGACGCCCTTGCGGACTACGGGAAAAAGCAGGCTATGCTGGAGACGCTTTCCCATCTGTTCTCCGCGGAGGAGGACCGCATCGTGCAGGCGGCCGAGGCAAGACTTGCCGAGCTTTCCGCCGCACGGCAGACCGCAGGCGCGTACCGGCGGGCGCTTGTCGGCGCAAGGCTTGCGGCGCTGTCCGATACCGAGGGCAGCATCTGTCTTTTCGAGCCCCTGCTTGATACGAACGGTCTGCGCGAGCTCGCCGCAGGCGGCGCGCACAAGACCGCCGGCATTTTCGCCGCCTTCTCCGGCACGGAGGAGGCCGGCTACGATTTCGTCCTCGCATCCGAACGCATTCCGCTGGGGCGGGTAAAAGAGGCTGCCGCGGCAGCGCTGGGCGCAAAATGCGGCGGCTCCGATAACATGCTGTTCGGTCACGCGGATGCGGATAAGGCGGCCATCCGCCGCTTTTTTGAGGGTCCGGAGATTTTCAACCTATAGTTGAGTATTTTTGTGCAGATTCAACCAATCTATTATTGATATTTTGACAAAAATCCTGCATAATAAAGACAGGACGAGACGGAGACTGCGTGTCCGCGGCCGCGGGATTTCCCTTTCGACTTCAACCCTATATGAGAAAGGAACAAAAGTATGAACCAAGATATGAACTACGGCGCCATTCTCTCGGCGTCCATCGCCGGACTGCGGAAGTCCGCCGGCATGACACAGGACGCCCTTGCGGAAAGGCTCGGCGTTACCTTTCAGGCGGTATCCAAATGGGAAAACGGACTCGCCATGCCGGATATCACGTTTCTGCCCCGCATTGCTAAAATCTTTGATGTCACCGTCGATTCTCTGTTCGGACTTGCGGCGCCGCGGACACCGAAAGAAGAAAGCGGTCCCGCAAAGGCCCGCGTCCTCGACTGGGACGACGACGGGAAGCTGCGCGCCGTCCTCTTTGTCGGCAGCCGGATCACGGGCAGACAGGAGCTGGACAAGCTAAAATCCAAATTCACCTTTGAATATGACGGGACGGTGCGCGACGTCATCTCCGACTTCTCCGTTTCCTGCGGGGATGTGGAAGGAAACGCAACGGCAAAATGCGGGAGCCTTTGCTGCGGGGATATCGGGGGAAACGCTTTGACAGGCTCCGGCACCATCAACTGCGGCGACGTGGAGGGGAATGTTTCGGCTGGCTCCGGCGCCATCAAGTGCGGTGACGTAGAGGGAAGCGTTTCGACCGGCGCCGGCAGCATCGACTGCGGCGATGTGAACGGGAGAGTCTCAACCGGCGCCGGCAACATCGACTGCGGCGACGTGGAGGGAGGCGTCTCGACCGGCTCCGGCAGCATCAACTGCGGCGATATCGACGGGGATGCCACCATCGGCGACTGCAAAGGCGACGCCAAAATCTCCTGCGCA
>CALWJT010000025.1 GCA_944381075.1 uncultured Clostridia bacterium
CGAGAAATTCATAGGTCTGCGGCTGCTCCGGTCTCGGCGTCGACTGCGGGTCGTAGACAGAGCCGGCGGGCGCGGGGCCAACCAGTCCGTACGGGGTGCTGGTCGGGGAGCTGATGTTGGAAAGCGCCTGATAGATATGCGCCTCTTCCTCTGTAAACTCAGAAACATGTGTTGCCAAAACGTCAAGGATCTGCGTTTCAAAACGGGATTTTTCAATCCATTGCGGGATCAGTCGTTTGGTATCCACCGTGCCGATCGCGTACTCAACGCGAACACCGCCCGAAATGTTTTTAAACGTCAGCTGTCCTCCCGTCAGAGCCGCGTCTGTATAGCTTTTCAATACGGCAGAAGCGCCGGTCATCGTATCCTGATACTGAATGATGATCTGGGAGAGCAGCGCCTGTCTGATCGGGTCATCATCCCCCTGAGAGGAGGAGGAGGATTCCGAGTTCACGCCGATATCATACGGATTGGAAAACAGATACTCCCCCGTCTTCAGGTTCTCAAGGGCAAATTCACCGGACTGCAAATCAAAATACATCGCATATCCTGCATCCGCATCTTCATAAAGGAGCGTCATTGTGTCTACTTTTGCCTGCTGAGATAAATACTCGGTTGTAGGATAAGTTGTAATATCTAAGGTAGTGGTATCATCGGCAAAAACAGGCAGGCTCACAGCAGACACAGCGAGGAGAATTGCCAAAACCGCTGAAATCAATCTGAATTTTTTCATATATACCTCCTGTTTATTGTGCGCGGTATGATATTTCTGTCATAAGGTTCGTGATAAAGGAAACCATCTGCTGGATGAGGTTTGTGAACAGCAAAATTATGAACAGAATAAATATCATTCCCACGATTGTAAAGAACGTAATAACAATATTGCGTCCCATCGAATATCCATGCGTCGTCATGGAGCCGAAGAAGATCAGCATACCGGCCCAAATATAAGAGATTGCCAGGAACAGTGTGATAAACTCCGCCTCGGCCAGAGACAGGAAATTCGTGCAAATCGTCGACGGGATCCCGATCA
Source organism: uncultured Clostridia bacterium (assembly GCA_944381075.1). GTDB lineage: Bacteria > Bacillota > Clostridia > Oscillospirales > CAG-272 > QALR01. The sequence continues at coordinate 1,034 of CALWJT010000025.1, forward strand.
GCGGGATGGGGAGCAGCGCATAGGAAGTTGCAATAAAGATGTCCTTGAAGCTGCCCTCGCCGTCAAACAGCGTCGTCAAGCACCAGTTCGCAATGCACCACAGGAACAGCGGGCCGAGGACCGTGATGATAGGAATAAACAGGTCTATCTTCCGTCCGCCGCCGAATAGATAAGCGGAACCGATCATTTGATAAACGACCGAGAGAATGGTAAAGAGAACGATGCAGACAGCGCCGCGCACAGAGCCGCGCTTCTCGTGCTTCAAATCCCAGAAGCCATCGAAGGGATGCATGATGACATGGAAGCCGTATAGGAACTCCTCCCACAGCGTCCGCTTTCCGGTTTTGATTTCTCCGGCCTTGTTTTTCTTGCCGACATACTTGAAGAACTTGGCAAGCAGGATCACCACGGCGACGACGATAACGACGATCAGCAGAATATATTTTTCAACCATTTCGCGGCGATAGCCCTGAAACGCTACAGAATAATTCTCTGTTTCATACGCCATCTTGTAGTAATCCATGGCCTGCTCGTATTCGCCCTGGCGGTACAGCGTTTTTCCGATTCCGACATAAGCGGCATCGAAGTTGATGTTTCTTCTGAGGATATCCTGCCAGTCGCTATAGGCTGTCGAATATTCACGAATATTGTTGTGATACAGCGCCTGATCGATGACATCCCCGTAGTCTGTCCTCTTAAATACCGTAATCGAATTCATCGAGCTGTCCAGCACATAGATGTCGCTTCCCGAATACGTGATGGCAACCGGCGAAGCAAGATTTCCCAGCTGTCTTCCCTGATCACCGAAGGCAAAAAGCAGGTTGCCCTCACTGTCATAGGTGTAGATCTTGGACCGCTTGGAATCCAAGACGGACCACATACCGTTCGGCCCTAATGCAATATCGACCAGCGTAGAGGGACCGAATACCTTTCCATAGGCAGACGGATCATTTTCCATTTCCGAGCTTGTAAAGTTGACCTCACCCGCCGGCATGAAGAAGCCATTGCGTACCATGATGTCGTCGCCGCGGGGATTGAGCTGCTTGACCGGCGCATATGTGGAATCCGTCGAACCGCCGAGGATCGCGCTTTCCAGCATCTTCTCTTCCTCTTCGTCAAATACAATGGTCGCCCACAGAAGCCCATCCTCATCGATGGCTATATTCTTATACGGCGTTGAAATATAGGACTGCGTTACCACGCTCGGGAAAAGGAGACGGCGAATCCGGACCGCAAGAGAGACCGTCGTGGTCTGTGCGCCAAGGAAGCTCTGGAAAGAGCCGTCCGGATTCAAGGCGATGATACCGCTGTAGGTCGTGGAGGAGACGACATATATCATTCCGGAATCGCTGACTGCGACCGCGACCGGACGGAATACCGTATCCGAGCCCATGACATCCGCCGTCGGAGCCTCGATGATTTCCTTGAAATTCCCTTCCAGGTCAAACAATACGATCCGTGAATTCTGCCAGTCACAGACATAGATGGTATCTTCGTTGACAAACAGTCCGCGCGGATCATCAAGAGAGTCGTGGACGCCGTTTTCATTGATAAACGCACTGATCTCAAAATCAAAGACGAAAGACGAGTCGCAGACAACGACACGGTCGTTCCCCGAGTCTGAAATATAGATTTTGCCGTTATCGTCAACAAAAATATCCTGCGGAGCGTTCAAAGAAGTCTCCAAATTCATTTCATATGACGTAATGGCGGCGCTCGGCGTATACGCATGCGGAGAAATCAACGCCTCACCGTCAATCGAATACGTATACGTTTCATACGGTGCCGAGGCAGCCGAAAGCTCAAGCCCCAGCCCCGTAAGGAGGACAAGGCAGAAAACAAAACTGAAGATTCTCGATATCCGTTTCATCTACATATCCTCCTTTCCTTAATCTTTCATACCAGAGGTCGCCATTGTTTCAATGATTCGGCTCTGGCTGACAACAAATACAATGACCGGAACGATCAGCATGACAATCGCACCGGCAGCGCCGACGCCCGCACGCGCGATACCGCCCGATACAATCTGCGAGATCGCATAGTTGAAGGTCTTGAGCTGCTCGCTTTGGATATATACCGAAGAGGAGGTATTCCACAAATCCTTGAAGGAATACACGATCAATGTCAGCCATGCAGGCTTCACCATCGGCATCGCAATGGTCCAGTAGGTCCGCAGCTCACTTGAGCCGTCCAGTCTCGCCGACTCCAGAATCGTGTCGGAAACGCCGTCCACCATAAACTGACGCATAAGGAACATTCCGAGAGTTGCACCCCATGCGGGGATGATAATCGCCCAATAGGTATCCACAAGCCCCAGCGTGCTCAGCGTCAAAAAGTTTACCGTGCTGGTAACGGTCGCCGTAAACATCAGGGAGTATTTTACCCCTGCAAACAGGATCGACCTGCCGGGGAATTTAATTTTTGAGACCGCATACGCTGCAAGCGAACCAAAAACCAAGTTTCCGAACGTACCGACAACAGCGATGAACACCGTATTAAAAATGTATCGTGAAAACGGCACCCAGGAGGACGTCATGCTCTGGAACAGATCCGAGAAGTTGGACAGGGTCGGATTGACTACATAAAACTTAGGCGGATAATTCCAAAGCTCATCGAGAGGCTTTAAGGACTGGACAATGGCATAATACATCGGGAAAAACATGAAAAGGCCAAAGATGATAAGGAAAACCGTGATTCCGGCGTCGCCTCCCTTGGAGCGAGTCAGGACAACTTTATGATTTCGTGTTCTTAATTTTCTCGCCATATCATTGTCCCACCTTTGACAGCAATTTATTAACAAGCAGGTTTGCGCCGATCATGATGATAAAAAGCACCGTTGCAATCGCCGAGGAGTAACCGACCTCGAACCGCGTCGTACCATAGTCCTGCAAATGGTGCATGATGGTGTGCGCCGCATAGTTATAGCTCGGGAAGCCGGCAAGATCGGTTACGATCTGTCCGAAGTTGAAAGACTGCGTAATGGACATAACCGCGCCGAAAAGCAGCTGCTGCTTCATATTCGGCAGGGTCACATACCAAAGCTCCTGCCACCGGTTGCGGATCCCATCGACAGCCGCCGCCTCATACTGATCCTTTGGAATGGTTTGCAGACCGCCGATAAACGAAAGGAACGACACGCCAAGTGAAGTCCACAGCGCGACAACAATACAAAGCGGCATGATCCACGTTTCGTTTTGGAAGAACTGAATCGACGCCTGTATGAGGTCCAGCCGCATCAGGATGGAGTTTGCATAGCCGTACGAGTCTCCGTCAAAGATTACCTTCCAGATGACCGTCATACCGGTGGAAAGAGACGGCGCATAGAAAATCAGCGTAATGACCGCTCTTATCTTCGGAGGGAGCTCATTGATAAACCACGCCGTAAACAGCGACAGAAAATAGGAAACAGGTCCTGTGATAACGGCAAAGATGAACGTATTTTTCACCGCAATGATAAAGATATCGTCATCCAGGAAAAGTCTCAAATAGTTATCGATTCCCACAAACTGCGGCGCTTCAATCATATTGAAGATGGTAAGGCTGAAGAACATCGAAAGGACGACAGGCAGTACCGTAAATATGATAAAGATCAGATAGAATGGCAAGCACATGAGGTAGGCAACATAATTGCGCTTCATCTCTTTCCATGTCCACTGCCATTTTGTCATGTCTTTGCGCGCTACCGGCTTCGGTGTCTTCTGCTTCGCTTGAACAGTGTTCTCTGACATGTCCGATTTCTCCTTTACTACAATACTTTATCGAATAGGGATAAAAAATTCTCGGTTCAGCTCCTCGCGCTTGCGCTCAAATTCGCTGTTGATGGTCTGCGTATAATCCATCAGCGCCTCGCTGGGAACATAATCGTAGTTATACACGTTGAGCACAGCGAACTCTACATAACGAGTGATGATATAGCTTCCGGGCATTTCCGGAACGCCGACAAGGTTGTCGAAGATATTTTCGATCTCCCTTATCTCATTTGCGGACCACGACATATTGTTGAACGCATCCATGTTGGCCGTCGCATATTTTCCGGCAGGACCCAGCAGGGCGACCAGCTCGTTGGCATATTGTCCCTGAATCTCAGAGCCCATCCACCATTTGATGAACTGGAAGCCAGCCTCATCGGTTCCGCGGGAAGCGGCATCTCTCATAATGACGGCATAGGTAACCGTAGAAGCCGCGGAATTGTTGACCGTCCCATCGTCATGCACGGTTCCCGGGATCGCGGTGAAGCCCCACAGTCCCTTGATCTCCGGTGCGAATACCGTAAACTGATTGTAGTTTGTGATATAGTCGCCGATGAAAAGCGGCATCTCGCCTGTGCGGAAGCGGTTCGGCGCGTCATAGGTCAACGGGAAATTATAGGTCGTATAGAACGCGCAGAAGCGTGTAAACGCATCCAGCGTCACATCCTCGTCAAAGGAAATGGTCGTTCCATTATTGGAATACAGCTCACCGCCGTTTTGATAAATAAACGTGTTGAACACAGAAGGACGCTCCGTGCTCTTTCCGATTCCGACAAGATAGTTCTGGCTCGAAAGGATCGGCAGGATCGCATTGAATTCGTCCCACGTGGTCGGTACATCCAGCCCAAGCTCCGCAAAGATATCGGTCCTGTAGAACATAACATTGAAATTCTGGGTCTGAGGGATGCCGTACACCGCGATCTCCCCGTCAGGGGATCCTAAGGCAACCGTTGTCGGCACCCATGCCGATTCGTGGAAGTATCCATAGAGCTCGTCGAAGCCCTCATAATGATTGACATCAAGCGTTGCCCCGCGCACCGCATAGTTCATCGCATCGGATGCGGTCACATCCATCATGACATCCGGACCGACGCCCGAGAAGGTCGCAGGAAGCAGCGTACCCGCAGCGACCAGCTTCAGATTAATCGAAATGCCGGGATTTTCATCCGCAAAATTTTCATCGATCAGAGAGCGGATGATCTGCGTATATTCGCGGGAAGCGGTCGTCCAAACCTCTACGGTAACGATGTCCTCCCCTTCTACAGCGGAAGCAAGGGAGGCTTCATCCTCGAAGAAGCTGTAGAAGAACATCTGGATCTCATACCAAGCGCTTTCAAAGAAGTTAGCATCCGCACGAGGCATCTCTCCGCCCGCCGGCTGAATGACGAAGTAATCCAGGATCAGCGACTGCTGGCTCAGGCCATTGATCCATGTTCCAAGGTTGCCGATATAGCTCTTCAGCTGCGTGAAATTCTTGGCGATCTGTCTTTCGCTGTCCTTCGCCATTTTTTCCAGCGTACGGGCAACGTTCTCGATCGTCGCCGTACTGGAGCTGGACTGGCCGCTCAGCTCCTGCATCTGCTCCGAAACGGCATACAGACGCTGCGCCAGCACGCCCATCTCAGAAATCTCATCAGGAATTCTTTTATAATAGCTGTAGTCCATATACGGATCGGGATCCGAACCGGAAATCTGGAGGATCTTGATATAGATCTCATTGATACGGGTCACACAGTCATTGACCTCCGCAATCAGATCGGCAAGATGTCCGTAGTTCACTTCCAGGCGAATCGTATGCTCGCCTTCCGAAAGATAGAATTCAAATTCCGTCTCTCCGTCGTTCAGTGTACCCGTAGCCCATCCGCTCGCATACATGAATTCAAGATTGTTTGCCTCTTCAAAGGGGACCTCTCCGTCAAGATACAGGCGTCTTGAAACAAACAGACCCTCGGACGCACTTTGCAGATATCTCGTACCGATGGTATAAAGACCGGCCTTTCCCTCAGGAATCACAAACGTCCATTCGATCCACTGACCGAGATTCGACCACGTATAGCTGTTGCTGTTGCCGCCGATCACGTTGATCAAAGAATCCTTCGCACTCTGCGGACTGTTGATGGCAGAGCTCTTGTCATTCTGAGGATAAATCGTTGCAGAAGAGGTAGCCGAGCTGTATTCCGCCTCCAGGAAGATGCTGAAATCCTCAGCCTTCGTATACCCGGCGGCCTCATTCATTGCCTGATATTCCGCATAAGTAATATTGGATTCTCTTTCCCGCAGAGTGATGGTATCCAGCACCATCGGCTCTTTCTGCGCCTGCAGGGAGATGGTGTTCTCCCCCGCCTCGAGATAGAAATAAAACTCATTGTTGTAATAGCCGGTAGGGTCGCTGACCGTATAATCCATCCATTCGGGCGTCTCGATCTTCGACGGACGGCGGTCGTTTCCGCTGGCGTCCTTGTCATATTCTATACCGGTGATATTGCCGTTCTCATCGCGAACGACCGTCACCTCAGACAGGTCCTCGGCCCACCGTTTGGTCATGATCAGATTCCGGACCTCGGAAAAAGGCACCTCTCCGTTGATCCGCAGCGTTCTTTCGATATCCGACATTTTCGACTCGATCGGATAGTATGAAAGATCGATCGCGTAAAGTCCGGATTCCGGGACCGTGACCTTCCATGTAACCGTACCCTCGTCCGGCAGATATAAGACGTTCGTTTTGCCGTCCAGCTCCTCCAGCACCTCTGCCCCATCGGGAAGCGTAGACTGGTCGGCATCCGCCGCTTGGATCACAATCGGCTCACCTGTATAATTCGGATAACTGCCGTATCTCGCCGCATATTCCGACCACGTATCATCCGAGAGTCGTTCAATGGCTTCGGCAGTCGCGCTATTTCCACCCGATGTGCTCGCCGCCATCACCGGAGAAGCAAACGCACCGAGTGCAGCACCGGAAATCATTGCAACGCTGACCGTGAAAGCGATCATTCTCATCAGCTTTGAATTTCCCATAGACTTTCCTCCTATTTAAATATAGATTCATTTCCGTCAACCTATCAATGCCGTTCTGCGTGGCAACCCATAAAAACAGCATAAATGCTTGTTGTTACCCTAATATGTTACCACTCGATGAACAAAAAATCAATAATTTTGTAAAGCCCTTTTTTTCTTTCTTTTACAGATCATTCATATTTGCATCCCGTCCGGCATTGCCATGCCTGTTCCTCTTGACAGGGAGCTTTTTCCAATTCGCGCTTCTTCTCCAATAGAAGCTCAAATGCTATTTTAATATGCGTATTTTATATTTACAATATCATTCGGCCATTCGCAAAAAAATGTTTATTTCAATTGACTTTTCATATTTTTAAATTTTTTCTGCTTCGGGCCGCTTTTTATATGTAAATATAATTTAACTTCCGGACATCTGGCAAAGCTTAGAAAGAAAAATGAATCGCCCATTAAATTTGTACAACATCTACAAAAACAACGGGCGATTTTTTATTTTCTATCAATTTTGACAAAAAAGCATGATGTCTTTTGGATTTGATAAAAAAAATATAATTTTTAACTAATATTTTTCTAAATTATCATATATTTAATCAACAAAATTAGTATCATGTGGAGTATCGATAATCCCGCCAAACAAGATCCCATCGTCCTGATAGAACACGGCGGACTGCCCCGGCGTCACCGCACGGACAGGATGCTCCAGGCAAACCTCGGCCAAATCGCCGGAAATCCGGACCGTCGCCATCTCCGGCCTTGCCGAGTAGCGTATTTTTACCTCCGCGCGCAGCTTTTCGCGATTTCCCGGCGCAAGACGCATGAAATTCAGCGAACGGCAAACAAAACGGTCCGAGAACACTGCATCCTCCTCCGACAGCGTCACCGTATTGGCGCGAGCATCGATTTTCGATACGAACACAGGATGTCCCAGCGAAATGCCAAGTCCCTTTCGCTGGCCTATGGTATATCGAAGGATCCCCTGGTGCTCTCCCAATACCCTGCCGTTCGGATCGACAAAGCTTCCTTTCGGGAATTTTCCCGCCGCAGCCTCGATATAAGCGGCATAGTCTCCGTCGGGAACAAAACAAATTTCCTGACTTTCCGGCGCATCGGCAGCAGAAAGCCCCATTTCCCTCGCCCGCAGCCGAATGTCCCCTTTCATAAGCCCGTCAAGCGGAAAATGCAGCATGGAAAGCTGTTCCTGTGAAAGCCGCCACAGCACGTAGCTCTGATCCTTGCGCGGATCGGCCGCTCTTCTGATATAAAACCGGCCCGTCCGCACGTCCTTTTCCACGCCGGCATAATGACCGGTGGCAACCGCCGGAATTCTCAGCGTCTGAGCCGCCTCACACAGCGCGGCGATTTTAACATACCGATTGCAGATGACACAGGGATTCGGCGTTCTGGCCTTGGTATATTCCGAAATAAAATCCGCTATCACAATCTGCCGAAAACGCTCCGTACAGTCTACGATATGCAGCGGGACCGACAGCGCCTCAGCCGCCCGTTCGGCGCCCGCAACGTCCGTACTGCCGCTCATTCGGAGAACGGCGCCCTCGACAAAGAAGCCGCGGCGCCGCAGTTCGATCACGGCGTAGGTGCTGTCAATCCCCCCGCTCATGCCGAGCAAAATTTTCTTTTCCATCGTTTCCCGCCTCTATCGAAATGTTTCCGCCGCCGAAACCGCAAGTCTATCGCACCGTTCGTTGTAGGCATGTCCGTTATGTCCGCGCACCCATTCAAAGCGAACACGATGAATCTCGAACAGCGTGAGCAGCTTTTCCCACAGATCGACATTCAGCGCCGGCTTTCCGTCGCCCTTGCGCCACCCCTTGGCCCGCCACGAACGCGCCCAGCCGAGATTCACCGCGTCTACAAGATATTTGGAATCCGAATACAGCTCGACCTCGCACGGCTCCTTCAAAGCTTCCAGGCCCGCGATCGCGGCGGAAAGCTCCATCCGATTATTGGTCGTGGACGGCTCTCCGCCGGAAAGCTCCTTTTCGAGCTTGCCGTAAACAAGGATGCAGCCCCAGCCGCCGGGACCCGGATTCCCCTTGCAGGCCCCGTCCGTATAGATTTTCACCTTTTTCATATATTAAGAAGCTCCCGATTCGCGGCCGAAGCGCCGCCTTCAAAATTCGCCGACATCATTGACATGCCGACAGCCAATACACATCCAGCGGGGACTCTGCCGGCATTTTTTCAAGCTCGCAAAGCCCCGCTTGCAGCATCCGCCGCAGCTTAGCCGGCATACCCTGCGCCTTCTCGATCATCCGAGGACAAAGCGTGCGCGCATTCTCCTTCTCCCATATGCCATCCTGAAGCTGCCGAGAAGACAGAAGCCCGTCCCTTTCCACATGCCAGCCGGCGAGACGCACCGCCGCTGCGATCTCATCCGGCATGAAAATTGTACGGACATTGGCCTCCTCAAGCGGCGCAAAGCAGCCGCATACCGCCTGCAAAAACGCCGCACACGCATGCGCCGCCTGCTCCGGCTCCGCCGCGATGGGATCCCATTCGGCAATGCTGAGCTTTTTTCCGATCCGGCGGCATGTTTTCAGGATTTCGGAAAGCGTTTCATACGAATCCATATACCAAAGGGAGTGAGACAGCACGACGCGGTCAAACGCTTCCCCGCGCAAGCAGTCAAAATCCCGCACGAGATCAAAGCCGAAATCCATCCGCAGACGTCCCGCAAGCGGACCTGACAAAAGACGGTCCCTCGCCATGCCGAGCGTTTCCGGCGCGCCGTAATCCTCCCCCGCCGGGTCGATCCCCCAAACGAAGCCCTCCGGCCCGGTACAGTAGGCAAGCGCCGCCGTCGTATCTCCCTGACCGCAGCCGATCTCCAGAATACGCTCGCCCCGCCCGACACCCCACAGGCGGACAAGCCGCAGGCGATGCTCGCTTTGAATGCGCTGTATTCCGTCTTTCTTTGACAGATTCATCAGAAAAAGCAGCTCGTCCGCCGCCTTCCCGTCCGCATTCTCCATGGATGCCGAATTCACCGGATCCATACCGTGTTCCCCGTATCCTGCGACAGACGCGCCGCGAGTGCTGTGCGCGTAGCGGAAAACGCATCCTCGGCGCGGACACGGCAGATGCCCTCCCCTATGATCTCAAGCAGGAATTCCTCAAACAGCTCATGCTCCGGACGCACCAGCGGCAGCTCCCTCTCGCCCTGCCTGTCGATGACATATACGTGCCCGCCACGGACCTCCAGCACGCCGTCCGAGCCGACGAGCCGCAAGCGGTCGTCGTCATGGGTCGGCGCCGTACCCGGCCGCATCACGTCCGCGGATACGGACGCCATGCGGCCGCCCTCGCAGGAGAAAAGACAAAGCGTAGAAGCCTCCATCGTGCCGTTGCCCGCATTGCACGCCGTACTGCCGTACGCGGTGACGGCAGTCGGGAAAAGGCCTCCGATGCGCTGGATCCACTCGATCGCGTGAATCGCCACCCACGGTATGGTCCCGCCATAAAGCGCTCTGTCCGAATAATACGGCTCGCGCCGGCCCATCTTATAGGATTTCTGTGCGTTTGCAAGGCGAATGTCCCCCAGTCCTCCCGCCTTTACGAACCGGTATGCCGTTTCAAAATGCGGCAGATAATCGATGCCGAACATGCCGCAAAAGCAAAGCTTCCGCCCCCCTGCGAACCGAAGTCCTGCCGCATGGTAGACCTCCTCCAGATGCGCAAGCGCCGCCTCGTCCGTGGCGACAGGCTTTTCGCAGAATACGCTGATCCCCCGCTCCAAGGCATAGGCGGCGATCTCTGAGTTTTTTGCCATCACCGTATTGACAACGGCGATATCCGGCGCTTCGCGTGCGAGCATTTCGCGGAAATCCTCATAAACGCGCGGAGAGAAGCCATAGCCTGCGAGCTCCCGCTGCGCACGGTCCAGCCTGTCCTCCGGATGCGCCGAACAAAGCCCCGTGAACGCAAGTCCGTATTTTTTCGCGGTGGATAACGCATATGCGTAATGCCCCGCGGCGCCGATCTGCACCATCTTCATTGCCGTTTCTCCTTTTCGTTCAGGACTTTCCGCCCTTGATTTTGTCCCAATATTGCTTGGCCGCCTGTTCATTTTTATTGTCGCCGTAGGAATAGAACTTTGTATTTTTCAAATCGTCCGGCAAGTACTGCTGCCCTACGTAATGATTCTCAAACTCGTGCGGATAAAGATAGTTCTGCCCCTTCACCGCGGCATTTTCGCCATCGAAATGAACGTTCTGAAGAGCACGCGGAAAAGAAGCGCCCTTGCCTGCCGCGACCGCTTCCATCGCGGCGTCGCACGCCGCATACGCGGAATTGGACTTCGGCGATGTCGCGAGCAGCACGACCGCATTGGCAAGCGGAATGCGCGCCTCCGGCATACCGAGCTCTCTTGCGCTCTCCACGCAGGCGCGCACCACGGCCGCCGCCATAGGATAGGCAAGGCCGATATCCTCGCTTGCCACGACCTGGAGCCTGCGGCAAACGGAAATAAGGTCGCCGCCGGAAAGGAGCTTCGCCAGATAAAAGAGCGCAGCATCCGGGTCCGAGCCGCGGATGGACTTCTGAAAGGCGGAAAGCAGGTCATAGTGCCCGTCCCCATCCTTGTCGAAGCCGCTCATCCCCATCACCTCGGGAAGGAAATCCCGCACGGTCTGTTCGGTGATCTCCTCATAGACCGAGGCCAGATTTTCATAAAATCCGACCGCCCGTCTGGCGTCGCCCGCCGCAGCGGACGCGATCAGAGACAGCGCCGGGGCGGACACCGCGACATGCCGTCCCGTCTGCGACTCAAACAGCGCCGCCGCGCGGGTGATCGCCCGTTCGAGCGCCAGCGTCGGGATCGGACTGAACTCAAATACCGCGCAGCGGGAAATGATCGCGGGATAAATATAGAAATACGGGTTTTCCGTTGTGGAAGCAATGAGCGTGATCCGGCCGTTTTCGATATATTCGAGAAGGGACTGCTGCTGCTTTTTATTGAAATACTGGATTTCGTCGAGATAAAGCAGGATCCCGTCCGCGCCGAGCAAAGAAGTGCTTTCCGAAATGACCGCCTTGACCTCAGAAAGCCCCGCGCTCGTCGCATTGAGCTTGTGCAGCGTTTTACCCGCCGCTTTCGCTAAAATATTGGCGGCGGTCGTCTTCCCTGTACCGGACGGTCCGAAAAAAATCATATTCGGAATATGACCAGCCTTCAGCATCTTCGGAAAAATCCCGTCGGCGCCGAACAGCTTCGGATCACCGACCATTTCATCAAACGATTCCGGACGAATCCGGTCCGCGAGGGGTTGCTTGAACATAAATGCCTCTTTTCTTACATGCCATCCATGGGATCTGACGTTCGGGATCCGAGCATCCCCGTGCTATGGATATCCATCGTGCCGCCGCTTTCTTATTTGACACATCCGTATTTTTCAAACGGGCACCCCGAACAGGCAGGGCTCCTTGCCGAGCAGACGTCACGGCCAAACAGAACCAGCCTGTGACAGAAATCCGACTGCTTCTCCGGCTCTACGATGCCGGAAAGCGTTTTTTCCACCTTTTCCGGCACCTTGCTCTCGCAAAGCCCCAACCGGTTGGAGATGCGGATACAGTGCGTATCCGCCACGATGGCGGGCTTATGATAAATATCTCCGAGGATGAGATTTGCAATCTTCCGGCCGACGCCTGGCAGCGTGAGAAGCCCCTCCATGCTGTCGGGGACCTGCCCGCCGAACCGCTCGCAAATGATACCGGAAAAATCCTTGATGTTCTGCGCCTTTACTTTATAAACGCCGCAGGAAAACACCAGCTTCTCGATCTCCTCCACCGGAGCCGCCGCCATATGTTCTGCATCTGGAAAGCGCCGGAATAGCTCTTGGCATACGATATTGACACGCGCGTCCGTACACTGAGCGGAAAGCCTTCCCATCACCAAAAGCCGCCAAGGGTCTCCCTCATACTGAAGCGCGCAGACAGCGCTGGGATAGCGCTCCTCCAGCACCGAGACGACCTCCGCCGCTCTTTTGATTTTTTCTTCTTTGGTAAGCATGTTTCACCTCAATAGTGGATAAGATCGGAGGGCAAAATCCCGAATTCCCTCTCAAGCAAAGCAAAAAGCGCGGCGATCGGGAGCCCTACTACGTTTTCATATTCTCCCTCGATGCGCTCGACAAAGGACGAGCCCTTTTGCTGAATGGCATAGGAGCCTGCCTTGCCCATCGGCTCGCCGGAATCCACATACGAAAGGATCTCCTCTTCGGGTATCCTGCGAAATTTCACATCGGTTCTGGCAAAGGTATCGCACATCCGTCCGTCCCAATACACCGCAAGTCCGGAGTATACCGCATGCCAGGAATCCGACAGCATGCCGAGGGTAAGGACGGCATGCGCCGTATCCGGCGGCTTGCCGATAACCATTCCGTCGTAAACGACGACCGTATCGCAGGCAACGGCAAGCGTTTTCTCGGAAAGGCTCCCCTCCGCCTGCAAAAGCAGCAGCGCCGCACGGCACTTTCTCTGCGCTGCCTGTATCACATAATCCTCCGCAGACGCCGCGCCGCAAATGTTCTCGTCCGCGTCCGGCGTCACCACACGGAACCGGATGCCGAGCTTTTCAAAGATCTCCCGCCGGCGCGGCGACGACGACGCAAGAACGATATCTCTGATTTCCATTTCCTTCCTCCAACGGCACACGTCACAAGCGCTTGAATTTTCCGGACGCAGGTCTGCGGGCCTCGATAGAGGCGATGACGCCGTCTACCTCGTCCCGCATTTCCACAGTAAAGATGCAGTGTCCGAAAAGGCCCGCGGCCGGCTTGTCCGCCATATAGACGGGGACGCTGTTATAAAGGACATTTCGATGAGAAAAAGCGCGCAAAACCGGGAAACGCGCTCCCGTTCTGTCTGTAAGATAGGAGATCCGATGGGAATCACAGTACCGGCACTCTCCCCTATCCGGCAGCGCCGCAATCCCATCCCGAATGATGCACTTTTCCAGCGTCATCAGCGGCAGCCTTCCATATAGAACATATCCCTTCGGGATACCGCTCGCCATCCCGACGCTCGCCGGGATCCCGATTTCCGGAGAAAGGACCGCAGAGCGAAGTCCAAGGCCGCGATACACCTCGACGCTTCCCGCATGGAAAAGATTGAGCCGCAAATCTCCGTGCGCCTCAAGGCCAAGCTCTCCTGCGAGCCGGCACTGCCAAAGCCCGGACACCAGCGCCGCGCGGCAGCCGGCGGCGGCCGCGCGCGCCGCCGTCGCCCGGACCTGCGCAAGCTCATGGTCAAACGCGACAGGCGGCAAGGCGATCCCTATTTTTGAAGAATGGGAAACCCCGTCCAAATGGGAAAGATATTCTGAAAGAGGAAGGAAGATCCGGTCAAAAAATGCAAGAGCGCGCGGCGTCACCGCATCGAAAAATGCGAAATAGGCGCTTTTCGCTTCCGATTTTACAAAGCCGGACGGCGCCGCCTGAAGAACGGGGCGCCGTTCGGGCGCGGGACATTTCCCCGCCAGCTTTTCCTCCAGCGCCGCACACAGCGCGCGCCGAAGCGCGTTGACCTGCGAGACCGGCATGCGGATACCGTCCGTTTCCACATGGACGCCGGCGGCGGAAAACACGGTCGAGCCGAGCTTTGAAAGATTCTCTCCGATCCGCTGTTCCGAAAGCGGGGCATCTTCCGCCTTTTCACAGACGGGCCCCGAAGCCTCTGCGGAAAACGCTTCGTCCCCGCGTGTCACCGTACCGCGAAGGACGGCGGGCCTGCCCGCCAAAAAAGTCCCTTCTATCGCAAGGGGCAGCCGCTTTTTCCCGTAATCGCCCGCCTCACGGACGGCGCTGCGCTTTTTATCCTCGGTCGTGCGCACGCCCAGCATATCCGCCGAGATCCGCTCGGTAAAATATCCGTCCGTAAAGCCGGACCGGGAAAACAGCTCGGCGAGCGCCGCAAGCTCCCGCTCCGTTGCCGGACGCCTCTCGTCGATCAGGCGCCGGTATACCGAAACCACGCCGTAAACATAATCGGCGCTCTTCATCCTGCCCTCGATTTTCAAGGAAGCGACGCCTGTTTCCAAAATTTCCGGGATATGCGCTGCAAGGCACAGATCCTTGAGGCTGAGCGCATACGGACGGCGCGCACGATACGGCAGCCTGCACGGCTGGGCGCATTCGCCGCGGTTCCCGCTGCGTCCGCCGAGCACGGAGCTGAAAAGGCATTGTCCGGAATGGCTGACGCACAGAGCGCCGTGAACGAAGATCTCCGTTTCGATCGGGGAATTCCGGCAGAGCGTGCGAATATCCCGCAGCGGCAGCTCCCGCGGCGCCACCATACGGCAAAACCCGATTTCAGAGAGCACCTGCGCGGAAATCACGTTCTGTCCGCACGCCTGCGTGCTCGCATGCAGCGCGATCCCGGGAAAGCGCTTTTTGAGCAGCGCGGCAAGCCCAAGATCCGCAACAATAAAGGCATCCGCCCCCAAAGAAAGCAGCCTTTCGGCAAGCCCTGCCGCCGGTTCCTGTTCTTTTGCGTAAAGCTGCGTATTCAGTACGACATGGGTCTTTACGCCGAATAGGCGGCAGTAACGGATGGCGTCGGCGAGCGACTCCTCCGTAAAATTTTCCGCATAGCGCCGCGCGTTCAGCTCCTGCGCACCGAAATACACCGCGTCTGCGCCGGCATCCACTGCCGCGCGCAGCGCCGAAAGGGAGCCGGCCGGCGCCAGCAGCTCAGGGACCCTCATTTTTTCTTTTCGTCCTCGATGAGCAGCTTCAGCCGATAGTTCTCATCCAAAAGATCCAGCGCGCAGACAACGGCCGCCTGAAGCTTCGTCACGCCGGAGCTCGACAGCGCGATGGAATTGATCCGCCGCGTCAGCTCCACTGCGAGCTTTTGGACATACTCCTCACTGTTCTCGGAATTCAATGTGAGGTCGACCCCTGCAATCGTTATCTTGTGCGTATTTTTCATGTTTCCATTCTCCTGATTTCCAAAAAATTAAAAAAGAAAGCATTGAAAATCGTCCGTTTCGGGCGTATAATGATAGCGGCTCAGGCGAAAGCTGTCCGCTTGTCCTCTTCTATATTGAGTATTATAATACAAAACCTCGGCAAGCGCAAGAGGAAACCGGCGTTTCCCGTGATTTTCTTGAGACGGGGGAAAGGATTTTAGATATATGAAAGAACTTATACTCTGCAAATACGGTGAGATTTCGCTCAAGGGCGCCAACCGCTCGCATTTTGAAAAGCTTCTTCGGGACCTGCTCAAAAAGCGGACGGCGCCCTACGGCAGCTTTCGGATCTATTCCATGCAAAGCACCGTGTATATCGAGCCGGAAAGCGATGAGGCGGACGTCTCGGGCGCCTACGCGGCGGCCAAAAACACGTTCGGCATTTCCGCCGTTACCCGCGCCGTCAAGACGGATAAGAGCATGACGGCGATCCTCGATACGGCGCGGACCTCCTTTTTACCGTATCTTAACGGCGCACAGACTTTCAAGGTGGAGGCCAAGCGCGCGGACAAGCAGTTCCCGCTCACGTCCCCTGAAATTTCTGCCGAAGTGGGCGGCGCAATCTTAGAAGCCTCGCACGGCAGGCTGCGCGTGGACGTCCATCACCCCGACATCTGCGTGCGGGTAGAGATCCGCGATCTCGGCGCCTATCTCTGCGCTGGTCAGGAACATGCCATCGGCGGCATGCCGCAGGGCTCCGGCGGACGGGGACTGCTGCTTCTCTCCGGAGGGATCGACAGTCCCGTCGCCGGCTTTATGATGGCCAAAAGGGGCGTAAAGATCGATGCGCTGCACTTTGAAAGCTTTCCGTATACCAGCGAGAGGGCGCGGAAAAAGGTCCTTTCCCTTGCGGAAAAATTAACGGATTATCTTGGCGAAATCCATGTTCATATTTTGTCGGTCACGCACATTCAAGAAGCGCTGAGGGAAGCCTGCGAGGAGGAGTATTTCACGCTTCTGCTGCGCCGTTTCATGATGCGTCTTGCCGAACGCACCGCGCGGGAAATCGGATGCGACGCGCTCATCACAGGAGAGAGCCTCGGACAGGTCGCCAGTCAAACCATGCAGGCGATCGGCGTCACCAACCGCGTCGTCACCCTGCCGGTATTCCGTCCGCTCATCGGTATGGATAAGGAAGAAATCGTTCAGATCTCCCGTTCCATCGATACATTCGAGACGTCGATCCTGCCCTACGAGGACTGCTGCACCGTTTTTACGCCCCGTCATCCCAAGACAAGGCCGGAGCTTTCCAAGGTAGAGCGCGAGGAGGCGAAAATCGATGTTGCCGCGCTTGAGGAGGAAGCATTCGCCACATTGGAAAATATTGTAATCCGACACTCATAAGAACGAAATTGATGTTGACAAACCCAGCGGCAAATGATAAAATATTGTCGGGATATTCTCTTTGGAGGCGGAGTATGGAACATTCAGCCCTCGGCGATACGCAGATCATCCTCTTTACCTCCTGCAAGGGAGGCGTCGGGAAATCCACCGTATGCGCCAACCTCGCCATGGCAATCGCGCAGCGCGGACATCGCGTGCTTGTGATCGACTGTGATTTCGGCAACCGGTGCTTAGATCTTGTCACCGGACTTTCCGACGAGGTGATCTATGACGTCGGCGATCTTGCATTCGGCAGAGTGCCCTGTGAACGCGCCGTCATTGCGGACAGGCGGTCCGAAAATCTCTTTTTTGTCGCGGCGCCCTACGGATTCGACAACCGTATGAATACCTTTTCCTTCCAATCGGCAGTGAAACGGCTTGCCGCATGGGGAAATTTTGACTTTATTTTCATCGACACGCCGGGCGGCATCGGCGAGCCGCTCCAATTTGCCGCCAGCATAGCGGATACTGCCTATATCATAGTGGAACCGACGCGCGCCGCCGTCCGAGCCGCGGAACGGACCGCGGAATTCCTATCCCTCAGAGGCGTCCGCCGGCGCAGGCTCATCGTCAACAAGCTCTACGGCGGCTCCGTCAAAAAAGCCAAGGAGGAAATCATCTCCATCATCGACAGCACCTCGGTAAGGCTCATCGGTGTCGTTCCGTATGATCCGGAGCTTATCCGCGCGGGCAACCGCGGCATTCTCATCGACGAGATGCTCAGCTTCAATATCACACATGCCTTTGACAACATCGCCGCGCGTACCCTCGGAGAAGGACGGCGGCTTTTCGCACACATTCACCGGCTGAAAAAATTAAAATAATACTTTGAAAGGAATGCGTTGCCGCACGGCAATGCCGGTTAGCTTATGGAAATCGCACTGATAGCCGCAGAGACAAAAAAAGAACTGATGGTCCAATTTTGCATTGCATACTGCGGCGTACTCGCAAAGCACAACATCTGCGCTACAAAAATGACCGGAAAGATCGTTTCCGAGGCGACAGGACTCGACATCGAGCAGCTGCTGCCGGGAAATCAGGGAGGCATCCAGCAGATCGCGTCCCGCATTGCGTACAATGAAATCGACGTGCTGCTCTACTTCCGCGACGGGAGCGATAATCCGGAGGAAATCCTGACCGATTCCGATCTGATGCGCGAATGCGACCGGAGCAACGTTCCGACGGCAACCAATATCGCGACGGCAGAGGCCATCATCACGGCGCTTGACCGGGGCGACCTCGACTGGCGCGAATTCTGGAACCCGAAATCCGAATACAACAGAGCCAAGAGGATGCGGTAAAACCGCATCCTCTTGTGCGCAAAGAAGCGGACGCCGCAATGGCGTCCGCTTCTTCCTTCCCTGCAAGCACCAAGGCTTTCTCTTATGGAAGGTTTCTCTCATTTGTTTTTTCTCAGCCTTTTCCAAAAGCGCGGGAAAAGGTAATAGAGGGCCAGCGCCGCCGCGCCGGCCGCCGTAATCCCGATGCCGGCGGCAAAGCCGGGCGCCTCATAGCGGTATTCGACAACGTGCTCGCCCGCCGGAATATCGAAGCACAGAAGCGCGCCGTCCAGCGCGAACGTTTCGACCTCGGCGCCGTCCAGATAGACGTGCCACCCGTCCTCCGCCGGAATCGAAGCATACATCACGCCATCCTCTTCCAGATCTACCGTTCCCTCAATGCGCGTAGAGGAAGCATGCGTCACGTCGAGCCCGCCCTGCGACAGGACCTCATGCGCCTGCGAAAGCGCCGCCTCATCCATCACATAGCCGTTCACGCCGTAAAGCGCCGCGCTGTAGCCGCTGATGACGACCTTGACATACACCTTGTCGCCCGCCTTTACGCGGCCGACATATTTCGTCGGATCGCTGCCGCAGCTTCCGGTTTTCTCGCCGCCCTCGCCGATGCGCACGGTATAGTTTCCGACGATGAAATCAAAATCTAAATAAAACAGTCCGTCCTCCTGCGCATAAAATTCATATTCAAAAATCGACTGCGATTCCGGATGCGGCGACGCATAATACTTGACCCCACCCACACTGTACGGATCCGCGTTTTCCATATTCAGAATCGTCTGCTTTGCCGGGACAACGGCATCCAGATCCAAAAGTCCGGTCGAAAGGCGAAGGAAGTCCTCCTGCGCCTCAAGAGGCGCTTTCCCGTCCGTTTCAAACGATTTGATGCGCTCATCTACGGCAAATGCGACAGGCAGCGTATAGCGGCTTTCGATCACCGTAACGTTTCCCCGCTTTTCTGCGATATCGCCGTATTCCTCCGTCAGGGCGCCGCCGGTCACATAGTGATATCGGACGCCGAACATCATGTCAAGGATCGGGGTCGGCTGATAGATCGTACTCACATTCTGCGCGTAAACCCGGTTTCCGAGATTCTGAAAGAGGCGGTACAGGCTGCCGTTCATGGTCGAGGAATAATACGTCACGCCCTTGAAATCATAAAGCATCCCGCTGTCGAACGTGAAATTCGGCGTCATCTCGGAGCGCCAGAAATCCTCGCTCCCGCTTTCATATTTTTCGGTAAGCGCCCGCATGTCGCTTTCGTTTGTGACATAGGACACCGCGCTTGCACAGCCGATATACTGCGCCATGGTAAAGATCCCGTTCACCGCAGCATCGAGCGTGATGACCGCCGCCAGCATAAAAGCTCCCATCTGCTCGGCATGGAGCCTGCGGGAAAGCGAAAGATGTCCTGCGACGATGATAAGCGCAAGCAGGATGATGACGACGGAGATGACACGCCCGATCCGGTTGCCGCTCGCCTGAAAGCCGATAAAAAGGATGCCCGCCGCAGCTGCGGCAGCCGCGCACACGGGAACCGTGCGAAGTCCGTCCAGCCTTGTCAGCGTCTCATAGGCCATGAGCAGCATAAGGAAAACGTAAAGGAAGCTCTGCCGGCCCGGCAGCTGGTTCGGAAAGTGCAGCCCATGCCAGATAAAGTCGAGCAGATTCAGTTCAAAGGAAAGCAGCATGAAGCCGGCAAGCAGCACATAGCAGAGCCTTTTCTGCCACGGGATCCTGTGGTTGAGGACAAACAGGATCGCGAAAAAGACGGCTGCCGAGCCGCAGTAAAGATTGGCGACCCCATACTCAAGCGAGGTTTTGACGCCGGCCGACAGGTTGTCGATGATCTGCGGAAGCTCATGATAAAAGGCGACATCCTTATCAAAGCCAAGAGAGGATGACGTCCAGTTTCCCATACCGAACACCACCGGCAGGAGCACAAACGCGGCGAGCGCGCCGGAAATGAGGGACATCGCGGCGAATTTTCCCGTGTCCCGTGCGACCCGCCCTATTCTCCGGCGGTTCCCGTCCGAGCACATCGTAACAAAAAACCACAGCACGGTAAAAAGACAGACGGCCCATCCGATATAGAAATTGGAATAGAGCGTCAGCGCAAGGAACGTCACGTACATCCACGGATTTTTTCCGGACAGCATGCGCTCCAGTCCCAGCATGATAAGCGGGACAAACAGGACCGCATCCAGCCACATCGGCTGGGAGATAAACGCGACGACATAGGCGGAAAGCCCATAGGCTACGCCAAACGCCATGACAAGGGGAGTTTGTCCCCCCCCCGAAGCTTCGCGCTCCCGATGCGAAAGATAATAGGCAAAGCTCCACGCAGCGAGCGCCGCCTTGAGAAAAATGATAAGGTCCAGCGCCGCGATCCTTGCATATCCCGTAAACGGAAGCAGCAGAAAATTGAAAAGGCTGTTCGTATAATATGCGCTCTGAACAATGGCAGAAAAGCCAAGAGAACCATCCCACGACCACAAGGCAAACGGCGCATCCTGCTTTTCCACGAGCATGGGATAATACTGCCCCCACAGATCCATGGTCAAAAGCGAATTGTCCCCAAACGGTGCGATGCCGCGGATGATCGCCACCATGACAAGCGCAAAAAAGGTCACACCGAACGCAAAAAGCGGATACCGGTTGCGAAAAACGGCTTCCCGAAAACGGAGCCAAGCCGGCTTTTTGTCCGTTGTATTTCTTTCCAAAGCAAATCCCTCCACCATGATTGTTTCAAATTTGTGAATATTTGTCGAACAAAAATCAAACTTTTCTCACCGGCACCACCGATTGTCAAAGGATATCGATTTCCGCCCAATGGACGGCAGTCTCTCCCTCGGAGATCCCGACCTCCAGCACGGAAACCGGCGGAAGCGCGCCGTCGTTTTCTGCCTCGAATATGAAATACTCCATATCCTCATACTGCGGATAGACCGGCTTCGCAGGCCCGGCAAGCCGGCATTTTTTCGCATTGAGATAGACGGTCACATTTTCGATATGCACCGTTCCGCGTGCAAAGCCCAGAACCGCATGAACGGTTCTTCCCGCAGGGATTTTGCCGGTCACGATCCGAAGCGCCGAAAACGGCGTCGGCCTTCCCCGCTCTCCCGAAAGGCGGAGCGGCAGCTGCCTTGCGCCGGGGACACTCACCGCAGACACGTCGTCATAGGTAACGACATGGCGGCGCGGCTGCGCCGCAGACCCCTCATCGCTGCCCGCGGTACAGAGAAATTTGTGATAGATCTCCCGGTCGGAATAAAGGGAATCATCCTTGTCGGAGCTCGGCTCCAAAGCGTCCATATAGTTGAAAAGATAGATCGCGTCCGCCCCCATCGAATGGTATGCACAGGCGGAGGCGATCGCCGTTTCGTAGGTGTTGTTCCAATATTTCCTGCCGCGCCGGTTATAGGCGTCGATGAGAATCTCCAATCCCGCAGCAAGCTCGACCGGCTTGTCCGCAAGGATCTTTTTCCAAAGGTCGATGGGCATGTTGTTGTCGATGCTCGACCAGCGCGGCGTCACCGTGATGAGATCCACAAGGCCCGCGTTCACCCAATCGAAGAAATCGAAGCCAAGGCGCAGGCATTTTTCCGGCGTATCCGGAAGGCGGACGGCGATCCGGATCGGGTGTCCCCATTTCTGTTCCGCCGCCTTGACGCGGGCAAACACCTCCCGCATAAACGCATTGATGACCGCAGTCCCTTCGTATTCGCGTCCGATGCCGATGGAATAGATCTCCCGCATCCAGTCGAGCTCAAGCCCGTCCATATCGAAGGTATCCAGCGCCTCCTCGATGAGAGTCATATAGTAGCGGCGCACATCCTCATAAAGATAATCCAGTCCATACTCATAGTAGGAAGCAGGCGTGCGGTGTGAGGCGCGGTTCATCGCGCGGTGTGCCTTGTAAAAATCGCTGAACAGGAACGAATCCTCCCTGTCCGTTTCGTGGATATCGTTCATGCGCACGCTGATCCACGGATGGATGCCGATATCCCGCAGCGTCTGCACCCAAAGCTTGTGCATCTCAACGCCCTCTTTTTCATAGATATCGACAAGCAGCTTCGTACACTTCACCACGGGATCCCTCTCCTCATCGGAAGTTTTCCCGCAGGCGAGCCATTCCTTATATTTGTCGATGGCATTCTGCGTGCGCTTGGAATCATACCACGCAAGGGAGGCGCAGATACAGATCATAAAATCCGTGATCTGCGTATCCTTGTACTGCAGGATGAAATCCACAAGGTCCTCTCTCGTCACCCGTTCGACGCCTGCGCGCGCCCGCGTAAAAATGAAATGGTTTGGGTCTTCGTTGAAAATGATTCTGCCCATCTTTCTTCTCCTTCAGACCGATATCAGAATACCGGATATTTTTTTAATTTTCAATTAAGGAACCGTTTAAGATAATCTTAACCTCCCGCCCGCGTCCTCTTTTCCGCCAGAAGGACGGCAAGCGCTTCATGCTCCGGCCGGGAAAGCGCGGGGTCGCGCGCGAGCGTTTGCTTCGCCTCGTCGAACGCCGCATAAAGCAGCTGCGCATCGCGCGCAAGAGATGCGAGTCCGAGATCGAATTCGCCGCTCTGTCTGGTTTTGCCCGCATCCTGCTCGATAAAATCGCCCGGACCGCGCAGCTCAAGATCCCGTCTTGCGATCTCAAAGCCGTCGCTTGTCTCGCACAAAAGCCGAAGGCGCTCCTGCACTTTTTCCGACCTGCTGTCCGACATCAGGATGCAATAGGACTTCCGCTCGCCGCGGCCCACCCTTCCGCGCAGCTGGTGCAGTGCCGAAAGCCCGAAAAATTCGGCGTTTTCCACCAGCATCAGCGTCGCGCGCGGAACGTTCACGCCGACCTCGATGACGGTCGTGGAAACCAAAATGTCGATATCGCCGGCGGCGAACGCTCTCATGATCCGGTCCTTTTCCCTTCCGGAAAGCTTTCCGTGGAGAAAAGCGACGCGGTATTCGGGGAAAACCGTCTCCGAAAGCGTCCTCGCATAATCCACCGCAGCCTTGAGCCTCGGCTTTTCCTCTGCCGCGCCGCCGGGCGATACAAGCTCGTCGGCTGCCAGCAGCGCGCCGCTCTCCGATTCCAGCCGCTCCTGCTCCTCGACCGCCGGACATACGATGTATACCTGCCCGCCGGCGTCGATGTTTTTGCGGATAAAGGCATTGATCCGGCTGCGATATCCCTCGTTCACAAAAAAAGTATCCACCTTCTGCCTGCCCGGCGGCATCTCATCGCTCACAGAAACATCCATATCGCAGTAAAGGACCATGGCAAGCGTGCGCGGGATCGGGGTCGCGCTCATGGAAAGCAGCGGAACATCCCCGTCTCTTCCCTTGCGGACAAGCGCGGAACGCTGCGCCGCGCCAAAGCGGTGCTGCTCGTCGATGACGGCAAGACCGAGTCTCCGGAATACGACCGTATCCTCGATGAGCGCATGCGTACCGATGACAAAATCGACACTGCCCGAGGAAAGCGCCTCCAGGACCCGGCGCTTGGCGGCGGAGGTCATGCTGCCGACGAGCAGCGCGGTCCGGAACCCAAGCGTTTCAAAAAGCCGTGAGAGCTGTTCATAATGCTGTCTTGCCAGGATCTCCGTCGGCGCCATCAGCGCCGCCTGCCATCCGCTCTCGATCGCCGTATAGACCGCATACGCGGCGCAGAGCGTTTTTCCGGAGCCGACATCTCCTACGACAAGGCGCACCATCCACATCCCCTCTGTCATATCGGCTTCGATCTCCCGCATCGTCCGTTCCTGCGCCGCTGTCGGACGATAGGACAAAAGCGAGAGAAACCGGCCTTTATCCGCCGGCCTGCATCCATACGCAGAAGGGGACGGCGCGCCGCTGCCGCGGCGCAGCATGGAAAGCGCAAACAGATACAGCTCGTCGAACGCGAGCCTTTGCACGGCGCTCGCCGTATCCTCCACAGACTCCGGCATATGGATGCGGCAAAGCGCCGTTTTGAGATCCCACAGTCCATGACGTTCGCGCAGCGCCGCGGGAAGAAAGTCCCTTAAGGCATCCGGGCCGGAAAAGACAGCCTCAAGCGCCGCACGAACCGTGCTGCCCATCAGCTTCTGCGAGATCCCCTCCGTCAGCGGATATACCGGGACAAGCGGCCGCAGCGGGGTGACGCCGTTATAAGCTTCAAAGGCAGGCGAGCTCATGAAAACGGAAAAGCCCTCCCGCCGCACCCTTCCAAAAAACCGGAAGGTCGCGCCGCGTGTCATTTTGTCCTTGACGTAGGGCTGGTTGAAAAAGGTGATCTCGCATTTTCCGAAATCGTCGAAGGCCGTGACCTTGGTCAGCACCATCCCGCGCCGGACCGCGGCGGTTTTCGGCTCCGTACCGACGGTGAGGATAAGCGAGCAGACCTCCCCGTCCGCGGCGTCGCGCGTCGTTTTGACGTTGCCCCGCGGCTCATAGGCGCGCGGGAAATGATAGACAAGATCGCGCGCCGTAGAGATTCCCAGTCTGTGAAACGCCTCGGCGCGTCTTGCTCCCACGCCGAAAAACCGCTCCACCGGTACATGACATCCCGTGAGCATGCCCGCCCGCATAGCGTCTCCTTTCCGCTTCGGCGGCAGACGTATGCGCCGGAGCCTTTTTCTGATTTGTTCATTATACCATCCTATGATTTTTCCGTCAACAATCCGCAAGGAAAATATTGAAAAATAAAAAAATCGTGCTATAATGGATATGATATTCATCTGAAACTCTGCTTATTTTAAGGAGAAACCGACATGCAGGAGAAAGTAACGCCGAGGATTCTGCCCGGCTTTCAGGAGCTTTTGCCGGGCGAACAGATCCGATTCAACCAAATGTATGACACCATCCGCAGCGTATACGAGAGCTTCGGCTTTCTGCCGCTGGATACGCCTGTCATCGAGCTGTCGGAGGTGCTGCTCGCCAAGGCGGGCGGCGAAACCGAAAAACAGATCTACCGCTTCCAGAAGGGCGAGAACGACCTTTCTCTGCGCTTCGACCTGACCGTACCGCTCGCAAGGTATGTGGCCGCGCATTACAACGACCTCGTCTTCCCGTTCAAGCGCTATCAGATGAGCAAGGTCTTTCGCGGAGAACGCCCGCAGAAGGGACGGTTCCGCGAGTTCTATCAATGCGATATCGACATCATCGGCGGCGAGGAGCTCGACCTTCTCTACGACGCGGAGATCCCCGCCATCATCCATCAGGTCTTTTTAAAGCTCGGCATCGGCAAATTCACCATCCGTATCAACAACCGCAAGATCCTCGGAGGCTTTTTCGGCTCGCTCGGACTTTCGGACAAGATCGAGCAGATCCTGCGCATCCTCGATAAAATGGAAAAAATCGGACGCGATTCCGTGCTCGCGGAGCTCATCCGCTCCGGTGTACCGGAGGAAAAGACCAGCGCGATCCTCGACTTTATCTCCATCGGCGGGACAAACGAGCAGATCCTCTCGTCCCTGCGCGGCATGGCTGCCGCGGACGAACAGTTCCGCGAGGGCGTAGAGGAGCTTGCCGCGGTAACGGACGGGATGCGCCTTTTCGGAATGCCGGAGGACAGCTTCCGCATCGATCTTACGATCGCGCGCGGCCTCGACTATTATACCGGAACGGTATATGAAACACAGATCGATGCGCATCCGGAATTCGGCAGCGTATGCTCCGGCGGACGCTATGACAACCTGACCGGCTATTATACAGACAAAAAGCTTCCCGGGATCGGCATTTCCATCGGGCTTACCCGCCTTTTCTCCCAGCTTCTCGCCTGCGGACTGATCGTGCCGGAGGCCTCCAGCACAGCAAAGGTGCTCGTCATCCCGATGGACAGAGCGTCCGTTCCCTTTGCGGCGGCCGCCGCTACGGATTTTCGGGATGCTGGCATTGCGACCGACGTTTATTACGGTGACGGCGGCATGAAGAAAAAGATGAAATACGCCGGCAAATGCGGCGTGCCGTACACCGCCATCGTCGGAGAGGCAGAGGCCGCATCCCGCACGGTCGCCCTGAAGGATATGCGGGACGGCACGCAGCAGGCCGTATCCGTCGAAAAAGCGGTTGAAATCCTAAAAAATTCTGAAAGATAAAGGACAGTTACTATGGCAAAATTTGAAAAAACCGACAGAAGGACGCACTACTGCGGCGAGCTTCGTGCGAAAGACATCGGCGCCGCCGTCTGCGTGATGGGATGGGTCCAGCGCGCGCGCGATCTCGGCGGTCTGATCTTCATCGACCTGCGCGACCGGACCGGCCTTGTTCAGCTTGCGTTTGACGAGGGGACCGAGCGCAGCGTTTTCGAGGAGGCGTTCCGTACACGCACCGAATATGTCATCGTCGCTAAGGGGACCGTGCGCCGGCGCAGCTCGATCAATCCTCAGCTTCCGACAGGGGAGATCGAGATCGCCGTCGCGGAATACAAGATCCTTTCGGCAGCGGAAACCACGCCGTTTGAAATCAACGACAGCGTGAAGGTGCGGGATGAGCTTGCCTTAAAATACCGATACCTTGACCTCCGCCGCCCCTCCCTGCAAAAAAACCTCATGATGCGTCATAAAATCGCGCAAGTGACAAGAGAATACTTTTATGAAAACGGATTTCTCGAGATCGAAACGCCGATGCTCGTCAATCCGACGCCGGAGGGAGCGCGCGACTATCTTGTGCCCTCGCGCGTCCATCACGGCAGCTTTTATGCGCTTCCGCAGTCGCCGCAGCAGTATAAGCAGCTGCTCATGCTCGCCGGCTTCGACCGGTATATCCAGCTTGCACGCTGTTTCCGGGACGAGGATCTGCGCGCGGACCGTCAGCCGGAGTTCACGCAGATCGATCTTGAAATGTCGTTCGTGGACGAGGACGATATCATGCAGGTCTGCGAGGGCTATGTCGCAAGGCTGTTCCGCGAGGTAATGGGAAAGGAGCTCTCTTTGCCGTTTCCGCGCCTTACCTACAAGGAAGCGATGGAACGTTACGGGTCGGACAAACCGGATACCCGCTACGGCATGGAGATCGAGGACATCTCCGAGCTTGTAAAAAACAGCGGCTTTTCCGTATTTTCCTCCGCCATCTCAAAGGGC
Source organism: uncultured Clostridia bacterium (assembly GCA_944381075.1). Taxonomy (GTDB): domain Bacteria; phylum Bacillota; class Clostridia; order Oscillospirales; family CAG-272; genus QALR01. The sequence goes on from CALWJT010000025.1 coordinate 28,533, forward strand.
GGCTCCGTGCGTGCCATTGTCGTCAAGGACGCTGCAGACAAGCTTTCCCGCAAGGAAATCGATAAGCTCGTCGAGCACGCGAAGGGAATCGGCGCCGGCGGGCTTGCCTATATCCGCTTTATAGAGGAAACACCGACCGCCTCCTTTGCCAAATTCATGGCGCCGGGCGAGCTGGATGCCATTCTTGAAAAGCTTGACTGCCGGCGCGGAGACGTCGCGCTCATCGTCGCAGATAAAGACAGCGTGACACTGCCTACGCTCGGCGCTTTGCGCCAGATTGTAGCAAAGCAGCTCGGCCGCATTCCTGACGGCTACCATTTCCTTTGGATCACGGAATTCCCGTTCTTCGAGTGGGACGAGGAAAGCGGCACATGGGTCGCGATGCACCATCCGTTCACGATGCCGCTCGAGGAGTGCCTTGACTACATCGATACGGATCCGGCGCGCGTGCGGGCCAGAGCCTATGACCTCGTGCTCAACGGCGTTGAGCTTTCCTCCGGCTCCATTCGCATCACGGACCGTGAGCTGCAGCAGAAGATGTTCCGGCGTCTCGGCCTTTCCGATGAAGACATCCAGAGGAAGTTCGGATTCCTCGTGGACGCTTACCGCTACGGCGCGCCGCCGCACGGCGGCGCCGCGCTTGGGCTCGACCGGCTCACGATGCTTATGTGCGGCGCGGACAGCCTTCGGGACGTCGTCGCCTTCCCGAAGGTGCAGAACGCTTCGGAGCTGATGTCCGGCTGCCCGTCGCCTGCCGACGAAAAGGCGCTGCAAGAGCTGGCTCTTGCCGTCACCGAATTTGAAAAATCTTAATCTATTTCAGGAAAAGAGAGGTAACACATGGAAGACTTTCTTCAAAAGCTATGGACCAACATCGCCGACTTTGCCACACATGCGGGACTGCGCATCCTCGGCGCCATTCTGATTTTGATCATCGGAATGAAGCTCATCAAATGGGGCGTCAAGCTGATCCGCAAGGGCAAAAAATTTGCAAAGATGCCTGTCAATGCCCAAACACTCGTGGTGGATCTGGTAAAAGCGGCGCTTTATGTGCTTCTCATTGCCATTATCGCTTCGATCATCGGCATTGAAACCACCGCGATCGCCGCCGCGATCACATCCGCCGGCCTTGCCATCGGCCTTGCCATGCAGGGGAGCCTCTCCAATTTTGCGGGCGGCATCATGATCCTCCTGTTCAAGCCCTTCTCCATCGGCGATTTTATCGACAACGGGACACACAGCGGCACTGTCACCGACATCGGTATTTTTTATACCACGCTCGAAACCGTGGACAACAAGGTCGTGACCATCCCCAACGGGTCGCTGTCCAACCAATCCGTCATCGACTACAGCACAAAGGAGGTCCGCCGTCTCGACCTCTCCTTCTCTGTCGCGTACGATTCCGACATCGAGCTTGTCAAGAATACGCTGACCGAACTGGCCTTAGCGCACGAGCTCGTTCTCAAGGAGCCGGAGCCTCCCTTCGTGCGTCTCGGCGAGCAGGGCGACAGCGCACTCGTCTTTTATCTGCGCGTCTGGGTCAAATCCAGCGATTACTGGACGGTCCATTTCGACATGATGGAGGCCTCGAAAAAGATATTTGACAAAAGAGGAATCTCGATTCCCTATCCGCAGATGGACGTTCACCTTGATAAATAAAACGGAAAAAAGACCGCTAACGCGGTCTTTTTTCGTTTTATCACAATTCACTGCAAAAGCCGGATCTTTCCAAGGATCGGAAGCTCCTTGGCTTTTCCATTGGCTGCGTTTACAATACCGAGAACCATGAGAACCAGGAACAAAACGCCGGCAAGTCCAAGCACGATCCCTATGACGACACCCACCACTGGGATCCATGTCAGGGCACCGAGCAGCACACAGACAACAGTAGAGAAAATCGCAAGAACCAATCCCTGATTGGCATGATATCTGGCAAACGGCGATTTTGGCGCAGCGATCAGGGGAATAATCACAAGCCATGAAAGATAGGACAAAATTCCCATCGCTTTGTTTGCCTCGATATCGTTCGGATCAAACTGCGTTGTGGTATCCTCCGTGTTGTTGAACTGATGAATCGCCTCCTGCGCGCGGTCACTAAAATCAGCGCCGCCTTTCTTTTTCTCCGAATGCTTTTCCTCGCGCGCCGCACCGCAGGACGGACATACCTTGTCCTCCTCGCTCATCTGTGCGCCGCATTTACTGCAAAATGCCATTTTTGCCCTCCCTGATATGTAAAAATTTATCCTTTCATCGGACACGGCGGCGAAAAGAATCCCCTCGCCGCTTTTGTCCGTAAAAAAATCGTTTTCTCATTTTCACATTCGACTCATTTCTTTTCTATTTTATCACAGCGCTCCTATAAAGTCAATTAAAAAAGTCGAAAATTCCCGAACATGCGGCAAAGGACGATATCCTTTTTCAAAAAGCCTGCCTCCCTCTGTTGACACGGCGTTCATTTCTGTGTATAGTAGTATCGGAACAAAAGCCGGAGCATCCGGTCATCATAGAAAGGCGGTATCGATCATGGCAAACCATCAGGCGGCATCGGAGGTAAGGGGACAGCACGACGCAATCGGAGTCGCATCTGTCACCAAGCAAAGAGGACTTTCCAATCCGGACCCGCGCGCGGCGTGGTTCCCGGAGGCAGGACTTGGTCTGTTTCTCCACTGGGGAATCTCTACGGTCAAGGCAACGCTGGATCTTTCATGGGGGATGATATGCGGCTGGGAATTCGCTTCCCGCAGAGCGACGGCAGACGAGATCGCCCAGATGAACATGCCGTGCGCCAGCCGGAAGATCGGCAAGCATTTTACTCCCAACCAATATTTTGCCCTGGCAAAGGACTTCAAGGGCGAACGGTTCGACGCCGACGCACTGCTCCGGAAAGCCAAAGAAGCGGGCTTCCGCTACGCCGTTTTCACGACGCGCCATCATGACGGCTTTGCCATGTGGCCGAGCAGATTCGGGAGCTTCAGCACCCGCAATTATCTCGATGGCCGGGATTTTGTACGGGAATATACCGATGCCTGCCGGAAGCACGGACTAAAGGTCGGGCTCTACTATTCGCCGCCGGACTGGTACTTCAACCGCAGCTATATGTCTTTCCTTGTCAAGACGGCAAAGGCGCGCAATCCTGAGCTTCCCTGCCTCGACGCAGACTACAACCCCACCGTCCTGCCGAACGCCGCAAAAACAGCCGTGCAAAACGAAAAGTACGGCGCTTATGTGGCGGGACAGATCGAGGAGCTGCTCACCGAATACGGCAAAATCGATCTTCTGTGGTTCGACGGCGGCATGCCGGAGGGATATGTCTACCCTCTGGAAAAAATCCGAAAGCTCCAGCCCGGCATCGTCGTGAATCCGCGGCTGCACGGGACGGGGGACTTCGAGACCTGCGAGGTCAAGGAGGCGGAAAGCCGTCCCGCAGGCTGGTGGGAATACTGTACCATGTGGATGGCGCGCGGGTGGGCCTACATGAAGGACGTCCCCTACCGTCCTCTCTCCCAAATCACAGCGGAATATGCCAAGACTGCCGCGTGGGGCGGGAATTACCTGCCCGACATCGGTCCTATGGCGGACGGTACGCTTCCCAGGGAGGCGCTGGAAACACTGGACGCCTTTGCCGCATGGCGGAACGTCAACCTCGAAGCGTTCGAGAATACGCGGCCGCTTGAGGGGGAGCACTGTTCCCGTCCCGCCTCCCAAAAAGGAAGCCGCATCTATCTTTATATCATGCCGGACATGGACGGGGAGATCCGTCTGGATACCGCGCGCACAGTCACGGAAGCGCATATCCTCGACAGCGGCGAGCCCGTCGCCTTTCATCGGCAAAAGGACGGCGGATACGGCTTTGCCGAGCCGTTCGCGCTTGCGGACGGGACCGTGCGCGTGATTTCGGTCGCCGTCGAATGAGGCGCGAAGCAGAAACACATCCGATAGAGAGAGAAAGAGCAGCCGGCCGCCCCCTTGCAAGGGGGCGGCCGGCTGCTCTTTGCAAGCGATATTGGCAGGATCCATCGCTACGGAACATTCCGAGCCTCCGCCGGACCGTCCGCGATTTTTTCTTTTTGATAGAAAGCGATCGCCTGCTTCAGCTTTTCCGGGTCCTGCCCGCCCGCGATCGCCATATGAAAATACTTTTCCGCCTGCTCCCTGTCCTCCCCGACAGAAAAAATGATGGCAAGCAGCGACGCCGCCTCATAGCGCGTGTGATCCAGCGCCAGCGCCTCCTCGGCGCATTTCACCGCATTTCTCATGTCATAGACATCAAAATATAAACAGGCCAGATTGTTATACGCATAGGCGTTCTTCGGGTCAAGCTGGATCGCCAGCGTAAGATACGAAACCGCCTCTTCTCGATTCCCGAGACGAGAATATAGCTGCCCCAGGTTGCTGTAGAGGGTAGAGGACGCAGCGTCCCTATCGATCAGCTGTTCATAAGTATGGATCGCCTCCTGATAAAGCCCCACATCCGTGAGCGCAAGCGCGAGAAACATCCCGACCGCAGCAAAATCATCGCGCGTCCGGCATTTCGGCTTAAGCGAAACCAAATATTTCACCGCTTTCGCATTGTTGTTTTCGTTATACAGCCGAATCGCACAGAGAAGCTTTTTTCTATCCCAAAACGAATCCGAAAAAGCATTCTTGATCTGCTCCGCGTATCGCGTCTCATAAAATCCCAGCCGCCTTCTGCTTTGCGGGCGGAGAAGCACCCGGAAAATTCCCGCCGCACAAACGGCGCAAAAGAGCAGGACCTCCCAAAGATGTTCACGCGGGTCGGCTCCGCCGGCAGCCACGCCGTAAACGTAAAAAGCGATCCCGCCCGCAAGAAGCAATGCCAGAATGCAAGCAAATATCTTTCTCATTCCCATCCTTCCTTTCTGCGGCAAAATCTCCGCGTCTGCCATATGTTTTCCCTTATCGCAGTACCGCGGTCAATTTTTCCCTTATCGGATGTTCTCCCAGCCTCACCGTATGGATATCGCTGTCAAGGACCGCCTCCCCTTTGCAGTCCAGCCGAAGCGCTTTGCCGAACCCGACAAGCTCAAGCGTATATGTCCGCGTCTGCGGCATGCCCTCGTAGCCGTCCCCGTCCGGCTCGATCTCAATGACGGCGGCATCGCCCTCCCGTCTGTAGGCAAGCCGTGTTTTGAGCCATCGCCCCGTCCGGTAATCCTCCGTTATGCCGTCATCCTCGTAGAGCGTGAACTCGCCTGTTTCTCCGGGATAAAGACGGATCACAAGCTCGTGCGGGACGGCGCTGCCCATTCGGGACGTATACGGCTGCATCGGGACCGGAACGCCGCCGCGGACAAGGAGCGGGAACTCCGCAAGCGGGCAGGCGAAGGCATGCTTCCCTGCCGGATACGCGCGTCCCGTAAAGAAATCGTAATATACGCCGTCCGGAATCCAGACCTGCTGGCCTGCAAAGCCGTCCGCCGCGCACGGCTGCGTCACAGGCGCACAGATAACGGCGGGACCAAGCCGGTACTGCTGCGGATTTTCATACGCTTCCGCTCTTTCCGGATATTCAAAATACATCGGCGCTATCATCGGCGTTCCGTCTTCATATACGGCAGATGTCAGCGAGTAGAGATACGGCATAAAGCGGGAGCGCAGGTGATAGGCCGTGCGCATGGCCGCCGTCTCCGCCTCCCCCCATTTCCACGGGCGGCGGTCCAGCTGTCCGGAACGCTCCGAATGTGCGCGCAGACATGCGGAAAATGCGGAAAACTGCGTCCAGCGCACGTACAGCTCCGGATTCCTTTCGCCGAAAAAGCCTCCGGTGTCATGTCCCCAGTACATCAGCCCGGCATTGGAGGACTGCGCCGTAAATTCCACTTCAAAGCGGAGGCATTCCCATGTGCTTTTCGTATCACCGGAAAAATGAATCGGATGCTTCTGGTCGCCCAGCCCGCCCCACCGGCTGAACGAAGCGCCGCGCTGTCCGTCCTCCCGCGTATATTCATAGTAAAGCCGGTTCAGCCATGGGATATGACGCATGCGCGTCCCCTTGAGATAGGGCTTGATCTCATCCTGCTGCCAGTCGACCCAGAAGAAGTCGACGCCGTCCGCCTTCAGCGGGGCGAGCGCGCTTTTCATAAACGCCTGCATATACCGCCTGTCGCCGGCATCGAACTCCAGATTCACACCGGACTGCGGCGCAAGCCCCAGCTCCTCCATGAAGGAAGGATAGCAGTCCTCATGATTTCGGATGCCGTCGTGAGGATGGTCGTTCAGCGTGACCGAAATGCCGCGGCTGTGAAGCGCTTCGATCAGGCGCCGCGGCTCCGGGATCAGATTCCGGTTCCAGCTATACCCCGTCCAGCCGAGGTTTCCCGCATGGCCCCAGCCATAGGTCGCCCTATGACGGCGGCATTCCTCGTTGTCGCGGTATTTCCAGTCGTGGTGATGCCAGTCCATATCGAGCACCATGACATCCAGGGGAAAATCGTTTTCGTCGTATTCCTGCACGATGGAAAGAAGCTCCTCTGCCGTATAGGCCCACCAGCGGGAATACCAAGAGCCAAGCATATATTTTCGGGGAAGCGGAACGCGGCCCGATACATAGAACAGCGTTTTCAGCGCTTTTTTGTAGTCGAGTCCATAGGAAAAAAGATAAAGATCCGTCTCCCTTCTTTTGGCGTGGAGCATGAGCCAGCCGTCTCGGATGGGGACGCCGTCGCTGTCGTCGAAGACAAACCAGCCGCTTCGGGAAAGCACCCCGTCGCCGACCGTCCGGTATCCGTCTACCCCATCGAGCGTCGCAAGCGTCCCGCCGAGATTTTTTTCATCCGTATCGCCGAAATGCCAGGGACTGCCGCCGAGCGTCCCATACAGGCTCTCGGCGGTAAAGCCTTTGCCATTCGGCCTATATATCAGCCGGACCGCCTCTGTCCGGAGCTCGAAGCTCTCGTCTGTCCGGCGCACGGCATATTCACAGCCGTTATAGCGCCGGCAGGCGGCAAAGGACGTCTCATCGTCCAAAAACGACTGCGAATCGGAATATTCGCACCGAATGAGGTTCTCCGTGATCACGGTGAAGCGCGCGTTCTCAAAAAGAAGGATTCCCTGCTCCATTTTATGTTCTCCTATTCTAAAATATATTTTTAGAGGATAAGCGACAGCCGGAAGAATAAAGGGATTTCTCCCATCCGCATTGCCGTCAAGGAAAATTATAAATCATAGAGATTACGCGAAATACAAGAAAGAGCACAAGCAAAGCTTTCCTCCGCCGTTCGTCCTATTTCTGTCAAGTCAAAGTCTTTTATCATTTGCCGAAAGCCTTCCGCTTGTATTTTTCTGCCATGGCGGATCTGCAGCAGCCAAAACCTTAAAGTGCGATCATCGTCCCCATCTAAAAATCGCTTCCATCCTTTGATATGCACCAAAAGCTCTTTTGCCGTTTTTCTGTCTTCATCGGAAACCATACCGCAATCAGTCCGTACAAGCTTCCGCCATGCGGAATCAAAAGCTGCCATGCCAAGCATTATCAACGCGCTCGTTCCGAAAAATACCGCAGCGGCGACGGCATCGTCTGCTGAAAAAACATCGTCTTTTAAAATTGTGAGGATAAAATATACAAACGTTCCCAGAAGAACCGGAAGCAGGATCCCTTTAAAAAGAGAAAAAGCTCTTTTGTATGCCTTCCATTTCCTGTTTTTCATCAAATCTCCTTCAATATAGAAAAAATCGACAAGATTGCACGCAACCTGTCGATTTTTGGCAGGGGCAGTAGGATTCGAACCCACGACAAACGGTTTTGGAGACCGCTGCTCTACCAGCTGAACTATACCCCTATTTTACTTTTTGCGGATTGGTGGGCCTTTAGGGACTCGAACCCCAGACCGACCGGTTATGAGCCGGTTGCTCTAACCAGCTGAGCTAAAGGCCCGAATCGATTTTCATCGCAATCGCGGAATCTATTTTATCATGCTGCGGACTTTTTGTCAATATTTTTTTCACTTTTCACCGCGATTATTTTTAAACTTGACTTTTCTCTCTGCGGCTGATACAATATCGACGGCAGTTTTTTCTTCGGAGGAAAATCATGAGAAAAACATATCTTCACCGCATCGCGCAGTCGGCGATTTTGACCGCCGTGCTCGCCGTGCTCTCCCAAATCGCCGTCCCGACGCCTTGGAACGTCCCGTTCACGCTGCAAACCTTCGGCGTCGCTCTTTGCGGATATCTGCTTGGACCGTGGTATGGGACCGCTTCCATTTTTGTCTACATCGCGCTCGGCGCCGTCGGCGTGCCGGTCTTTTCCGGATTCAAGGGCTCTATCGGCGTGCTCGCCGGCATGACCGGGGGATACCTTCTCGGCTTTCTCTTCATGGCGCTGCTCTGCGGTCTCGTTTGGAAGACCAAAAATATTCCCGCACTGATCCTCGTCTCCGCCGCAGGCCTTCTTCTCTGTCACCTCTTCGGCGCCGTTTGGTTTGCCATGGTCGGAGATACCGGCATCTGGTACGCGATAAGCGTTGCCTCTCTGCCATACCTCATCAAGGACATGGTTTCCATGGCGGGCGCCTATCTTCTCGCGGGTAAGCTTCGGCGGCGCATCCCCATCGGAGCATAAATCTTAAACGAAAAGCATCTTGACACAGGCGCCGTCATAAGATATAATAAAAATACATTTGTCTGCATTTTCAGCAACAGGAAGCGATGCTGCGTCAGACAAAATCACATCGCCGCGGCAAGCGGCCGGGAGGTCTCTATGAGAGCAGATGGAAAAAGGGTCAAAAACGTAGACCCGATGTATACACTTGCACCGTATTTCATGCGCACGCGAAGCGACGCGCAAAATGCGATCACCGTCACCGTCCCTTATGAAAACGTTCATCAGTATGTCCTTGACGCAAGGCAGAAGGGCTTCCGCGTCAGCCATCTTGCCGTCGTCATGGCGGCGCTGGTCAGGACCTATTCGCAGTTTCCTCAGCTGAACCGGTTCGTCGTGAACAGCAAGATCTATGCACACAATGAACTGAAGATCGCCATGGTCGTGCTCCGTCCGTCCGACAACAATCCCTCCATGAGCAAAATGAAATTCGATCTTTACGATACGATTTACGACGTCAACGACAAAATCGAGACCTTTATCGCGGAAAACAACAAATCCACAAGCAATACGAAGACCGATAAGCTGTTTCAGGTCCTTCTCAGCTGCGGACCGCTGATGCGCTTCATTCTTTGGGTGCTGCGGTTTCTTGACCGGCGCGGCTGGCTGCCGAAGGCCGTGACCGATGTCAGCCCCTTCCATGGAAGCGCAGTGTTCACCAATCTTGCCAGCATCCGTACCAACCACATTTATCATCACGTTTACGATTTTGGTACGATGGGCATGGTCATCGCAATGGGAAGCAATGTCGATGTGCCGAAAACAAAAAACGGCGCCATCGTTCTGGAAAAGGAAATCCCGTTCGGCATCGTCATGGACGAGAGGATCGCAGACGGGCATTATTATGCGACGGCATTTGCTGCGATGGCAAAATATCTGAAGGATCCTGCGCTTCTCGAGACGCCGCCGGAAAGCGTCAATGTCGATTTTGAATTTGAAACCCTTTCCGAGCGCTTCAAGTCCGAAAAAACCAAGCAAAAAGAAGCAAAAAAGGCGAGGCGCAGAGCGGAAAAGAAACAAAAAAGCGATCCATAAAAGCGCATTCACCTGAGCGGCAAAGCAGAAAGGGACGCGTCCCGCGTCGGGAGCCTTCCCTTTCAGAACACCCAGACGACCCGCTCCGGCAAAACGCTTTCCAAACAAACGGACAGGTCCGCATCAGCGGACCTGTCCGTTTGTTTTATGGACGCTCAAGACCGAGCGGTCTGCGATACCGGCGGACGACATAATAAAGCAGAATGCCGAGCACGCCGCAGGTCACGACCTCCCCCACACCGACCGTAAGCATCAGGTACGGGATCGCATCCTCCGCCATATAAGCATATTTGAGGACCATCGGTACGATCACCACATTGGCGGCAATCGGCGGAAGGACCGCAAGATAAGGATTGCGGCGAAGCAGCCAAGTACCAAGCGCACCGACAAGCGTCGCGACAGGCCCGAACAGGATATCCCAGACCACGGCGCCCGTAAGGATGTTGGCCAGCAGACAACCGACATACAGTCCCGGAATAGCCGCCGGCGTAAAGCACGCCAAAATGCAGAGCATTTCGGATAGGCGGAACTGAATGACCCCGCTTGCAAGCCCCAGCAGCGACGCCGCGTAGGTCAAGAGGACATAAAGGGCGGCGATCATCGCCCCCTGCGTCAGGTAAAGCAGACTTTTGTGTTTCATACATTTTTTCTCCTTAGTTTTGTTTTAAGTGAGGATGGTTACGAACTCACTGCCGGCTATTATATCACAAAATGACGAAAATGCAAGACAAAATACAAAGCTCATCCGAAAAAGGGCGCCCCGGGGCGCCCTTTTTCGCTGCGGTCATTCTTCGATCAGCAGACCATCCTTGTCCCGTGCCCTGCCGCAGAGGATCAAAATAAAGTCGACTACGGTGCCGATGCCGAAGACGCCGAATGTCAGAAGCCATAGAATCCCCGTGCCGATCTTTCCCATGTAAAACCTGTGGACGCCGAGCGTTCCCAAAAAGAAGCATAGAAGCGCCGCTGTTGCCTTGGATTTTTCAGACATGATGTCCCTCCTGTAAATTTTAGATTCGTAACAAATTGTTACATATTTATAGTAACAGAATGTTACCATAATGTCAAGAGAAATCATCGGTAAATTTGAAAAAGGAGACCCCCGTTTTGAGCGAATTGAAAGGTCTGCGTGAAATACGAAAAAAAAAGGGATACAGCCAGCTGAAGGTAGCGATGGATCTCTGTATCAGCAGAGAGGCGCTTTCCTATTACGAAAACGGGAAAAGGAGTCCGGATACGGACATGCTGATCAAGCTCTCCGAATACTTCCACGTATCCATCGATTATTTGATCACAGGAAAAGAATTTCATGAAAAATAAAAGAGCGGCAGATTCTGCCGCTCTTTCCGTTCCCCCCCTATCAGGAATCTTCCGTCTCGTCCGGAACAGGCTTTTCTTTTTTCTCAACCACCGTACTCTCGATTCTATGGTCATCCACCGCATCCACCCGGATCTTCAAATCGTCGGTTTCCAATTCAAATGTACTCCCGTCGTCCGGCACCGCACCCAGCAGTCCGAAGATATAGCCGCCGAACGTGTCGCATTCCTCTGTATCGAATGCGACGCCCAGCTCCTCGCCTACCTTTTCCAGCGATGCCTCGCCGGCGATCCTCCACTCGTTTTCTCCGAGCGGCTGGATCTCCTCCACATAATTTTCTTCCTTATCCGCAAGGACACCGACCAAGAGCTCCAGCAGATCATGAATCGTGACGACACCGCTCATTCCGCCGTATTCGTCGATGACGATGGCGAAATAATTGCGCGTTTCCTTCATATTCTGCAAAAGGACCGCCGCTTTCATATTTTCCGGAACAAAATACGGCTTTTCCGCCGCAGCACGGATGGCGGATTCGACCGTCGGCGTTTCCGTGCGGAAGAATTTCTTGATGTTCAATACGCCGATGACATCGTCGGAGTCCTCTCCGCAGATCGGATAATAGCTGTGCCGCTTTTCATCGATCGTTTTTCTCCATTCCTCGATGGAGTCCTCCTCGTAGAGGATAGCGACGTCGCGGCGGTGCGTGCAGATCTCGGAAATCGAAATATCATCGAATTCAAATACGTTCTGAATCATCTCATTTTCAATCTTATCGATGGTGCCCTTTTCACTGCCGGTATCCAGCATCATGCGGATCTCCTCTTCCGTCACAGAATCATCCTGCTCGTCGGGATTGATGTGAAAAAGACGGAGCAGACCATTCGTGGACTTGGTCAAGATCCAGACGAACGGTGCAAAAAAGATGGAGACAAACTTCAGCATGCCCGCCATGCCGAGCGCCATTTTTTCCGCATTTCTCATCGCAAGACGCTTCGGGATCAGTTCCCCGAATACAATGCTGAAATAAGACAGGATCAGCGTGATCACAAAAACGCAGATCGAATTCAGCGTATCCGGAGAAAGCTGGACGCCCAGCTCGACGAGCCAATTTACGATCGGCTCTGCAAAGTTATCGGCCGCGTATGCGCTGCCCAGCAGACCGGCAAGGGTGATCGCGACCTGAATGGTCGATAAAAATTTTGAGGTATTCTTAGTCAAGGAAAACAGCTTTTTCGCTTTTTTATTGCCGTCCTCCGCCATTTTTTCAAGTTTGGCCCCGTTTGTCGAAACCACCGCAATTTCCGCCGCAGCGAAAACCGCATTCAAAAATATAAGTACAACCTGTAAGATAATTGCGCCTATCATAGCTCTCCTCTGTTCTAAATAAGTAAAATCCTGATTTCTCTATCATTTTCATCGTAATTCTGAAAAAATATGCAAAAAGGCACAGCCTATGCCGGTTTCCGGTATAGGCTATGCCCGATTTTTCTATAGAATCAGATGAAAGGTATGTACAGCGATGCTCGTATCCTCGTCGTCCGTACTGCCGCCGTCATCCACTTTCGTTCACCATCTTTCAAACAAAATTTTGATTTATTGTAGCATAAAAAAATCGGAATGTCAAGGTTCTTCTCTATTTATTTCTATATTTATTTTTTTCCTTTCTTTTTTATTCTGTTTTTATATTTTGACCGGGGAATTTTATAAAATCGGAACGCCAAAAATAATAAAAACAGGTTGAATTTGAACGGATTCTATGTTAAAATAAGAGAGTATAATTTAGGTCCCGCATGAATTTCCGCAAAAATCGGTCTTTCAGAGCGGGGATCGGCGCCTCCCGCCGGGAAAGGTACCTCGATTTGGAATTTGAACTCACTTGGTTTGTCGAACAGCTCATCTCGAATCCTGTTCTTCTCGTCACGACGCTGCTCACCCTCGGTGTCATTTTTGTAAATGGATGGACAGACGCGCCGAACGCCATCGCAACCTGCGTTGCCACGCGCGCCATGCCGCCCCGTGCCGCAGTGCTCATGTCCGCCGCATTCAATTTTCTCGGCGTTTTCGTCATGACGCTCATCAATTCCACCGTAGCGATGACGATAAAGGACATGGTCGACTTCAACGGCAACAGCGAAGAGGCGATCACCGCTCTCTGCGCCGCGCTCTTCGCCATCATCGTATGGGCAACGCTTGCATGGTACTTCGGGATCCCGACCAGTGAAAGCCACGCGCTGATTGCGGGACTTTCCGGCGCCGCCATCGCTTTCCATGGGAATTTCGACGGCATCAACGGCAGCGAATGGGTGAAGGTGCTCTATGGGCTGGTGCTCTCTACCGTTCTCGGATTCTGCGCCGGATTCCTTTTCACAAAGCTGACAGAGGCTCTCTTCCGGCGGTCCGACCGCAGAAAGACCACCGGCTTTTTCAAGGGAGCGCAGATCTTCGGCGGAGCCGCGATGTCGTTCATGCACGGCGCCCAGGACGGTCAAAAATTCATGGGCGTGATGATCCTCAGCGTCTTTCTTGCCAACGGAGAAGATACGACCGGCTCCGTCGCGCTTCCCATCTGGATGATGGTCATGTGCTCTGTCATCATGGCGCTCGGCACCTCGCTCGGCGGCTATAAAATCATTAAATCTGTCGGCATGGATATGGTCAAGCTTCAAAGCTACCAGGGATTTTCCGCGGATATCGCAGCGGCGTTCTGCCTTCTTCTTTCTTCTGTTTTCGGTATCCCAGTCAGTACGACGCATACTAAGACGACCGCCATTATGGGCGTTGGCGCGACAAAGCGTCTTTCCGCCATCAACTTCGGCGTCGTCAAGGAAATGGTGCTCACGTGGGTGCTGACATTTCCCGGCTGCGGGCTTATCAGCTTTTTGATGGCGAAGCTTTTTATGGCGATCTTTTGAACCGCCGCATATCCTGATTTTTGACCCGTTTGGTCCAACCTCGCGCAAGCTCTTATTGGAAGCAGAATATCAAAAAATCTGAACATTACCGGAGGATCCTTTCATGGCCGCAAAAAACGACGCCTACTATTTCAATACTTTTTCGGAATGCGCTTCGCTCGCAAGCGAGGCCGCCGAGGTACTGCATACGGTTCTCACCAAATTCAATTCCGATGAAATCGACGAGATCATGTGGAAGCTGCACGATGTCGAGCATCAGGCGGACGAAAAAAAGCACGACATGCTTTCCGCGCTTTTGAAAGCCTTTATTACGCCGATCGAACGCGACGATATCATCAAGCTCAGCCAGGCGATCGACGATATCACCGACTCCATCGAGGACGTCGTCATCCAAATCAATATGGATCAGGTCAAGCTGATCCGTCCGGACAGCATTGAATTTTCGGAGCTTCTGATCCGCTGCTGCAAACGGGTGGAGGAGCTTCTCCATGAATTCCGGAATTTCAAAAAATCCAAGCAGATCAAGGATATCATCATTGAAATCAACCGCTTGGAGGAGGAGGGCGATCAGCTTTATATCTCCGTTATGAAGAACCTCCACGCGACAAGCAAGGATCCGATCGAAATCATCGCCTGGCGCGATATTTACAAAGCCTTTGAAAACGTCTGCGACTCCTGTGAAGACGTCGCGAATATCGTAGAAAGCATCGTCATCGGAAATCTTTAAACATCCCGAACCGCAAGAAGAAAGGAGCCTATTGCCATGAGGCCACAATGGAACCGCAAATACACTACCATTGCGGTTTATACTGCGATCGTCCTTATCTTCGGTGTGCTCTGCGTATTTTTCTTTCTGAAATTTGAAGAGATCGGGGATGCGCTCTCCGCTTTTTTCCGCATTTGCGAACCCCTGATCTACGGCGTTTTCATCGCTTATATTCTCAATCCGTTGATGAGGATTTATGAAGAAAAGGTTTTTCGGGCAGGAAAATCCGGCGCAGGACTTTCCCGAACCGCAAGGCGCGTACTGGCGGTAACAGCCGCCATCCTGACCTTCTTTATTTTCCTTGCGCTGTTCATCTGGATGATCCTGCCGCATTTTATCGACAGCGTAAGGGACCTTGGAGCAAAGCTTCCCTCCTACCTCGAATCGCTGGAAGAATTTGCGAACAATATTGCGGCAAACGGCGGTATTTTTGCCACAGCGGTGGAAGCCATTCTCACTTATATTAACGATTTTATCGACCGCTCCTACGACCTGCTCTCCGAATATCTGCCGCAGCTTGCGGAAAAGCTCCAGTCGGTCGCCGCCGTCGTATTCGATATCGTGCTCGGCGTTATCTTCGCCATCTATTTCCTTGCCGCCAAAGAGCGGATTTCCTCGCAGGCCAAGAAAATGCTGCGCGCGCTCGTCAATGAAAAGCACTATCGGTCCATTCTCGACATTTTCGCGCTTGCCGACCGGACATTCAGCCGGTATTTCACGGGGGCGATTCTGGATTCTATCGTGGTCGGCGTCATTTGCTTTATTATGATGCAGATCCTCGGCATGCCTTATTCGCCGCTTATCAGCGTCATCATCGGCGTGACAAATATCATTCCGATCTTCGGTCCCTTTATCGGCGCGGTCCCAAGCGCCATCATACTGTTCGTATATAAGCCTGTTTTTGCCATCTATTTCGCGCTGATGATTCTGGTCCTCCAGCAAATCGACGGAAATTTCATCGCGCCAAAAATTCACGGCGCCACGACGGGACTTGCGCCCGTATGGGTCATCGTCTCCATCACCGTCATGTCCGGTCTCTTCGGTGTCGTCGGCATGTTTATCGCCGTACCGGTATTCTCCGTCCTTTATGTGATCTTCAAAAAGAAAATCGAAGAACGGCTTGCCAAAAAAGCGATGGCGACCGATACGCTTTCCTATATGAATGAGTTTGACCGCCGCTTATACGAACCGCGGTCCTCCGGCGGGAAAAGCATGAAGGAAAAAGCAGGGGCCTTTTTCAAGCGTTTCCAAAAAAAGAAGACCCTCGAAGAGGAAAAGGATGAATCAGAGCGCAAAAAGAAATAAAGGAGAGCGCCGGCGCCAAAGGCTCCGGCGCTCTCCTTTTCTGAGGAAAGATTTTCTATTCCCCGCAAGTTTCGAGCAAATCCCCCTTGACATCCTCTGTTTGAAATGGTAAAATAATAGCAACATAAGGGAGTAATCGACGCATGTCGTAATAAAGTCAACACCTTGAGCGAGATTTTTCGCTCTGGCTTTATTTGAAACGATGAGACTTATCTGTAGGCGCAGATAAGTCCTTTTTGATATGGAGGCATTCCATGAAAAAGGATGTCCGCGCCCAAAATTCATCTCAAAGGAGTATTTCGCAAATGAAAGATTACCTCAAGGGGTCAGCCGACGTTCTGGCGGAGCTCGCTTCTTCTCCTGACGGACTTACAGAGTCGGAGGCCGAAGCACGGCTCCAGCAAAACGGGAAAAACAAGCTTGTCGAAGGAAAAAAGGAATCCCTTCTCCGCCGCTTCTTAAAGCAGCTGGCCGAACCGATGACGATCATCCTGATTGCCGCTGCCGTCATCTCGGCTGTGATGGCGGTGATGAACAACGAATTCCCGTCGGATGTCATTATCATCATGGCGGTCGTTCTCATCAACGCCGTACTGGGCGTCGTTCAGGAAAGCAAGGCGGAAAAAGCCATCGCTGCCCTTCAGGAAATCGCCGCGGCAACCTCGAAGGTCATCCGCGGCGGACGTCAGATCACCATTCGCAGCGAGGACCTTGTCGTCGGCGACGTTATCGTTCTGGAAGCCGGAGATGCGGTCCCCGCTGATGCGCGCATCCTCGAATGCGCAAGCCTGAAAATCGAAGAGGCTGCCCTGACCGGCGAATCCGTGCCTGTGACCAAGACCGCAGATGTGCTTGCGCCCGGCGCAAACGGAGACATCTCGCTCGGCGACCGAAAAAACATGGCATTCATGGGCAGTACCGTCGTATACGGGCGCGGCAAGGCCGTCGTGACCGGAACCGGCATGGATACGGAAATGGGGAAAATCGCCGACGCGCTTTCCAAGGCAGAGGACGGCAAGACTCCTCTCCAGAAGAAGCTCGCGCAGCTAAGTAAAATCCTTACCTACCTTGTCATCGGCATCTGTGTCGTCATCTTCGCCATCAACCTCATCCGCGCCGCCATCACGGGAGATTTCACCGGCGCTGTCGTGCTTGATACCTTTATGGTCGCCGTATCTCTTGCTGTCGCCGCCATTCCGGAGGGACTCGCCACGGTCGTCACCATCGTGCTTTCCATCGGCGTCACCAACATGTCGAAACGAAACGCCATCATCCGCAAGCTCACCGCGGTAGAAACACTCGGCTGCACACAGATCATATGTTCCGATAAAACCGGTACGCTGACGCAGAACAAAATGACGGTCGTCGACCATTACGGCGACGACGAAGCCCTTCTCGCAACCGCCATGTCGCTCTGCTCCGACGCGCAGCTCGACACCGAGACCGGTGACGCCGTCGGCGAGCCGACAGAATGCGCACTCGTCAATTACGCGGCAAAGCTCGGACTTGACAAGAACGTCCAGAAGAAGGAATTTGTCAGGATCGGCGAGGTCCCCTTCGATTCCATGCGCAAAATGATGACGACCGTTCACAAAACGGAAAACGGAAGTCTCATCCAGTTTACCAAGGGCGCGCCGGATGAGATCCTCAAGCGCTGTACAAAGGCGATGGTCAACGGCTCTGCCGTCGACATGACGCCGGAAATACAGGAATCGATCCTCAAACAAAACAAGGCGATGGCGGACAAAGCGCTGCGCGTCCTCGCCGCGGCGACAAAAAAGCTCTCCGAAGAGCCCGCCGTTTATGAGCCGGAGGCCGTGGAAAACGATCTTTGCTTTATCGGGCTCTGCGGCATGATCGATCCCGTGCGTCCCGAAGTGAAGCCCGCTATCGACGAATGCCGCTCTGCCGGCATCCGTCCGATCATGATCACCGGCGACCACAAGGATACCGCTGTCGCAATCGCGATGCAGCTTGGCATCATCTCGGATCCCAGCGAGGCCATCACCGGCGCGGAGCTCGACGGCATTTCCGATGAAGAATTTGAATCCGCCGTCGAAAAATATTCCGTATATGCCCGCGTCCAGCCGGAGCATAAGACGCGCATTGTCAACGCATGGCGCAAAAAAGGCAAAGTCACCGCGATGACGGGAGACGGCGTCAATGACGCGCCCTCCATCAAAAATGCCGACATCGGCGTCGGCATGGGCATCACGGGCACGGACGTCACAAAGAACGTCGCCGACATGATCCTTACCGACGATAATTTTGCGACTATCGTTTCCGCCGTCGGCGAAGGCAGACGGATCTATGACAACATCCGCAAATCCATCCAATTCCTGCTCGCGTCGAATCTTTCCGAGGTGCTGTCTATTTTCATCGCGACGCTGTTCGGCTTTTCGCTTTTCCAGCCGGTCCATCTGCTGTGGATCAACCTCATCACCGACTGCTTCCCTGCGCTCGCGCTCGGAATGGAAAAGCCGGAGGACAACATCATGAAGCGCGCGCCGCGCGATTCCAAGGAGGGTGTGTTTGCGGGCGGCATGGGCTTCGCCATCGCCTATCAGGGCTTTCTCGTCACGCTGATCACCATCGCCTCTTACCTTATCGGACGCTTCGTCCTTGCCGACGCGCATCATGCGCAGGCGATTGCCGACGGACTCTATTCGGCGGAAGGACTGGGGACCTCCATGGCCTTTCTTACGCTTTCCATGGCGGAGATCTGCCATGCGTTCAATATGCGCTCGCTCCACGGCTCCATTTTCAAAATCAAAAATCAGAACCCGTGGCTGTGGGGCGCCGCCGTCCTTTCTCTCATTCTGACCACAGTCGTTATCGAAGTGCCGTTCCTCGCAGATGCGTTTGACCTTGCAAAGCTCGACCTTATGGAGTACGCAATCGCGTTCGGACTTGCCATTCTGATCATCCCGATCGTGGAATTCATCAAGATTTTCGTCCGAATGAACGACAGAAAAAAGCAGGCGGCAAAGCAAATATAAACTTCAAGCCCCGTCCCGCATTTGGGACGGGGCTTTTTTCATGGACGATTTGCCGTTTTCTCCGAAGAAGCCGCCACCGTTTCTCATTCAAGTGGAGGGAAATCTTCTTCTTTTGGATCAAACAAATTGATTTTTTTCCCCGCCTATGATATAATGATTGTTTGAAAAAACATCGAACGGCGGGCATTTGCCGGCGCCGGACAAGCATTCACGGAGGATACCATGAAAATCAACGACAGAATCCACCAGCTGACAGAATACGCGATAAGACATGGGCTTATCGGCGAGGAAGATCGGATCTATGCGCATAACCGGCTGATCGAAGCACTCGGACTTTCCTCATATGAGGATTCGACAGCTCCCGCATGCGAGGCTCTGGAAGAAATCCTTTCGGATATCCTCGAATTTGCCGGAAAAAACGGGCTTCTTCCCGACGACGGGATCGTGAGCCGTGATCTTTTCGACACCAAAATCATGGGACTTCTCACGCCGCCGCCGTCCGATGTCATCCGGACCTTCCGAGAGAAATACCAAGCCTCCCCTGCGGATGCTACCGACTGGTATTATGCGTTTTCCCGCGCTACCGACTACATCCGGACCTACCGCATCCAAAAGGATCTGAAATGGACCGTGCCCTCTGCTTATGGCGATATCGATATCACCGTCAATCTTTCCAAGCCGGAAAAGGATCCGAAGGCCATCGCCGCCGCGAAATCGATCCCGCAGAGCGGTTATCCGAAGTGCGCGCTTTGCGCCGAAAATGAGGGCTACGCTGGGAACCTCCATGCCGCCGCGCGCCAAAACCACAGGATCCTTCCGCTCACGCTCGCAGGCGAGAGGTGGTATTTTCAATATTCCCCGTATGTTTATTACAACGAGCATTGCATCGTTCTCTCCTCGGTGCATTCGCCGATGAAAATCGACCGTGAAACCTTCTGCCGGCTGCTCGATTTCGAAGAGCAGTTCCCGCATTACTTCATCGGCTCCAACGCCGACCTGCCGATCGTCGGCGGCTCTATTCTGACGCACAATCATTTTCAAGGCGGGCGCTATGTCTTTGCCATGGAAAAAGCGCCGGCGGAAAAGGCCGTCACATTCGCCGGCTTCGAGGACATCCGCGCCGGCATCGTCAAGTGGCCGCTTTCTGTCATCCGCATCACCGGGCAAAAAAAGGAACGCCTGATCGCGCTCGCGGACAAAATCCTCACGGCGTGGAGAGGCTACACGGACAAGGACGCCTTCCTCTTCGCCGAAACAAGCGGCGAACCGCACAACACCGTAACGCCGATCGCCAGACGCCGGGGCAAGGAGTATGAGCTTGACCTTGTCCTGCGCAACAACATCACAACGCCGGAGCATCCGCTCGGCGTCTTCCACCCGCATACCGAGCTGCACAACATCAAAAAGGAGAACATCGGGCTCATCGAGGTCATGGGGCTCGCCGTCCTGCCTGCCCGTCTGAAAACGGAAATGGCAAAGCTTGAGCAGGCCATCCTGACAGGCACCGAGATCGAAAGCGATCCCGGCATCGCCAAGCACGCGGCATGGTTTGCGTCCTTCCGCAAAAAACATACTTTCACAAAGGAAAATACAGAAGAAATCCTGCGTCAGGAGATCGGGAGGACCTTCGTGCGCGTTCTGGAAGACGCCGGTGTCTATAAATGTACGCCGGCGGGCCGGGACGCTTTCGACCGTTTCCTCGCTTACGTCAACCGGATCCAAAAGGAGGACGGCCAATGAAGGCAGAACGCAGCTATCCCCGGTTCACCGTGACAAAAAAAGCCGAAGCCTCCCTGCGCGGCGGCCATCCGTGGGTATACGATACAGAGATCACCGATATACAGGGAAAAACGGAAAACGGCTGCCTTGTGGATGTTCTCTCCTCCAAGGGAACGTATCTCGGCACGGGACTTCTCAGCGAAAAAAGCAAAATCCGCGTGCGTGTGCTCGCCGCAAATGCGAACGAAACATTCGGCGCTGCCTTTTTCGAGCGGCGTCTGCGCTACGCCGTCGATTACCGAAGGGAGGTCATGGGGAGCGATTTTTCCTGCTGCCGCCTGGTGTTTGGAGAGGCGGACGGATTGCCTGGGCTTACGGTCGACCGCTTTGGCGGCATTCTTGTCGTGCAAATTCTTTCCTATGGCATGGAGATCAGGCGCAGTATATTGTTCCCTGCACTCGTCCGCATATTAGAAGAATACGGCGAAAAAATCGACGGGATCTACGAACGCAGCGACGTCGCCCTGCGCGAGCGGGAGGGCCTCCCGCAGCGCAAGGGCTGGGTCGACGGCATGACGCATCCGGACGCTACCGTGACGGAAATCGTCGAGAACGGTATCCGATATGCCGTCGACTTTGAAAACGGACAGAAAACAGGATTTTTCCTCGACCAAAAATACAACCGCAGGGCAGCCGCCTCTCTGTCAAGGGGACGGCGCGTCCTCGACTGCTTCACGCATACCGGCTCCTTTGCGCTGAACGCAGCGGCAGGCGGCGCCGTCCGAGTAGACGCCGTCGACATTTCGGAAACGGCGCTCTCTGCGGCAAGGGAAAACGCCGCGCGAAACGGCTGCTCCGACAGGATCGATTGGATCCGTGCGGACGTTTTCGACTATCTCCGCGCGCTCGCATGGTCGCACGAAAAGCCGTATGATTTCATCATCCTTGATCCGCCGGCCTTCACCAAAAGCCGAAAAACCGTTGGCAACGCCGCAAACGGCTATCGGGAGATCAATTCACTTGCCATGCGCATCCTGCCGCGCGGCGGATATTTTGCAACCTGCTCCTGCTCGCATTTCATGCGGGACGACCTGTTTCGGCAAATGCTCGCGGAGTGCGCCTTAAAAACCGGCATAAAGCTCCGCCAGATCGAAGCGCGCGGCGCGGCGCCTGACCATCCGGTCCTGTGGGGCGTGCCGGAAACGGATTATCTCAAATTTTATCTTTTCCAAGTGGAATAAGCCTTTTCACCGTCTTGCACGGAGAGCTACTATACCTATGAGAAAAAACAGAATATCCGAAAAGCGGCCGGCGTCGAATCATCGACGCCGGCCGCTTTTCCACAACAAAGAAAATACGCGAAAAGGAATCCAAAATATCAGCGGCTCCGTGCTGACAGTCCATCATAAACCGCATAGCGATGCTACATTTTGTATCGGGCTATCCTACCATTTTATTTCTCTGCCGTAAAGAAAAGCCGGCGGAATCCAAGGACAACACCGCCATGCTTTCTTTTGCTTTTTGCACAATTTCATTTTCAAATTCTGCACCGCGTTCCTCTTCCAAAAGCGTAAGGTACGGTCTCAGTCTTGTTCCTTTGACCCATTCCACCAAGGCATTATGATCCGCAAGGTGATGATAATATCGGATTTCCCACATATCAAAATGGGACGCACAGTCCGATAGAATATCAAAATATTCATGCGGTGCAAGGACTTGATTGTGTTGCAATACGGTCACATCGATGCCCCATTGTGGTTCCGCGGCGATTTCCTCTATAAGTCTAAAAAGCGGCTCTTCTCCATTCATCGGGATTTGCACGGCTAAAACACCGCCGTCGTTCAGCCTATTCATCAAAGCAGGAATCAACACCTCATGATTGGAAATCCATTGAAGGCAGGCATTGGAGAAAAGCAAATCATACCTGCCCTCCAAACAGCTCGCATCACAAAGCCGAAACAACAAATCGGGATGCTCCCTTTTCGCACTTTCAATCATACTCGACGAGCTATCGATCCCGAAAATATCGGCATTTGGAAAGCATCTTTGCAAAACAACGGTACTGTTACCCGGTCCGCAGCCAACATCTACGATGGTTTTGGGATCACAGCGTTCAGCGACTCGGACAGCAAGGTCCAACGCCGGCTGGGTTCTTTGGCTTTCGAATTTCAAATATTGAACCGAATTCCACTCAGACATAATTTCTCCTTGCGTAAAAAACCAGACTTTTCGACAAAATCAGATATCCGTCAAAAACCACCAGCCTCTGGCAGGTGTGGTCTTATGGAAATATGATATTCCGCACCCGCAGGACAAGCGGCAGTCCCGCCGCCTGCGCCATGCGAGCCGCCGCATCGAAGCCAAAGCCGAGGCTCTGCGCGCGATGGCTGTCGCTCGACAGCAGGCCGCATCCGCCATGCAAAGCGAGATACCGCAAGATCTCCTCCGACGGATACGGCGCCGCGCGGTATCCGCGCGACATCGCGCCGGTGTTCAGCTCGAAAGGGATCCCATAGGGCAGGAGCGCCGAGGCGGCGGACTGCCATGCCGCCCGATACCGCGGATGTCCGGCGGAAAAAAGCGCGCCGTCCTCGTTGAATTTTGTAATGAGATCAAAATGCCCGATGACATCCGCACCCGTTTTTCGGACAAGGTCGCGCACCGTCGCATAATAATCCTCCGCGACTGCCAGCATGTCGCCGCCGTAATGCTTCTCCGCTGCGTCGACGAGCCGTTCCCTGGTGTCGTCGATGCAGAGGTGACAGCCATCTTTTTTTACATAATGCACGGAGCCGATGACAAAATCATAGCCGTCCGCAGAAGCCTCGGAAAAATAGTCCTGCTCGACGCCGCAGTAAATGCGGATCCTGTCCCGATATTTTTCCCGAAGCCGTGCGATCTCCTTCCGATACCGGACAGCGCCCTCCTCGCTCATGGAGAAATCCGTCTCGAACGGCATCGGCGCATGTCCGGAAAAGCCCAGCACAGAAAAGCCCTTTTCAATGGCCGCCTGTACCATTTCCTCCGCTGTATTTTCCCCGTCGCAAAATGTCGTATGCACGTGAAAATCTGCGCTCTGAAAATCAGAGGGCTTCCAAATTCCCGTCATTTCGTCATCTTCTCCTGCTTGACCTTATGATCGATGACATGCCTTCCTGCGAGCTCCCGCCGGACATCCTCCAGCGATATCCCAAGCTCCAGCATGAGGACCATCACATGATAGCAAAGATCGGCGATCTCATACACCGTCTCCTTTTTATCCTCCGCCTTGCCGGCGATGATGACCTCTGTCGATTCCTCTCCGACCTTTTTGAGGATCTTGTCGAGTCCCTTTTCAAACAGATAGGTCGTATAAGAGCCCTCCTTCGGATGGAGCTTTCTGTCCACAATCAGCTCCATCAGCATATCCAAGGAAAACGCATGCCGGTCCGTACTTTCATACACCGGCTCGCCGAAGCAGGAATCCGAACCGGTATGACAGGCTGGACCGTCCTTTTCCACAAGGACCGTCAGCGCGTCGCGGTCGCAGTCCGCCGTTATACTCACGATATGCTGAAAATTCCCGCTGGTCTCCCCCTTGGTCCAAAGCTCCCCGCGGGACCGGCTCCAAAAGCAGGTGAGTCCCGTTTCCATGGAGCGAGCAAGGCTCTCTCTGTTCATATAGGCAAGCGTCAGCACCTTCCCGCTGTAAGCATCTACGACAACAGCGGGAATCAGTCCCTTTTCATCAAATTTCAGTTCTCCAATATCAAGCATACAACACCTCCCGGCGGCGCGCCGCCGTTTTCAATCGAATGATCTCCTTTTTGCCGCAAAGCCGGTCTCCACCCTTTTTGCAGGGAGACAGACGCAAGAAAATCCCTCCGCTTACATCAGGCGGACCGGAACGCCTGCCTTCTGAAGCGCGAGTTTCAGCTCTCCGATCCCGACCTCGCCATAGTGAAAAATGGAAGCGGCAAGTCCTGCGTCCACGCGCGGCAGCGTGCGGAACAGCGTGACAAAATCCGAGATGCCGCCGGCGCCGCCGGATGCGATGACGGGGACATCCACAGCGCCTGAGACCGCCTCCAGCATCTCAAGGTCAAAGCCGGACCGCACGCCGTCCGTGTCGATGGAATTGAGCACGATCTCGCCGGCGCCCCGCTCCACGCCCTCTCGAATCCACGCGACGGCTTCCCTTCCGGTATTTTCTCTGCCCCCTTTTGCAAAGACGCGGAACACACCATCCACGCGCTTCACATCGGAGGAAAGCACGACGCATTGGTTTCCGTATTTCTTCGCCGCCGCATCGATGAGCGAAGGGTCCGCCAGCGCTCCGGAATTGACGCTGACCTTATCCGCCCCGCACTTGAGCACACGATCGAAATCCGCAAGCGAGCGGATGCCGCCGCCGACCGTCAGCGGGATGAAAACCTTCCCCGCCACCTCGCGGAGAATATCCGTAAAAAGGGAGCGTTCCTCCGCCGACGCCGTGATATCATAAAAAACCAGCTCGTCCGCGCCGGACTCGCTGTAAAATTTCGCAAGCTTCACCGGCGAGGAGACATCGCAAAGGCCAAGGAAGTTCACGCCCTTGACGACGCGCCCATCTTTCACGTCAAGGCATGGAATAATTCGTTTTGTCGTCATCTTGCCGCCTCCACCGCTTCTCGGATGTCCAGCGCACCCGTATAATACGCCTTGCCAATGATCGCGCCGGAAACGCCGATGCGCGCGAGCGCACGGATGTCGTCGAGCGAGGATACGCCGCCGGACGCGATGACAGAAAGCGTCGGATACCGCTCCGATATCTCACGGTACAGCGCAAGACCTGCCCCCCGCATCGCACCGTCACGCGAGATATCGGTACAGATAATGGTCGTGACGCCATCCGACAAAAGACGGGCAAGGAAATCCGCATAATGCAGAGCGGATTGCTCCGTCCAGCCGCGGATAGCGACAAAGCCGTCCCGAATATCGACGCCGACCGCGACCCTGTCCGTCCCGTACCGCCGCACCGCTTCCGATACGAAGCCGCTTTCCGTCACAGCGGCGGTACCGAGGATCACACGGGATACGCCCGCGGAAAGATACGTCTCTATCACGGAAAAGTCGCGGATGCCGCCCCCTACCTCGCAGAATAATCCTGCCTCCCGCACGATCTTCTGGATTACGCCGAGATTGGGCGTCCTGCCGGAGCGCGCGCCCTCCAAATCGACGAGATGGAGATTTTCCGCCCCGCATTCCCGGAACCTGCGGGCAAGCGCCGCAGGTTCCCCGTCATATACCGTCATTTTGTCATAATCGCCCTGATACAGCCTTACGGCTTTTCCTGCGTAAAGGTCGATGGCCGGATAAATTTTCATGATATTCCTCCCTTTTACAGCTCGCAGAATGCGCGCAGGATGGAAAGTCCGACATTCCCGCTCTTTTCCGGATGGAACTGACATCCCAGCACGCTGCCCTTTGCCACGGCCGCCGTGAGCGGCGCGCCGTATTCCGCCGTCGCAATGACCGCATCCCCACAGTCCACGGCGGCGTAGGAATGGACGAAATATACCGAATCGCCGTCTTTGATATATCGGAAAAGGGGATGGCGTGCTCCCGTAAAATGCAGCGCATTCCATCCGATATGCGGGATCTTGAGTCCTGCGGGTATCTGCTCCGCGATTGGCCGCACGGTGCCCGGGATCAGCGCCAGTCCTTCATGCTCGCCGAATTCATAGCTTTTTTCAAACAGGAGCTGCATGCCAAGGCAGATACCGAGCAGCGGCTTCCCCTCCCGTGCCTCCTCCCGAAGAAGAGAAAAAAGTCCGCTCTCCCGCAGCTTTTTTACCGCATCGGCAAATGCGCCGACGCCGGGCAGGAGGATCTTATCCGCCGAGCGGATGGCGTCGGCCTCCCCCGTCACAAAAGCGTCCGCGCCAACGGCCGAGAGGGAGGAAGCAAGAGAGAACAGGTTCCCCACCCCATAATCTACAACAGCAATCATAAAAACTCCTTCTCCGCTGTCCGCGGTTCCGTTGAATCAAACCAAAAGGCCCTTGGTCGAAGGGATCTCTCCTGCCGAATCCGGATCGATGCGCACGGCTGCGCGCAGTGTACGCGCCGTACTTTTGAAAGCGCCCTCGATGATATGATGCGAATTTTTCCCCGCAAGCTGTCTTATATGCAGCGTAATGCCGGCGCGGCGCGCAAACGCCTCGAAAAATTCTTCGGCAAGCTCCGTATCGAAAACGCCCACCTTTTCCGTCGGGATTTTCATTCGATACACCAGCTTTCCCCTGCCGGAAAGGTCGGCAGCCGTAAGGATCAGCGCCTCGTCCATCGGCAGGATGCAGTGTCCATACCGCGTCACGCCGCGCATATCCCCGAGCGCTGTGCGCATTGCATCGCCAAGGCAGATGCCGATGTCCTCCGTCGTGTGATGGAAGTCCACATCCGTGTCGCCCTTGCAGCGAAGGAAAAGATCGAATCTGCCGTGTTTGGCAAACAGCGTCAGCATATGGTCGAGAAAGCCGCACCCTGTTCCGATATCGGAGATGCCCGTCCCGTCAAGGGAAAGCCGCAGCTCTATGTCCGTTTCGGCCGTCTTGCGCCGGATCTCACTTTGTCTCACGCTTTGCCTCCTTTCCCGTCCCGTCGGGGCCCTCCTCCAAAATTTCTTTTATCGCCGAAAGCAGCGTCTCCATCTGCTCAGGCGTACCGACCGTGATCCGGTTATACGCCCGGATGCGAGGCACCGCAAAATGACGCACAAGGATCCCGCGTCTGCGAAGCGCAAGAGCAAGCGCCTCGCCCTCTATCTTCTCGGAACGCGCAAACAAAAAATTCGCTTTCGAATCCGTCACCTCAAAGCCAAGCGCAAGCAGCGCTTCCTTTGTCGTCTCCCGTGTGCGCGCGATTTTCCGGCAGTTTTCTTTATAATAGCCGTCGTCAAGAAGCGCCGCCCGCCCCGCTGCCGCCGTCATCCGGTTGACGTTATAGGGGTTTGTGGAATACTGAATCGTTTTCAGGTCCCGGATAAGCGCCGGATTCCCGATGCCAAAGCCAAGCCTTGCGCCCGCCATGCTGCGGGATTTGGAAAAGGTGCCCGTCACAAGCAGATTGTCGTATTTTTTTACAAGCGGCACAGCGCTTTCCGCGCCGAAATCCACATATGCCTCGTCGATAATCACGACATGCCGGAGATTGGAAGCCACAATCTCCTCTATCGCGGAAAGCGGGAGCGCGAGTCCTGTCGGCGCGTTCGGATTGGCAAGGACAATGTTTTTTCCGATCCCGACATAATCGGATACGCGCACGGAAAAATCCTCCGCCAGCGGGATTTCTTCATACGGAATGCCGGACAGCGCCGCAAAAACCGGATAAAACCCGTAGGTGACATCCGGAAATACGATGGGATGATCTGCGTCGGAAAAAGCCATAAACGCGAAATTCAAAACCTCGTCCGAGCCGTTGGTCATGATGAGGCAGTCCTGCGGAACGTCAAAATAGGAAGAGGCAGTTTTCACAAGCTCCGTACACGCAGGATCGGAATAAAGCTCGAGCCGCCCGCATTCCGCCGCGACCGCCTCCATAACGGGAGCGGACGGCGGATACGGGGACTCATTGGTGTTAAGCTTGATATACCGCCGGTCGCGCGGCTGCTCGCCGGGCGTATAGGCGGTAAGGTTTTTATATTTCTCGCTGAAGAACCGGCTCATGGGACTCATCCCCTTTCTTTTTCGGAGGCCGGCTCCTGAAATCGGGAAAGCGCGCTTCTCGCATGCGCGGAAAGCCCTTCCTTCTCGGCGAAGTACGCAACGTCCTTCGCTACCGCGGCAAGCGCATCCTTTGTAAAGTAGGTAAACTGCGATTTCTTCACAAAATCGTCGACGGAAAGAGGACTGGAAAAGCGCGCCGTCCCGCCGGTCGGAAGCGTATGGTTCGGTCCCGCAAGATAATCGCCCAGCGCCTCAGGACAATGCTTCCCCATAAAGATAGAGCCGGCGTTGCGGACAGCGTCCAGATAATCAAAGGGATGGTCGACGCAAAGCTCCAGATGCTCCGGCGCGATCTCATTGGCAATATCGATGGCCTCTTCTATCGTTTCCGCAAGAATGATTTTTCCGTTTCGATCAATGGATTCTCTCGCGATCTCAAAGCGAGGCAGAAGAGCAAGCTGCCGTTCGAGCTCCTGCGCTACGGCCTCGGCAAGCGAAAGACTATCCGTCACAAGGACGGCGCTTGCCATTTTGTCGTGCTCCGCTTGGGAAAGCATGTCCGCCGCAACAATGGCAGGAGAAGCGGTCCCGTCTGCCACAATCAGGATCTCGGATGGCCCTGCGATCATATCGACGGCGACTTTTCCAAATACCTGCTTTTTCGCCTCCGCGACAAAAGCATTGCCCGGCCCTACGATCTTATCCACCGCCGGGATGCTTTCCGTCCCATAGGCAAGCGCCGCCACCGCCTGCGCGCCGCCGATCTTGAAGATCCGGTCCACGCCCGCAGTCTTTGCCGCTGCCAGGATAGCGGGATTCACCCTTCCGTCCCGCCCCGGCGGCGTCGTCATCACAAGGGTCTCGCAGCCCGCGATCTTTGCAGGGATGCTGTCCATGAGCACCGTGGAGGGATATGCCGCCGTGCCGCCCGGAACATAAAGCCCGACCCTTGCAATCGGCATGACCTTCTGTCCCATCACAACGCCGTTCTTCTCGCTGATAAGAAAGCTTCCGCGCACCTGTCTTTCGTGGAATGCACGGATATTCTCCGCCGCCTCCTCCAAAATCCGGAGAAATTCCGGCTCTACCTGAGCCGCCCCTTCTTCCAGCTCCGCCTTTGTCACCTCAAGGTCCGTAAGCTGCACTCCGTCGAATTTTTCCGTATACATGCGCAGCGCCGTATCCCCGTGCGCGCGCACATTTCTTAAAATCTCCGAGACAGCATCCGAAACGTCGGCCGTCCGCGGATCCCGAATAAAAATTTCGTTTTTTGATACCTTCTTGCAGTCGAGAATGGGTAGCATTGCCTCTTTCCTTTCTATCTGCGCGGCAGACGTTACCGTCCGCGCCGGAATTCTGCGGATACCGCCGCAAGTCCTCGGCAGATCCGCTCTATCTTTTCGCTTTTGAATTTGAAATTTGCCTTGTTGGCGATCAGTCTTGCACTGATGGGAACGATGGTCTCGATCGGTTCGAGATCGTTTTCCGCGAGGGTCTTCCCCGTCTCAACGATATCGACGATGACATCGGAAAGTCCGAGGATCGGCGCAAGCTCGATGGAACCGTTCAAATGGATGATGTCGATATCACGGCACTTTTTCCCGTAATGCTCCTTTGCGATGTTCGCAAATTTCGTCGCCACGCGAAGTGTGCGTTCCGTATCGTCGCGGAAGCCCTTTTTCGCCGCGACCGCCATCCGGCATCTGCCGATGCCGAGGTCGAGCAGCTCATAGATATCCGGCGCATATTCGAGAAGGATATCCTTTCCCGCAACGCCGACGTCCGCCGCACCGCGCTCGACATAAATCGCTACATCCGACGGCTTTACCCAGAAAAAGCGAAGCCCCTTTTCCCGATTTTCAAAAATCAGCTTCCGCCCCGGCTCCCGCAGAGCGGGACAATCGAAGCCTGCGTGCTCGAACATATCATATACGGTCTCCCCCAGCCGGCCCTTCGGCAGGGCTATGTCAATCATGCTGCTCAAGTATTTCCAGCCTCCCGTCCCTCAGACGCACTATGCGCCGCACTTCGATCCCCTCCGGCACCGTTTTCTCGGCAAGAACGCTGCCCTCGCCCGTCAGGGCTCCCACCGCTTTCATCAGCTCACACACGTCCGTGTCCGCTTCATACAGCAAAAGGGTGTCCGCATCATACCCGCGCGGGCGATGAGGGAGCCGCTCCAGCAAATCGAGATAAACGGCAAAGCCTGCGGCGCCGGATTTTCTTCCCATCCGGTGCATCAGCCCGTCGTACTGTCCGCCGGAAAGGATCCCCTCCGGAACACCGTCAACGAATCCGCGGAATACGATGCCGCTGTAATAATTCATATCGTTCACGACGGAAAAATCGATATGGAGCCCCCGCTCCAGTCCTGCCGCGCCGAGCGCTGTTACGACCGACTCCAGCTCATGTAGCGCCGAGCGCGCCTGTCCCTGCGTACAAAGCCCGCGCATCACCGGAAAAACATCCTCCGGCCTTCCATAGGTCCCGACAAGCAAAGCCAGCTTTTCTGCAAGCGCATCCGGCGCGGCGCATTCCCGGCAGATCTCCCGTATCTCATGCACGTTTTTTTCCCCGATGCAGCGAAGGATGTGCGCCTTCCTCTCCTGGGATGCCGGAACAGCGTCCACCAGCGGCGATACGATCCCCATATGAGAAAGATCGAGAAGATAGGTCCCGCTGACCGCGGCAAGACTTTTTGCCGCCAGCATCACCACCTCCGAGAGCGAATAGACGTCGATGTCCCCGATACATTCGAGCCCCGTCTGCATGATCTCCTTGAAGGTATGGGTACTGCCCGAGATCCGATAGACGTTTTCGTTGTAATAAACCTTCTGCGTCACACCGGGCATATCCTTGGAGTTCTGTATGATCGAAAGCGTTACATCCGGTTTTAGGGCAAGGAGCTTGCCATCCGTATCGGTGAACGTGATCACCCCGTCCCCTACAAGAAAATCCTTATTTCTCACATAAAGATCGTATTCCTCGAATTTGCTCATTTTAAACTGAGAATATCCGTATTTTTTATAGAGCGCCCGCAATTCCAGCATCACATGCTCTTCGCTTTTGAGCACGGTCTCATCCAATCCCATATCCTACCGCCTTTTTTCAATCATAGTAGCATTTTATCACGTTATCACAATAAAGTCAAGAGGGTTTACAGATTTTTTCTATCTGGGGTGCCGGATAAAATCCCCGCCGCTACAAAAAAAATCAGACGCGCTCCGATCCCTGTCCCTGAGCCTGAAAAAAAGCAGAATCCGGCGGACCTGCCGTCCGGATTCTGCTTTTTTCTCCGCCGCCGGCCCCGGAAAAAAATACAGGGTCATGCAGACGGTCTCCATTCATACCGGATATATTCCACATTTTCCTTTCCCGCCGACGTCTTCACCATAAAATCATATACGTCACGGCAGAGCCGTTCCTGCGCTTCCCTTGTCCCGAGCGTCCGATCGGGATAGAACGGCTCGCTCAGCGTCACCGTCACCGCCGGACGCCCAAAAAGGCGAAGCAGGCCGCGGCGGCGGCGATAGGTCGTCACCATCGCGATGGCAGGTACGCCCAGCTTTGCCGGATACCGGAACGAAGCGGATCGAAAGGGGCGGATCCCGGTATAATACGGCCATACATGCGCCTCCGGATAAATGGCAATGCCATTTTTTCCGGCGCATCTCGCTTCGACCGCCGAAAGAAACCTCTGCATTCCGGAAAAGCTGGTCGGCAGCGGAATGGCGCCGAGCATCATCACGATGTTTTTCAGAAAACGGATCGATACCGCGTCGGGATTTGCCACCGTATAGGCCCGCTTCGGGAACGTTACCATCGGCGGAATCAGGGGATCGAGAAGCTGGGTATGATTCCCGTACAGAAAAAAGCCGGTCTTCTTCAGTTTTCGGAGTACACGCCGGTTCTTGATTTTCATCCCCATGACGAGCCGGGTATAAACCCAGACGACAGGAACCGCCACCAGATAATACAGAAAAGAAGAGAAGAGCCTCCATAAAAACCCCGAACGAACAAAGGGAAAATCGCCGTCTACCCTCTTTCGGCTGATTTTCGTTCCTGCGAAGTCATCGTTCAGAGGATCGGAATAATAAACGGTTTTCTTCGGCTTCATACAGGGCGCGCTCCCTTTTCTGCAGCAGCAAGCAGCATATGCTCCATCCTGTCCATACAGACGTCGAAGTCGAACTGCTCCGAATAGCCGAGATATCTCTCCCGCATCTGCGCCTTTTTCTCCGGATTTTCGATCCAAAAATCTATTTTGGAGGCGAGAGAGGCCGGATCGTTGTAGCGGAACAGGTTATCGTCCGTCAGCGCAAAGTACCGCGTAGCGCTCCGCGGCGAATCGGCGATAACGGGCACAAGTCCGCAGGAGATCGCCTCAAGGCAGGAGATCGCTTCGATCTCGATCTCCGCCGGATGGACATACAGGTCCGCCTGATTGAAGGCGTTTACAAGCTCTTCTCTGGAATAGAACCGGAATACAGGAAACAGCGGCAGCTTTTCTCCTGCATACTCCTTCAGCTTCTGCTCAAGGGGACCCGCCCCGGCAAGGATCAGGCGGATCCGGTCCCGGTATTTCGACTGCGCCGCAGCGTCAATGAGCACCTTATGAGACTTTTCCCTGCTGTACCGACCCGTAAACATGACGAAGATCTCATTTTTCATCCCTTCCGGCTTCTCCGTCGGATGATACCGGAAGCTTTTGTTCACGCCGTTGGAAATGATATAATGCGGGGTCGGCCCGACCTCGCTCTCAAATACGTCACAGATAAACTTGGTCGGATAATGAATGGCCGTACACAGCCGGTAGACCTGCTTATAAAAGAAACGGTAAACCGTCCGATTGGCGACGTCCGAATTCATGAGAAAAATATGATTTGTAAAATTTTCCGCCTGACAGTGAAAGCTTGCCGTCACCGGGATCCCCATTTCCGCCGCCATCTCCGCCGCCGCATGCCCCAGTGCGAACGGAACGAGGATATGCACGACGTCCGCGCCCGTAATCGCCTCGCGCAGGATCTCCTCGTCCGGCTTGGCAAGGCACACGCCGTTTTTTTCCACATATCCGTTCAAAGGTCCGAAATTGTATTTGGAAACGATAAAATAGTCTTCTTTTCCCCGCTTGTCCTCGTCCGGACAGACCACTTTCACACGATGCCCCTTCGCCCTCATGCTCCGGATCAGATTCATCGCCGCGATGGTAGTCCCGTTGTTCTCTTCTCCGAGAACGTCGCATATGATTGACAAATTCATAATGTAAATCCTTTCCGGGAGAACACGGCTCTCCCGTTCTTCGTTGTCCTCTGCGTCATCTGACTATCAGGTCGCCGGAAGCACTTCCACGAT
The DNA here is from genome assembly GCA_944381075.1 of uncultured Clostridia bacterium. Classification (GTDB taxonomy): domain Bacteria; phylum Bacillota; class Clostridia; order Oscillospirales; family CAG-272; genus QALR01. The sequence goes on from CALWJT010000025.1 coordinate 62,244, forward strand.
GTCCCCGATATCGCACTTCAAATACCGGCAGAGCTTGACCAAGATCTCCAGAGAGACCAGCTCTCCGCGGTTTAATTTGCTGATGGTGCTGGAGCTTAAAAATTTCCGGATATCATTTTTCTTAAGGTCTCTGTCAATGAGCAGCTTCCATAATTTTTTATAGCTGACCTCCACACAAAACACCTCCTTCCACGTTTATAAGATCGTATGGATGCAGTATACCACAGATCAGATGCAAATGCAAGTATTTTGTTCGAGAAATCAAACATTTTATTGTAGATTGCAATAAAATGTTTGCAAACGCCTCCGTCGGTATTCCGACAGGTCCGGAGCTTCAAAAACATCCGGCCTGGAGGCCGGATGTTTTTGAGGATTTCCCTTTTTATTTTTCTTTCAGCGTCGGCAGGACGGTCATGCGCACCTTGGATGCGCCGTACGGATACAGTGTAATCCATGTTTCCGGACCCAGCGCCTTTCCTTTTCCCATAGACGGGAGCTTCGGCGTAAACAGAAAATGTCCCTTTTTTACCGTGTCCTCATAGCGCCATGTCCAGCATTTTACGCTCGTCACCGGACGGATGCGCCAGCCTGTCACCTCTCTTGCCGGCACACGGATACGGGGCAGGTCCTTCTCCAGATCCCATGCGTCCGCATGTCCCGGCTCGAATACCGGCTCCGCCGTTTCCGTGAATGCCCAGTTCCAAGCCTTGTCCGGCATCATGCGATAGGAAGGAAACGCCTTGCCGTTTACCGTCTGCTCTTCATAAGGCGTCCGTTTTCCTTTCATCCCAAGGCTGTAGACGAGCGGTCCTTTGGAAAAATACACGCCGCCGTATACGCGGTGCCGCTCGATTTTGTCTGTAAGCGAAAGCGCGAACGAAAGTTCTCCGTTCACCGTCAGAGTAAGATAGCCGCCCTCGATTTTACCGTTTTCCGCATCCGTTTCCACTCCGGACGTCCATCCCGGGATCCTTACATGCAGCACCGTCTTCGCCGTCGAGCGGATGCGGAAAACAAACCGATTGTCAAACGGATAGCGCGTCTCCTGCACCGCCGAAACTGTCCCGTCCGGGACCTCCGCCTCCATTTCAGACGGGCCGAGCAGATCCGCATACACGTGATTTCCCTCCACACGCCACATATTGCCGATATAATTCGGCATAAAGCGGTTGACGTTCCCGGGACAGCAGGCCGTTCCGGGATGCGGGCTGTACGCCATCATTTTGTTGCCGGTGAAATACCGGTTGTGGTTCGACTGCTCGTCCAGAACAAGCTGATTGCCGCAGGAAAAATACTGCAATGCGCGGAAATCCTCCGTCACGGCGCCGATGCCGGCATTGAAAACGCACCTTTCGATATCGTCCGCATAGCGGACATCGCTTGTCGCAGCGAGCAGATAGGAAAGCGACCATGTGTAGTCCGAAACGTCGCAGGTCTCGGCGCTTTCGTCATAATGGTTGCCAAAGGTAAACTCCGTACTGGAAATGCAGCCTCCGGGCAGCTTGTAATACCGGTTCAGGCGCGCGGCCGCCTTTTCCGACACGGCAAGGTATTCCT